>JAHEDW010000021.1 GCA_024641025.1 Gallionella sp.
CCCGGGGAAATGGTGGCTACCCTGTCGCAAATCCTCAAGGCGCTGGTTGCCGAAAAGTCTGCGAGTCCCTCCGCTGAAATTCAGAAAGTCATCGATTCTGTTCAGCCTTCAGATTTGGCTCGTGCCATCGCTGGCAGCCTGGCCAGTGGCGAACGTGGCGCGGTGCTATTAGGTAACTTTGCCCAGCAACATCCTGATGCCAGCCAGATTACCTTGCTGTCCGGGCAAATCGCCGCACTGTGCGGTGCGAAATTCGGTTTCCTCGGTGAGGCAGCAAACAGCGTGGGGGCTTACCTGGCCGGTGCCGTGCCGTTCGCTGGCGGTGCCAAGGGCATGAATGCTGCCGAAATGATTGCCTCTCCGCGCAAGGCTTATTTGTTGCTGAATGTCGAACCAGAACTGGATATGCATGACGCGCACCAGGCGATGGCCGCAGTCAATAGTGCCGATATGGTGGTGGCGTTGTCTGCCTTCAAACACCGCGCGAGCGAATATGCCGATGTGATGTTGCCGATCTCTCCATACACCGAGACTTCGGGAACCTTCGTAAGCACGGAAGGGCGCGTGCAAAGCTTCAGGGGCGCAGTCAAGCCGCTGGGTGAAGCGCGCCCTGCTTGGAAAGTGTTGCGGGTATTGGGCAACCTGCTGAATGTTTCCGGTTTCGATTATGACGATAGCGAAGCAATTCGCAATGAATTGCTGGTTGGGCTTGAACTGGCTGAAAAGCTGGATAGCCGCATTGTTGGTGTTCCATTGCAGGCCGCCAAAGGCGGCAGTGTCGCTGGCCTGCAGCGTGTCAGCGATGTGCCGATTTACTCCGCGGATGCATTGGTGCGTCGTGCCACCTCATTGCAAAGTACCCATGATGCCGCATCGCCAACTGCACAGTTGCACAGCAGTGAACTGAACAAGATCGGCGCCAAATCGGGCGATGCCGTTATCGTAAAGCAAGGCGATGCAACCGTGCGACTCGTGGCGCAGGCAAATGATGCATTGCCATCAGGTACCTTACGTGTTGCTGCAGGACATCCTGCAACAGCGCAGTTGGGTGCAATGTTTGGATCAATCATTGTGGAGCGAGCATGATGGAATTGTTGCAACCTCTGCTGGATGCTGGACAACAGTTACTCGGCCAAGCTTGGCTGCCAGTCTGGACGCTGGTAAAGATCATGTTGATCATTGCCCCTATCATGGGCGGCGTGGCCTATCTGACGCTGGCTGAGCGCAAGGTCATCGGTTTTATGCAGATTCGAATCGGGCCAAATCGCGTCGGATATTACGGCCTGTTGCAACCGATCGCCGACGGCGTGAAATTGTTTCTCAAGGAAATCATCATCCCTTCAGGCTCAAGCAAGTTCCTGTTCGTATTGGCACCAATCATGGCGCTGGCGCCATCGTTGGCTGCCTGGGCGGTAGTTCCGTTCAACGATGGTGTGGTGCTGGCAGATCTGAACGCAGGGTTGCTGTATATCCTGGCGATGACATCCCTGGGTGTATACGGCGTCATCATCGCCGGATGGGCTTCCAACTCCAAGTACGCATTTCTGGGAGCGGTGCGTTCTGCCGCTCAGATCGTTTCTTATGAGATTGCAATGGGGTTTGCGCTGGTATGCGTGCTCATGGTGGCGCAAAGCATGAATCTGGGCGATATCGTGCGGGGGCAGCAAGGCGGGTTGGGGATGCTGAACTGGTATGTGATCCCGCTGTTCCCGATGTTTCTTGTATACCTGATCTCAGGAGTGGCGGAAACCAACCGTGCGCCTTTCGATATGGCCGAGGGTGAGTCAGAAATCGTTGCGGGTTTCCATGTGGAATACTCAGGCATGGCGTTTGCGCTGTTCTTCCTCGCAGAATATGCCAACATGATCCTGATTGCATTTCTGACCGCGATCATGTTTTTGGGTGGCTGGTTGTCGCCTTTGCCTTTTCTGCCGAACAGCTTCATCTGGCTGCTTGCGAAGGTGTCGTTCATATTGCTACTGTTCCTTTGGTTTCGTGCAACCTTCCCGCGTTATCGCTACGATCAGCTCATGCGCCTGGGCTGGAAAGTGTTCATTCCGCTGACCATCATATGGGTGGTCGTGATCGCGGTATGGATGCAGACAGCACTCTGGGTGTGGTAAGCAGGAGAGATGAATATGGAATCGATCAAAAATTTCTTCAAGACCTTTCTGCTGTTCGAGTTGGTCAAGGGCATGGCCCTGACAGGCAGGTACTTCTTTGCGCGCAAGATCACGGTCCAGTTCCCGGAAGAGAAGACCCCGCAGAGTTATCGTTTCCGCGGCCTGCATGCGCAACGCCGTTATGCCAATGGCGAGGAGCGTTGCATAGGTTGCAAGTTGTGCGAAGCAGTATGCCCTGCGCTAGCGATCAAGATCGAGGTGGCAGAACGCGAAGATGGCACGCGCCGCACCACACGATATGACATTGACCTTACCAAGTGCATCTTCTGCGGCTTTTGCGAAGAATCCTGTCCGGTTGACGCGATCGTCGAGACCCGCATCTTCGAATATCACGGTGAAAAACGCGGTGACTTGTATTACACCAAGCCGATGCTGCTTGCAGTTGGTGACAAATATGAACAACAGATCGCCAAGGATCGCGCAACTGACGCGAAGTACCGATAAGCAGAGCGAATAGCGGGATAGAGGGCAAGTAAATGAATTTTTTAACCAGCAACTTTGAAACAGTCGTGTTTTATACGTTTGCGGCATTGCTGCTGTTCGCAGCCGTACGTGTGATTACCGCGCGCAACCCGGTGCATGCGGTACTGTTCCTGGTGTTGGCATTCATCAGCAGTTCCGGCATCTGGCTACTGCTCGAAGCCGAGTTCCTCGCAATAACGCTGGTGCTCGTGTATGTCGGCGCAGTGATGGTGCTGTTCCTGTTCGTGGTGATGATGCTGGACATCAACTTGGTGCGTTTGCGTGAGGGTTTCTGGCGTTGGCTTCCATTCGGTGCTGCACTGGCCGCCTTGATGGCTTTCGAAATGATATGGGTGTTGGGGTCGAAAGAGACATCGGGGGATATGGTCGGCACCAAGCATCTTGCTGATTACAGCAATACCAAGGAACTGGGCCGGTTGATCTATACGGATTATGCCTATCCATTCGAGATCGCTGCAGTGATCCTGTTGGTGGCAATGGTGGCAGCGATTGCGCTGACACTGAGACGGCGCAAGGATGCCAAGTCGCAGGTGGTTTCGGAACAGGTCTCGGTCAGGAAAGCGGATCGACTGCGCATCGTTTCGATGAAGTCCGGAAAAGTCATGGCCGGGCAAACGTCCGAAAGCAAAGAATGAGCCCGACAAGGGAGCAACCAGATATGGAGATTTCCACGTGTTGACACTGTCACATTATCTTGTACTGAGTGCATTGCTGTTTGCTATCAGCGTTGTCGGCATCTTCCTGAACCGCAAGAACCTGATCGTTCTGTTGATGGCGATCGAAATGATGCTGCTGGCAGTGAATACCAACTTCGTTGCGTTCTCGCATTATTTGAACGATACCGCCGGCCAGGTATTCGTGTTTTTTATTCTGACGGTTGCTGCTGCAGAAGCAGCGATTGGTCTGGCGATTCTGGTGGTGCTGTTTAGAAATCTGAGCACGATCAATGTCGACGATCTCGATAGCCTGAAAGGTTGATGGGTATGATGAGCCTCTATTTGCTTGTACCTTTGGCCCCGCTGCTTGGCGCGATCGCGGCCGGTTTTTTCGGAAAAGCGCTTGGCCGCGCTTGGTCTCACCGGATCACCATCTCGCTGGTGGCTGTTTCATTCGTCGCATCACTGCTGATCTTCCAGGACGTGATGGCCGGAAATATATTCAACGGTACTGTATATACTTGGATGATCTCGGGTGATACCAGCTTCCAGGTTGGCTTCCTGATCGACCGGCTCACCGTCACGATGATGCTGGTAGTGACCTTCGTGTCTCTGATGGTTCATGTATATACCATAGGATATATGGAGGAAGATCCGGGATATCAGCGTTTCTTCAGCTACATCTCGTTATTCACCTTTTCCATGTTGATGCTGGTGATGGCCAATAACTTCATGCAGCTGTTCTTCGGGTGGGAAGCCGTGGGCTTGGTCTCCTATCTGTTGATCGGGTTCTGGTATGACCGGCCGACGGCTATTTACGCCAACCTAAAGGCATTCCTCGTAAATCGTGTCGGTGACTTTGGCTTCCTGCTCGGCATCGGGTTGGTGCTGATGGTTTTCGGTACGCTTGATTACGCTGCTGTATTTGCCAATGCGGCAGAGTATGCCAACGATATTGCACCGATCCCTGGCATGTCGGTCGGCTTGCTTACGGCAATCTGCATACTGCTGTTCATTGGTGCGATGGGTAAATCGGCACAGTTTCCGCTGCATGTCTGGCTGCCGGATTCAATGGAAGGTCCGACCCCGATCTCTGCCCTGATCCATGCGGCGACCATGGTGACAGCAGGTATCTTTATGGTGGCACGCATGTCCCCGCTGTTTGAGTTGTCCGACACGGCACTGACATTTGTTATGGTGATCGGAGCGATCACAGCTTTGTTCATGGGCTTTTTGGGAATGATCCAGAACGACATCAAGCGTGTCGTCGCCTATTCAACATTGTCCCAACTGGGCTACATGACGGTTGCGCTTGGTGCATCGGCCTATTCCGTGGCGATATTCCATTTGATGACTCACGCCTTCTTCAAGGCGTTGTTGTTCCTCGGGGCAGGTAGCGTGATTATTGCCTTGCATCATGATCAGGATATCCGCAACATGGGCGGATTGAGGAAGTACATGCCGATAACCTGGATCACCTCGCTGATCGGTTCGCTGGCACTGATCGGCACGCCTTTCTTTTCAGGCTTTTACTCCAAGGAAAGCATCATCGAAGCGGTTCATATGTCGGAGCTGCCAGGGTCCGGGTTCGCCTATTTTGCCGTGATGGCAGGTGTGTTTGTCACTGCATTCTATTCCTTCCGGATGTATTTCCTTGTATTCCACGGCGAAGAGCGTTTTGGCAAGTCACATGACGATCATGGGCATGATGCTGAGGCACACGATCATCACCATGGCTTGAAGCCGGGACAGAAACCGCATGAAACTTCCTGGGTAGTGACGCTGCCACTGATATTGCTGGCGATCCCGTCAGTAGCGATAGGCTATATAGCCTTTGATCCGATGCTGCACACCAATTATTTCCTTGATGCAATATTTGTCGACGAAGTTCATGTCGAGGCATTAATGCACCATGAAGTGCTAGAGAACCCTTTCATGATGGCAATGCATGCTTTCAGTACGTTGCCATTTTATCTGGCGCTTGCTGGGGTGGTAACTGCGGCATTCTTCTACCTGAAACGGCCCGACATACCAGCCATGATCCAGAAGCGCTTCATGTTTGTTTATACATTGCTGGACAACAAGTATTACTTTGATCGTTTTAACGACTGGTTCTTTGCCGGCGGTGCACGCGGCGTGAGCCGCTTCTTGTGGAAGTTCGGAGACATCAAGCTGATCGATGGGGTGATGGTGAACGGTACGGCAAAACTGGTCGGTTGGTTTTCCGGAGTGATCCGGCATCTTCAATCCGGCTATATTTATCATTATGCATTTTTCATGATCATCGGCGTGTTCGTGCTGCTGAGCGTACGCGATTGGTTTTAATGGCGCGCCGGTCGCGTTAAAAGTTAAGGAATGACAGCATGATTTTTGGGTTACCCGTAATTAGCATCGCAATCTGGCTGCCGATCATCTTCGGCATACTGGTGTTGTCCACCGGTGATGACAGGAACGCCGGTCTTGCTCGCGTCCTTGCGATGGTCGGCTCTGTGCTGGGTTTTTTAGTAACGATCCCCCTTTACACTGGGTTTGTTCGTGAAACTTCCGAGATGCAGTTCGTTGAAATGCATGCATGGATCACCCGCTTCAATATTCACTACACCCTCGGCGTTGACGGTATTTCTGTGCTGTTCATCCTGCTTACAGCCTTTTTCACGCCGATCGTCGTGCTAGCCGGTTGGAAGGTGATTGAAAAGCGTGTCTCACAATACATGGCATCCTTCCTGATCATGTCAGGAATCATGATCGGTGTATTTGCAGCCCTCGACGCGGTCTTGTTCTATGTGTTCTGGGAGGCGATGCTGATTCCGATGTTCCTGATCATCGGCGTATGGGGCGGCCAGAATCGCGTCTATGCTGCGGTAAAGTTCTTCCTGTACACGTTGCTAGGTTCTTTGCTGATGCTGATTGCATTGATCTATCTTTATAACCAGTCCGGCGGCAGCTTCTCGATACTCGATTTTCATCAGGTTGCCCTGCCAATGACTGCGCAGATACTGATATTTATTGCGTTCTTCTTTGCGTTTGCCGTGAAAGTGCCGATGTTCCCGGTACATACCTGGTTGCCGGATGCGCACGTCGAGGCGCCCACGGGTGGCTCGGTGATTCTGGCTGCCATCATGTTGAAGGTGGGTGCCTACGGTTTTATCCGCTTCTCGATGCCAATCGTGCCAGATGCCAGTCATAAACTTGCCGGGGTGATGATTGCGCTGTCACTGATAGCCGTTGTTTACATCGGCTTGGTCGCACTGACACAGACAGATATGAAGAAGTTGGTGGCATATTCTTCGATCTCACACATGGGATTCGTCACGCTTGGACTGTTTATTTTCAATGCGTACGGCATCGAAGGTGGTTTGCTGCAGATGATTTCTCATGGCTTCGTTTCCGGCGCATTGTTCCTTTGCATCGGTGTGCTATACGATCGCATGCATTCACGCAACATTGCTGATTACGGTGGTGTGGCCAACAGCATGCCGGTATTCGCAGCCTTCTTCATGCTGTTCGCGATGGCCAACAGCGGTCTTCCAGGAACCAGCGGCTTCGTCGGGGAGTTCATGGTTATCCTTGGTGCCGTGAAGGCAAACTTCTGGTATGCCTTTGCTGCGGCATCCACTTTGATATTCGGCGCCGCCTATACACTGTGGATGTATAAGCGGGTGATCTTTGGAGCAGTGGCCAATGCGCATGTCGCAAAGCTAACTGACCTGACAATGCGCGAAAAGGCGATCTTTACGATCCTGGCGATTACCGTGCTTGGTATGGGGCTGTATCCTTTGCCTTTCAGCGAAATCATGCATGTATCGGTGAACGACCTGCTTGTTCATGTGGCGCGTTCCAAGCTGCCGTAAAGGAATGGAATGCATGGGCAATACCGCGGGAAATTATTGTTGGCTGGGCCAGTTACCAACTTCCAGCTAGATGCTAACGACTAACGTAAGATTTTGAGATGATTATGGATCTGATGACGAAATTGATGCCGGCCGGCGCAGAAATCTTTCTGCTGATCATGGCGTGTGTGATTCTGATTGCGGATCTGTTGATCAAGCAAAACTCAAGGATGGTGACCTTTTTGCTGGTACAACTCACCTTGCTGGGTTGCTCGCTGATTACTGTTGGTACGCATACCCAGGGCGTGACTTATGCCTTTGGCGGCATGTTCGTGGATGACCTGATGTCCGATGTGCTGAAGCTTCTGACCTATCTGACGGTGGCGATGATGCTTGTCTATTCGCGTCAATATCTCACCGTGCGAGGTCTGTTCAGTGGGGAATTCATGGTTCTGGCGCTGTTTGCAATGCTTGGCATGATGGTAATGATCTCCGCGAATCATTTTCTGACCCTGTATCTGGGATTGGAATTGCTCTCATTGAGTCTCTATGCGATGGTTGCCCTGCAAAGAGACTCAGCCATCGCTACTGAAGCGGCGATGAAATACTTCATTCTTGGTGCATTGGCTTCCGGCTTGTTGTTATATGGCATGTCGATGTTGTATGGCGCGACCGGTTCCTTGGAGCTGGGTGTGGTATCAAGTTCAATCCTTTCCGGTGAAGCGAACCAAACATTACTGGTGTTCGGTCTGGCATTCGTCGTTTCAGGGCTGGCATTCAAGCTGGGAGCGGTACCTTTTCACATGTGGGTGCCGGACGTTTATCACGGCGCACCTACAGCAATGACCATGCTCATCGGTTCAGCACCAAAATTGGCTGCGTTCGCATTTGTTTCGCGCATTCTGGTGGAAGGCTTGCAACCGCTGGTGCATCATTGGTCGGGCATGCTGGCTATTCTTGCAATCGCTTCGATGGCCATCGGTAACATTACTGCGATCGCACAGACAAATATCAAGCGTATGCTCGCCTACTCAACCATCGCCCACATGGGTTTCATGCTGCTTGGCCTGATAAGCGGTGGGATCGAAGGCTATGGAGCTGCCATGTTCTATGCCGTCATCTATGTATTGATGTCATTGGGTGCATTCGGCATGATCATGTTGCTGTCACGCGAGGGCTTCGAGGCAGATTCCCTCAGCGACTTCAAGGGGCTTGCACAGCGTAGTCCTTGGCTTGCTTTCTTGATGCTGTTGCTGATGTTTTCCATGGCAGGCGTGCCACCGACTGTCGGGTTTTACGCAAAATTCTCCGTCCTGAACGCTGTGGTGCAGTCTGGACATGTGTGGTTGGCTGTCACTGCGGTTCTGTTCTCGCTTATAGGCGCGTTCTACTATTTGCGTGTCGTCAAACTGATGTATTTTGACCAGCCTGAAAGTCATTCGCCAATCGTATTCGGCCAAGATACTGTGCTGCTCATCAGTGTTAACGGACTTGGCGTGTTGTTGCTCGGCTTGTTGCCCAGTTCGCTGATGTCGGTTTGCGCGGTATCCGTACAGCAATCCTTGCTGGTGCATTGATCATCAATCGGGGCCGACATGACTTCCGTCTTCAGCGGAAGTATTTCACCCGGTGTATCATCCTGACATGTAGAAAATAATTTCACTTGGTGATTTGAGCTGGGTGGGAATTTTAGTGCTACAAAATTATGGATCTGCCAAATATGGCTGTTCGGTCAAGGATACATCATGGTTAGTAAGACTGGCGGGGCCTTGATGGCTTTGTCAGGATTGGCGCTGGTAAACTATTATCTCTGGTTTTCCATGCCGGGTGATGGCGAGTTGAAAACGAGTAGGGAGTTTATCGAATATCAAGTTGGTTTTCACGAACCCATAACACCGATTCCTCTCGGAATTAAACTCGATGCTCACAAGGTCGCACTGGGAAGGCGACTGTTTCACGATCCGCGACTTTCTCGCGACAATACGATTTCCTGTTCCAATTGCCACAACCTCATCAACGGCGGGATGGATAATTTGCCGTATTCAATCGGAATTGACGGTAAACCGCTTGATATCAACACGCCAACTGTATTCAACAGTGGGTTCAATTTCAGACAATTTTGGGATGGACGCGCCGCCACCCTTGAAGATCATATCGACTTCAAGGTCGACAATCCTTGCAGGATGGGTTTGACTTGGGAAGAGGTGGTTGCAAAGTTGCGCAAGGATACGGATTATCACCAAGACTTCTTGATTAGCTATCCCGAAGGGTTTGCAGTAGGAACAATCAAGGATGCGATCGCCACGTTCGAGCGTTCCCTGATTACCCCTAACGGAAAATTCGACCGCTATTTGAGAGGTGATAAAGGTGCATTGGATGGTGATGAGCTCGCCGGTTATGAGCTGTTCAAGAGTCTTGGCTGCATCAGTTGTCATCAGGGGATGAATGTCGGCGGCAACATGTATGAGAAACTTGGCGTAGTTGAAGAATATTTTGTACATCGGGAAAATACACGGCATGCTGATTACGGCAGATTTAATGCAACTGGAATCGAGGATCAACGTTTCGAGTTTCGCGTGCCCTCGTTACGCAATGTTGCGCTGACAGCGCCATATTTTCATGATGCTTCTGCAACCACTTTAGAGCAGGCTGTCTCCATCATGGGCAAATATCAACTGGGCGTTAACTTGACGGCAGGTGAAGTCAAAAGGATCGTCAAATTCCTCAATACCCTGACCGGTATCTATCAGGGTGATAAAGGCGAATGACAGGATCAAATGAAAGCCGGATTGTAAGGAGGTATCTGAGGGGCCTTGCAATTCCTGGCGCAGCATTGGCTTGCTTACTTTTCCTTTTTATAAAGGCGCAGCCAGTTGATCCCGATATCCATAATTCACTGGCGAGCGATTTGCGTGAATTGCAAATGCGCGATATCGAGCTTGGCGAGGCAGTGCTGCAACACCATTACCAGTTATTGCATAACTATGATGGGGTGGTCGCCATCATGCAGCGAATGAAGGTGCTCATCCACGAGTTGGATCAGCACCATAAGAATGGCTTTTTGCCTGATACGCCGGAAGTCATTAAGGAATTGAACAAGGTTCAGCAAGAAGTAGCGATGAAAGATGTTGCCCTTGATGAATTCAAGTCCCATAACGCATTGATCAAAAATTCCCTGATTTATTTGCCGCGAACTATCGATGATGTCCTGGATAGCTTGCCCAAAAGCAACCAGAATTTACATGAACAAGAGCAATTCCAACTGTTGCTTCGCAATGCGCTATTGACCGTTACCAACAAGGATGAAAGGGCGCGCAAGATTCTCATGGAATCGGTAGAGACGATCAGCACAAACATAGCCGACATGCCTGATCAAACCAAGGAGCCAGCTTTACTTGCCCTGAAACACACCAACATAATCATCGAGAACGAGCAGGGTATGAAGGAATTGCTCGGATTGCTCAGTTCCCCGCAACAGCGCCACATCGGAACCAAACTGGAAGAAATCTATCTGGATTATTATAACAAGCAACAGAATAGCGCTAACCAGTACAGGACACTGCTCTTCCTGGCGGCGATACTGTTGTTTGGTTATGGTGTTTATGCCTATTATCGGATCAGCAGGGAAGACCAGCAGTTGCGTATTGCTGCAACGGCATTCGAGACCCAGGAAGGGATCCTGATAACTGACCTTAATCATCGAATCATACGTGTAAACAGTGCTTTTACGCGCCTTACCGGCTATACAGCTGAAGAGGCGATGGGCCAAACTCCAGAGATGCTCAAGTCAGGTGAGCATGATGCGGATTTCTACCCCAATATGTGGGAAGAGATCGCCAAAAACAAATTCTGGCAGGGTGAGATCAAGAGTCGTCGAAAGAATGGCGAGATCTATCTGGCATGGCTTACGACCACGGTAGTTGTTTCAGACGATGATAGCCACGTCACCAATTATGTGTCGGTATTTTCCGATATCACCATGCGCAAGCAGGCTGAGGAGCAGATCCATCAGCTTGCCTTCTATGATTCGCTCACAAAATTGCCAAACCGACGTCTTCTGGTGGACCGTTTGCGCCATGCTATGACTGCCGGTGTCCGTAAGCTCGATCATGGCGCGCTGCTGTTTATAGATCTGGATAACTTCAAGGTACTCAACGATACCAAAGGTCATGATGTTGGTGACTTGCTGTTGATTGAAACTGCCCGGCGTCTGCAGGAATGCGTGCGGGGTGCAGATAGTGTCGCTCGTCTGGGTGGGGACGAGTTTATTGTCATGCTGGAAGGTCTTGGTGCAGAACGCGATCAAGCCGCTGCTCAAGCGAAGTTGGTGGGCGAAAAGATTCGTAATGCTCTAGGTCAGTTATATCTGCTTGGCAAGTTTGAACACCACAGTTCATGCAGTATTGGCATCAGTTTGTTCCGAGATCATGAGATCACCGTGGATGAACTGCTTAAACGAGCTGACACGGCGATGTACCAGGCCAAGGCCTCAGGACGTAATGCACTGCGATTCTTCGATCCTTCGATGCAGGCGGTTCTTGAGAGTCGATCTTTGCTGGAAGCTGAACTGCGAAACGCGCTTACCGAGAAACATTTCTCCCTGTTTTATCAGGTACAGGTAAATTCATCGAATCAGCCTATCGGTGCAGAAGCGCTGATACGCTGGATTAATCCGACCAAGGGTGTGGTTATGCCGAATGAATTTATTCAACTTGCCGAAGAAACCGGCCTGATCCTTCCCATCGGATCATGGGTCATGGAAGCTGCCTGTGCACAACTTAAATTGTGGGAAGATAATCCGCTGGCGTGCGAACTGAAGCTTGCCGTAAACGTGAGCGGGCGCCAGTTCCATCAACCCGATTTCGTAGAAATGGTGCACAAGGAATTGAATAAGTCAGGCGTCGCCCCGAGCAAGCTGAAACTTGAGTTGACCGAGAGCGTGGTGCTGGACGACATCGATGACACAATCGCTAAAATGCATGAACTGAAGCAGCTTGGCATCCAGTTTTCTTTGGATGACTTTGGCACTGGTTATTCGTCACTGTCCTATCTTACGCAACTCCCGCTTGACCAACTAAAGATAGATCAGTCTTTTGTGCATAACATCGATACTAAGCACACGGATGCTGTGATTGTGCAGACCATCATTGGAATGGGAAATATTCTTGGTCTGGAAGTTATTGCGGAAGGTGTAGAGACGGTGGCGCAACGTGAATTCCTCAATCGTGCTGGTTGTACCCGCTATCAGGGATATCTTTTTAGCAGACCGGTAACAAATGAAGAGTTCGAGAATGTCCTGCTAGGCACTGTTTTTCCGGGATTCCCGGCTTAAAGGCGTGGCGATTGCCATGCCGGTTTGATTTTGAAGGCAGATGGATTTGCGGTATCATCACAGATTACAAAAGACATTTAAAACTTCTAACCTTCCGCTAGGCTTTCATAAGTCCGCAGCTAGTCGGCTGGTTATATCCGGGCAACCGCATGACCAAGTACATTTTCATTACCGGCGGCGTTGTTTCTTCTTTGGGGAAGGGCATCGCTGCCGCTTCGCTTGCAGCTATCCTGGAGACTCGCGGGCTCAAGGTGACCATGCTCAAACTGGACCCTTATATCAATGTCGACCCGGGTACGATGAGCCCTTTCCAGCATGGCGAGGTATTTGTTACAGAAGATGGCGCTGAAACCGACCTTGACCTTGGGCACTATGAGCGATTCATATCAGCCAAGATGCGAAAGGCCAACAACTTCACCACTGGGCAAATATATGACAGCGTGATCCGCAAGGAACGGCGCGGCGAGTATCTTGGCAAGACGGTGCAGGTTATCCCGCATATCACGAACGAGATTCAGACATTCATCGAGCGCGGCGCTGCCGCTTCACATGATGGCAAGGCGGATGTTGCGATCGTAGAGATTGGCGGCACTGTAGGCGACATCGAGTCGCTGCCTTTCCTCGAAGCAGCGCGCCAGATGGGCCTGCGCATGGGGCGCAACCAAGTGGCTTATGTGCATCTTACGTTGGTTCCCTATATTGCTACTGCCGGTGAATTGAAGACCAAGCCGACTCAGCACAGCGTCCAGAAATTGCGCGAGATCGGAATTTTTCCAACCGCGCTGCTGTGTCGTGCTGACAGACGCATCCCGGACGATGAGCGGGCAAAGATCTCGCTGTTCGCTAATGTTCGGGAAGAGGCGGTTATCTCGATGTGGGATGTGGATACCATCTACAAGATTCCGCAAATGCTCAATCAGCAAGGCCTGGACCGGATCGTATGCGAGGATCTGGCATTGGACCTGCCTCCAGCCGATCTGTCAATTTGGGAGAAGCTGGTCGGTGCGCTTGAGAACCCTCAGCACAAGATCACGATTGGCATGGTCGGAAAATATGTCGATCTGACCGAGTCCTATAAGTCTTTGATCGAGGCATTACGCCATGCTGGAATTCATTCCTCAACCAAGGTGAACATCGAATACCTCGATTCTGAAACACTTGAAACTGCCGGCACGCAAGGTCTTGCGCACTTTGATGCGATCCTGGTTCCGGGCGGTTTTGGCAAGCGTGGCACGGAAGGTAAGATCGCTGCGATCCGCTTTGCACGCGAGAACAAGGTGCCATATCTTGGTATTTGCTTGGGTATGCAGTTAGCTGTCATCGAATATGCCCGCAATGTTGCCGGCATGAGTGATGCGAACAGTACCGAATTTGATCCAAATACTGAACATCCAGTGGTCGCGCTGATTACCGAATGGCTGGATCGCGATGGCAGGGTGGAAATCCGCGATAGT
Organism: Gallionella sp.; assembly: GCA_024641025.1. Lineage (GTDB taxonomy): Bacteria > Pseudomonadota > Gammaproteobacteria > Burkholderiales > Gallionellaceae > Gallionella. Next base: position 13,939 of record JAHEDW010000021.1, read on the forward strand.
GATTCCGAACTGGGTGGAACCATGCGCTTAGGCTCACAACGCTGTCCGGTCAAATCCGGCACGCTGGCACAGCAAATCTACGGCGACGAGGTTAATGAACGACATCGCCATCGTTATGAAGTGAACAACCATTACGTACCTGCCCTGGAGAAATCCGGCCTGATCATTTCTGCCCATACACCTTCTGAAAGTTTGCCAGAAATTATGGAATTACCTCAGACCATGCACCCTTGGTTCGTTGGCGTGCAGTTCCATCCTGAATTTACTTCCACCCCTCGAACTGGTCATCCGTTGTTCAAGTCCTTTGTTGATGCTGCACTACAACGACAGGCAATGTTAAAGAAAGACAAGGTGGCGGCATGAAATTGTGTGGATACGAGGTTGGGCTTGATCGTCCGCTGTTTCTTATTGCCGGGCCATGCGTCATCGAGTCGAAGCAAATGGCGATCGATACCGCCGGGAAGTTGCAGGAGATTTGTCGTGAACTGAATATGCCGTTTATTTACAAGTCTTCCTACGATAAGGCAAATCGCAGCTCTGGGAAATCTTATCGTGGCTTAGGGATGAATGCGGGACTGAAAATCCTCGAGGAAGTGAAATCGCAACTCGGGGTACATGTTCTAACCGATGTGCATGGCATCGATGAGATCGAATCAGTCGCAGCTGTGGTTGATGTGCTGCAGACCCCTGCATTTCTGTGCCGGCAGACTGATTTCATTCATGCAGTGGCACGTTGCGGGCGGCCGGTGAATATCAAGAAGGGACAATTCCTGTCTCCTTGGGATATGCGGAACGTCGTCGAGAAAGCGCGGGAGGCCAGTGGGGAGGACAACATCATGGTGTGCGAACGGGGTGCATCGTTCGGGTATAACAATCTGGTATCTGATATGCGCTCGCTGGCAGTGATGCGCAACACCGGGTGTCCAGTGGTATTCGATGCTACGCACTCTGTTCAATTGCCTGGCGGGCAGGGTACGGTCAGCGGAGGACAACGCGAATTCGTGCCAGTGTTGGCGCGCGCGGCGGTTGCTGCAGGAATCTCCGGCCTGTTCATGGAAACTCACCCCGATCCTTCCAAGGCCTTGTCCGACGGCCCGAATGCCTTTCCACTTGGTCACCTCAAGGCTTTGCTAGAAACCCTCATGGCATTGGATGAAACGGTCAAGAAACAAGGTTTGATTGAAGAAAAAGTTGATCTAAAGAACATTTAAGAAAGAGAAAAAGGTAAAAGTATGAGCGCAATTGTTGATGTTATCGCCCGTGAGATACTTGATTCGCGTGGCAATCCTACAGTGGAAGCGGATGTGTTGCTTGAATCTGGTGTAATGGGCCGCGCAGCAGTGCCGTCCGGGGCATCCACCGGGGAGAAGGAGGCAATAGAGCTGCGAGATGGCGACAAGCAACGCTATCTGGGCAAGGGTGTGCTGAAGGCGGTGGAATATGTTAATACCGAGATTGCCGAAGCCATCATCGGCCTGGATGCAGTCGAGCAAGCCTTCATCGATCAGACCATGATCGAGCTCGATGGAACTGAAAACAAATCTCGGCTTGGCGCAAATGCCATTCTTGCGGTGTCGATGGCGGTGGCACGTGCGGCAGCCGAAGAAAGTGGATTGCCGCTGTACCGGTACCTTGGAGGATCGGTCAAGATGGAAATGCCGGTGCCGATGATGAATGTCATCAACGGTGGTGCGCACGCAAACAACAACATCGACATGCAGGAGTTCATGATCATTCCAGTCGGTGCACCCAGCTTCCGCGAAGCTTTGCGTTATGGCGCGGAAGTGTTCCACGCGCTTAAATCGCTGATTGATAAAAAAGGCATGCCAACTACGGTCGGCGATGAAGGTGGATTTGCACCAAATTTACCCAACAATGAAGCAGCACTTCAGTTGATCGTTCAAGGTATCGAGGCAGCGGGTTATGTTCCTGGTACCGATGTTGCGATCGGTGTTGATTGTGCCAGTTCGGAATTTTACAAGGACGGATTTTACTACCTCGACTCTGAAGGTTTGAAACTGACTTCTGCCCAGTTTGTGGACTACCTGGCCAACTGGACTGACAAGTATCCATTGATCACCATCGAAGATGGCATGAGCGAGTTGGACTGGAGCGGGTGGAAGCTGCTGACTGACCGACTTGGCAAAACAGTCCAAATCGTCGGTGATGACGTGTTTGTCACCAACACCAAGATCTTTAGCGAAGGTATCCGTCAGGGATTGGCAAATTCGATCCTGATCAAAATCAATCAGATCGGAACGCTGACAGAGACTTTTGCTGCAATTGAGATGGCAAAACGTGCCGGATATACTGCGGTGATCTCACATCGTTCCGGCGAAACCGAAGATACCACGATTGCAGATATCGCTGTAGCCACCAACGTGTTGCAAATCAAGACCGGTTCGATGTCTCGATCAGATCGCATGGCTAAATACAACCAATTGCTGCGCATCGAAGAAGATCTTGGTGATACCGCTTCCTATCCCGGACGTGACGCTTATTATCAATTAGGGTAATGCGTGCTGTTTCGCTGATACTGTTCTTCCTGCTTTTGCTCTTGCAATACCCGTTATGGATCGGCAAAGGCAGTTGGTTGAAGGTATGGGATCTGAACAGGCAGCTAGAATCGCAACAGCAGGTCAACCAGCAGACCCAAGCGCGCAATGCTCTGCTGGATGCCGAAGTTCGTGACCTTAAGCAAGGTACAGCAGCCATCGAGGAGCGTGCTCGCAGCGAACTTGGCATGATAAAACGCGATGAGGTGTTCTACCAGATACTGGAAAATCAGGACTTGAACAAGACTGAAAACAAGGTCTCGCCATCACCTGCAGTTTCAAAGCCCAAATGATGACAAGAAGCTGAATTCCTGATAATGGTCTTGCTGATTCCAGCGCAATTATGAATGACCTAAGATTTTCTGTTGGCAAAAGGATGTTTAAAGATCAGTCTGCTGGTAATCACCTTTGCTTGTACAACACCCGAATCTCCTGATCATTTGCCCAGCAATTCCTTTTCGATATTATCCAGTTCTTTGCGTATAGCCGTGAGTATGAGCTTGTCAGCTCCCTTTTGATCAATATCCGGTATGTCCCATCCAAATATCGCACGATATTTATCTACTAGACTTTTCATGTCGGCAATAATTTGTTTGCGATGGACATCAAGTTCAATTTCTTCGATCTTGGCCATTTGTTCATCTCCCTGTTGCAGTCAGACAAAAAAGGCAGTCCAAAGGACTGCCTTTAGGTTAGTCAATCCGGTTTGACTAGTCCTTGATAGCTTCGATTTCGAATACCAGTTTTACGTCATCTCCAATGTTAGGCAATCCGTATTTTACGCCAAAGTCAGAACGCTTGATCTGGGCGCTAGCAGCAGCACCGCATGTATCCTTTTTGCTCATCGGGTTTGTGCCGCAATTGAACTCATCGATATTCAGCGTTACGGGCTTGCTGACTCCGGAAATCGTGAGGTTGCCATCCACACTGACAGGCTTGTCACCCTTGAAATTAACTGCGGTGGACTTGTAGTTGATGGTGGGGAATTCCGCAGCGTTGAAAAAGTCTGGTCCACGCAGATGTTCGTCACGTTTTGCAAAACCTGTGCTTATCGAGGCAGTCTGGATGGTAACTTCAACGGATCCGGATTTTGCTGCACGATCCAGGGTCACTTTGCCTGTGGTGTTGTCAAACCTTCCTTGCATGGTTGAAAATCCAAGGTGGCTGATGGCGAAATGTGGATAGGTATGCGATGAATCTATTGTATAGCTGTCAGCGGCCTGGGCGCAAAGCGGCAGTGTAATACTCAAAGCAAGGGCAGCGAATACGTTCTTGACCATAGTTATTCCTTTCTTGTGGGCAATAAATCAAACAAGTGTTTGAAGTGGCATCGTAACAATCAACGCAACATCTGTAAACATCGAAAATTCCTTCGCCTGTTTTTTGGACTGAATACTTCCAGATTCTGACAGGGTATATGGAAGGGAAGGATAGCGGGTATCGGCCAATTTCCTTGGTGTCAGAACGGAACATCACCCGCAGATCGCCAAGTCAAGAAAACCGCGCCAGCAGCAAGGGTAATCGTTGGCAACATGAGCAAGAGGCCGTTTGTCCGAATAGAATTGCCAGGCAAAGGCATTAATCTTGCCGCCAGAGGAATTGCAGCAAGCATGATAAGTGCATACCAAGGAAGTCGGGCACTGAGCACGGCTACACAACCTGTCAGGCCAGAAATCAACGCAATCGTAAAAGTGAGCAATCGTCCGGAAGTCAGCGCTTGGTTGGTGACCAACTGGATCAGAAAATGTGCAGCTGCGGCTGAACCGAGTGCAAGGCCGAATTGACCCAGCAGCGCGGAGGCTCCTACCAGCGCGGCAAGACCGGTGCCGAATCCTAGCGCGACCGCAGCACCGGGGGCGCGTATCGGTTCCTGGTCGAGTAGCTTGTCCATGCTCCATACCAGGATGGCGACATAAGCCGCACAAGCAGCTCCCCACTGCAGAACCAAGGGCGGCTCCTGTTGCTGAAGAATGCGCTGGGCAGTCCAAATGGCGGTTGCGCCGCCAATCACCGCGAGCAGGGCGCCAAACCACCGTGTCCTCAATATATCAAGCAGCAAGGCGAGGAATGCCCCTGCCAATCCAGACAGCACTATCTTGCGGGAAGCAGTAAGAGGTTCGAAGTTAAAATCACTGGCAAGATATACTGTCGCTGCGAAACCGGCGATGATGGCCAGACCGCTTAATCTTATGCGCTGAAAAAGTTCGGCTGCGACGAGCCCAGCCAGGAAAGGTGCTAAGCCTGCTTGCACTGCAGGATGATTGAGTAGCTCCAGCAACTTGTACTCCCTTTGGGTATCGAATTGCCAAGAGTTTACCATTGGCGCTACGACTCTTGAAATCCAGCTACGTACACCCCATCTTAAAGCCGCTTTGATGGGTATGACTTAAGACTTTGTTTGGAAATTATATTTTTATAATGGAGCTGACAGCATGAAAAGGATCTTCTTGTTTATTTTGACCAACCTTGCGGTGATATTCGTGATCAATATCACCTTGCGCCTGCTCGGTGTGGATCGCTGGCTGGACGAAACCGGGGGGATCAACTTTTCGGCGTTGTTGGTCATTTCTGCAGTAATCGGATTTGCCGGTTCGCTGATATCGCTAGCGATGTCTAAGTGGTCTGCAAAGCGTATGGTCGGGGCGCGGGTAATCGAGAATCCAGTTGATTCTTCCGAACGCTGGTTGGTTGACACGGTCCGTAAGCAATCTCAAGTAGCCGGTATCGGCATGCCTGAAGTGGCTATTTATGATGCCCCTGATGTGAACGCGTTCGCTACCGGATGGAATCGTAACGACGCGCTGGTTGCGGTGAGCACAGGACTGTTGAAAAACATGACACGCGATGAGGCAGAAGCCGTTTTGGCGCATGAAGTCAGTCACGTAGCTAACGGCGACATGGTGACTCTAGCGCTGATCCAGGGAGTCGTGAACACCTTCGTCATATTTTTTGCCAAGTTGTTTGGATATTTCGTGGATCGTGTTCTGCTCAAGAGCGATGAGCGGAGCGGTCCGGGCATGGGCGCATTCGTTGCTGAAATAATCGCACAACTGGTACTCGGGGTGTTGGCAAGCATCATCGTGATGTGGTTCTCGCGCCAACGAGAGTTTCGGGCAGATGCAGGGGGCGCCAGCTTGGCCGGACGTAACAAGATGATAGCTGCTCTTGAGCGACTCAAGGTCAATCACGAACAGACAGTTTTGCCGGAGAAGATCGCGGCTTTTGGCATCTCTGGCGGAAAAGGTTTTTCTCGCATGTTCATGACACATCCGCCGTTGGATGAACGTATCGCTGCGTTGCGCGCTGTGGTCTAAGCGACAATCTTTGAATGTTTGAAAGGCCTGCGTAAGCAGGCTTTTCTTGTTGAAGTGGGAAAGGTAAGTTTATTTGGTTCAACGTGAACGTCAGTCATCCATTGTGAAATCCCAAGGTAAAGGATTATGTGGCAGCTTGCCCAATCGATTTTCTACTCATCAAAGTCGTAACGTGCTCGAGGCAGGTTTCCGTCAAAAACCAGGCTTTTCCGATGTAGCAAATAGGTGTCCCGGTAGAAGTTATATGGGTCGATCATTGCCTCGACCAGAACCTTCTCTTGGTCGAGAAGATCGGTTCGACGACTGATGTTTCGGGTTATGTAAGTCTGGTTGCGCGTGCTCATGTCGTTGATCTCGTACATCGGGTCGAAATACAGGTCGACGTAAAATCCCAGGCCATCCCGCACGGAACTAGGGCCAAGGATAGGCAAGACAAGGTAAGGACCGCTGCCAATTCCCCACTTGCCCAGGGTCTGGCCAAAATCCTCATCATGTTTTTTTAATCCGCTAGTTGATGCAACATCGATCAGTCCTACAACACCAATAGTGGAATTCACAACAACTCGCATCCCATCGGAAAAGCCCTGCGCAAACTTAAATTGAAGAAAATCATTTGCGGTGACAATGACATCGTTAAGATTGGAAAAGAAGTTCGATACCATAAGCCTGCCGGTTTCCGGCATCACTTTCTTGTAGCCTTGTGCGACAGGTTTGATCACGGCCCGGTCAAGGCTGTCGTTGAACTTGTATATGCTCCGATTAAGCGGCTCAAGCGGATCCGCGGGATTTCGCGCTCCGGCGCACCCGGTGATAAACATGATAGTAGTCAACAAGACTACTGTCGGCGAAGCTTGAAATATTTCCTTCATGAGTTTGGATGCAGTCTGGAACATCTTGTTCGATTATAGGCAGAATGATGCCGAACGCAAAGTATCTGCTAGTTACAAGCGTTTTGTGAGTGAGTCAGTCTGAGCTGCCTGAAGGGGTGGGATGTCGCCAGTGTGGAACTGGAATATACCCTTCCTGCGGTCGGCAAAGTAGTGCTGAAGTGTGAAACGTACAGGGCGGAAAGCCAGAGTTTCCCAGGGTATATCCTGCTCGGAGAATAGCCGGACTTCGAGACTTTCAATGCCGGGTGAAAAATTCGTGTTGTGAAGCGTTGCGCGGAACAGCAGGTGTACCTGGTTGATGTGGGGTACGTTGTACAATGAGTACAGTTCACCTATGGTAACAAGCGCGTTTGCTTCTTCGAGTGTTTCTCGTGCAGCTGCTTCGGCAGTAGTTTCCCCGTTCTCCATGAATCCAGCAGGCAGCGTCCACAGTCCATGACGCGGTTCGATGGCGCGCCGGCACAGCAGAATATTCCCCTGCCACTCAGGAATGGCACCGACAATCATTTTGGGATTTTGGTAGTGTATCTCCCCACAGGATGTGCAAACATGGCGGGCCCGATTGTCATCTTGTGGGATTCTGAAGTCTACCGGGCTGCCGCATAAGCTGCAATATTTCATGTTCGCGGACTGATTGGCTGGCATGGCATTGATGGGAACCTACAAAGGCTGATCATTTTCTCTATTTGCTTTGGATGTTTTATAGTCAGGGAAGTTTGTCTCCAGTACTCGCTGCGCATCATCACGCAGCTTTTCCATGCCCATTGCGTCATAACTTCTAACCATTATTTGCAGCGCATCGAGCGTCGAAGGGGAATGCGGGTACGCAATCAGCACTTCTTTGGATCGGTTCAGCGCGGCAATATACGCTCCTCGACGCTGGTAATAGTTGGCGACATGCACCTCATATTTTGCCAGTGCGTTGATAAGATATTGCATGCGCAATCTTGCATCCGGCGCATATTTGCTTCCTGGAAAGCGTGCAACCAGGTCCTTGAGAGCAGCGAACGAATCCTGTGCAGCTTTGGGGTCGCGTTCTGTTGGATCGCCCTGCATGCCGAACAGACCAATTCCTCCATGGAAGTTTGCAAGGCCTTTGAGGTAGTAGGCATAGTCAACATGGGGGTTATTCGGATACTGCTTGATGAAACGGTCGGCTGCAGCGATGGCTGACTCAGCCTCGTTCTGCTTGTAGTATGCGTATGCGATCTCGAGTTGTGCCTGCTGTGAATAATGCCCATAGGGATAGCGAGCTTGCAGGGACTCAAACTTCTTTATGGCAGATTCATAATTCTGATCTTGGAGTGTCGTCTTGGCTTCGGTGTACATTTCCTCGACAGAAGCGATTTTTTCCGTATTGCTTCCATCCTTGCCAGACGTTGAGCTGCAAGCGGTTAACGTCAAAAGCAGGATTAAGGCTAAACTATTGCGCATGACTGATCCAAATGATGAATTACATAATTATAGCGCAATCCCGCATTCCCTCGGTACGTTGCAGTTTACGGTTCCGGATGCGTGCGCTGGCTTGCGCCTTGACCAGGCGCTTGCAAAACTACTGCCGGAGTACTCTAGAAGCCGCCTCCAGGGGTGGATTACTGCTCAGCAGGTCAAGGTGAATGGCTCATGCGCCACGACCAGGCAAAAGGTCTGGGGCGGGGATCAGCTTGAAGTGTTGCCGCAATCACATCCTTCCGACCAACCTCATGTGGCTGAAGACATTGCCCTCGACATCGTCTATGAGGACGATGCCTTGCTGGTGATCAACAAACCTGCGGGGTTGGTGGTGCATCCTGGCAGTGGGAACTGGGAAGGCACCTTGCTCAACGCATTGCTGCATCATGCTCCGCAACTGGCTGAGGTTCCTCGCGCAGGAATCGTTCACCGCCTCGACAAGGATACCAGCGGCCTGTTGGTGGTTGCCAAGACCATAGCCGCTCAGACTGCATTGGTGCGTCAATTGGAAGCGCGCACCGTGCAGAGGGAATATCTTGCATTGGCTTATGGTGAGCTTGATCGTTCAGGAAAGGTTGATGCGCCAGTCGGCAGGCATCCGACTCAGCGCATCAAGATGGCCGTGGTTACTGGAGGCAAACATGCGGTAACGCACTATCAGATCGAGCAAAAATTCCCAGGCTGTACACTATTGCGTTGCCGGCTCGAGACAGGGCGAACCCACCAGATCAGGGTGCATCTTGCGCATATCAAACATCCACTGGTCGGCGATCATACGTATGTCAAGGGACCGCAAAAATGTGTTCCACAGCTTCGTGAACTATTGGCCAGCTTTCATCGTCAGGCGTTACACGCTACCCGGTTGGCATTAGTGCATCCGGTCGAGGGTCAGATGATGGAATGGCAGGCACCTTTGCCGAAGGACATGTTGCAACTCTTGAACCAGATAAAGGCTTCCATGAATGAAACCGCTTGAATACTGCATCATCCCCGACTGGCCTGCACCAAAAAATGTGCGCGCCTTGCAGACCACTCGAATCGGTGGTCTAAGCTGCGCCCCATATGATTCACTCAATCTGGGCGATCATGTTGGCGATGCGCCGATGACTGTCGCGCGCAACCGTATGCTGTTGAACACTTTGCTGCCTAGTGAGCCGGTGTGGCTGAACCAGGTTCATGGTACCTCGGTGGAAAGTGCCGATAGGGCGGGTTGTTTACCCCGTGCAGATGCTTGCATCGCGCGACATCGCGATTCGGTTTGTGTTGTGATGACCGCAGATTGTTTGCCTGTGTTGCTGTGTGATTCACAAGGTAGCGTTGTGGGGGCAGTACATGCGGGATGGAAAGGCCTGGCTGCTGGTGTCATAGAAGCCACCGTGAAGAAGATGGAAGTCCCGCCAGAAAGCCTGATGGCATGGCTGGGCCCGGCCATCAGCCAGCAGGCCTTTGAAGTTGGCGATGAGGTTCGTGCCATTTTTGTGGATGCCGATCCTCATGCCGCAGCAGCATTCAATCCCGGTATTCCTGGCAAGTGGTTCGCCGACATCTATGCTTTGACGAGATTGCGCCTAAATGCGCTGGGTATCACTCAATGCTTCGGTGGCGGATATTGCACGTTCAGTGATCGAAAGCGATTCTATTCCTACCGTCGGGACGGCATGACTGGACGAATGGGTACGTTTGTCTGGATTGAATAAATCAGGGTGGATTGCCTGCCTTTGGTATAATCCGCGCCCTTGATTTCTTTAGTGAATCCCATGAGCGTTTTGCTGTGGATCGTTGCTGCCAGTATTGCGGGTGGTGTATTGAGTGTTTTGGGAGCGGCAGTGTTCGCGCTCAATTCTCATGCGCAGCATTACCTCGGGGCAATGGTGAGTTACGCTATTGGAGCAATGCTCGGCGCGGTGTTCCTTGATATCCTGCCCGAAGCGATCAAGCTTACGCCAGATGTTGCTACGCTAAGTGGTACCGTGCTTTTTGGCATACTGTTGTTCTTCATCCTGGAGAAACTGGTCCTATGGCGGCACTGTCATCACGAGCATTGCGAAGGGCATGAGTTGCTTGCCAGGGAGCATACGCATGATCACGGACGCAGTGGGTTGATGATCATGTTTGGCGACACCTTCCACAATTTTGTGGATGGCGTGATTATTGCGGCAGCATTTCTTACTGACACACACTTGGGTATCGTCACTGCACTGGCAATCATCGCGCACGAAATCCCACAGGAAGTTGGTGACTTTGCGATCCTGCTGCATTCCGGATACTCCAAAACGAAGGCCTTCCAGTTGAATATGATCTCCAGTTTCGCTTCTGTGGCAGGCGGCGTACTTGGCTACTTCGTGTTGCAGACCATGCAATCGTGGATTCCGTCTCTGTTGGCGTTGGCAGCGGCGAGCATGATCTATGTCGCCGTGGCTGATTTGATCCCGGGCCTTCATAAGCGCGCGAAGTTGCGCGATACCCTTGAACAGGTGGGGTTGATCGTGCTGGGTGTTGCGACAGTCGGGATGATGGGTTTTTGGGTGTCGGAATAGCTGGAATGGGCAATAACACTATTCCGCCACGCATCGGCTTCATCTCCCTTGGTTGCCCGAAAGCAACCGTGGATTCCGAGCAAATTCTTACTCGCCTGCGCGCCGAGGGATATTTGATTTCCGGAAGTTATCAGGATTCCGATCTGGTGGTAGTGAACACTTGCGGTTTTATTGACAGTGCGGTGACAGAATCTTTGGAAGCGATCGGCGAGGCGCTTGCTGAAAACGGCAAGGTTATCGTGACGGGTTGCTTGGGTGCGAAGGGCGATGTCGTAAAGCAATCCCATCCCAGTGTACTTGCCGTGACCGGCCCGCATGCAACTGAAGAGGTCATGGAGGCTATACATGCACACCTGCCAAGACTGCATGACCCCTATTCAGATCTCGTTCCTCCCCAGGGAATTAGGCTGACTCCCAAGCATTACGCCTACGTAAAAATTTCCGAAGGCTGCAACCACCGTTGCACGTTCTGCATTATCCCGAGTTTGCGTGGTGATTTGGTCAGTCGCCCGGTTGGTGATGTGATGCAGGAATCTCAGAATCTGGTTAATTCCGGTGTGAAGGAATTGCTAGTTATCTCACAAGACACCAGCGCTTACGGCGTTGACGTGAAATACCGTACCGGCTTCTGGGGAGGCAAGCCGCTCAGGACCCGCATGACCGAGTTAGCAGCAGCGATGGGAGAGTTGGGTGCATGGGTGCGCCTGCATTACGTCTATCCGTATCCCCATGTGGACGAGGTGATCCCGCTCATGGCTGCAGGAAAGATCTTGCCGTATCTGGATATTCCGTTCCAGCATGCGAATCAGCGCATCCTAAGATTGATGAAACGCCCGGCCAGCAGTGAGAATGTGTTGTCCCGTATCAGGCACTGGCGGGAAATCTGCCCAGAGCTTACATTGCGTAGCACCTTTATCGTCGGCTTTCCAGGTGAGACAGAGCGGGAATTCGAAGAACTGCTCGATTTCCTGGCAGAAGCTCAACTTGATCGTGTAGGCGCTTTCACCTATTCGCCAGTGGAAGGCGCAGTGGCCAATGCCTTGCCTGACCACATACCACCGGAAGTTCAGCAGGAACGTCTTGCGCGATTGATGTTGTTGCAAGAAAAGATCAGCGAACAACGGCTCAAGCGAAAAATCGGCAAGATCATGACCGTGCTAGTTGATGAGGTCAATGAAGAAGGCGCGATCGCTCGCAGTTCGGCAGATGCACCTGAGATCGATGGTCTGGTTTATATCGAGAACGGTCAGCGATTAAACGTGGGTGAATTCGCCGAGGTGAAGATCACCGATTCGGATGAACATGACCTATGGGCGGATGTGCTCTGAGTTTGAGACGTGGGCCGCAATCCTGACAGGCTGAACGAAGTTTGCCAGATTGGTGAAATCGATATAGTCTGGTTATGCGCTTAATCCAGAAAGGAGTTTCATCATGACAAAATCATCAGATAAAGCCGCTGACGAAAAAGTCTCCTGCTCTGTTTGCCGCAAAGAAGTTCCGCTATCTGAAGCGATGATTCCAGAGGCGGAAGACTATGTTGCGCATTTTTGTGGCCTTGAATGTTATACGCAATGGAAGCGACAGAGCGAACGGTCAAAGCAGCAGGGCGGAAAAACCAGCAAGTAAATAGATTCAGGTGTCTTGCGAGGGTTGCAGGAAAAAACTGATCACCTCTGCTTCGTCTCGTGTGCGTTTCATCGGCGGCAAGCTTTGCCAAATTCTCTTCCCATAATGTTTGGTAATCAAGCGAGGATCGCAGATCATCAATACACCACGGTCAGACTCGTCTCGGATAAGTCTTCCGGCACCCTGCTTGAGGTTGATGATTGCTCGTGGCAACTGGTATTCCATGAAGGCATTGCGTCCCTGACTGGAGATCAGTGCGATGCGTGCTGCCAGGACCGGATCATCCGGTGGTGCGAACGGAAGCTTGTCGATCATGACAAGCGACAGGGCTTCGCCACGCACGTCCACGCCTTCCCAGAATGATTGACTGCCAAGCAAAACAGCGTTGCCATGTTCACGAAAGCGCGTCAGCAAGTCGTTTCGAGAACCTTCGCCTTGCAACATCAGGGGATATTTCCAGCCACGCCGGTCGAACTCAGCTTGCAGAATGTCATATGCTTTCTGCATTGCGCGAAGGCTGGTGAATAACATGAAAGCTCGTCCTTTGCTGGCTTCGAGTATAGGTATCGTGGCATGCACTACTGCCTCGGTATAGCCCTCGGTATTCGGTTCAGGGAGGTTTTGCGGTACATACAGCAATGCCTGCGTGCTGTAGTCGAACGGACTGTCCCAGCATGCAGTCCTTGCATTGAGCAGCCCCATTTCACTCTGATAGTGTGAAAAATTCTGCTTTACAGCCAGTGTGGCGGAAGTGAATATCCATGCACGCGCGCTGCCGACTATCTGCTTTTCGAAAATATCGGCGATGGACAGCGGTGTGGTATTGAGTTGCAAGGAGTGGTGGAATACCTCCAGCCACCGGACTTTATCCGGTATGTCACCGTCCTGCCATTGCTTTAGCTGATGAGCCAATGCTTGCGAACGTTGCCAGCAATTCTCCAGTCCTTCGCTTCGCTCGGCTTGTTTTTCCAGCATGCTGTTGAGCTGTACAAGTTTGTCGCCGAGTGTCTTGAGTGCTTCAGGCCATTCCTTGAAATTATCCGTTGCGCTCGCAGGGAACCTGCCTTCCTTCTTGAATACCAATCTCAGATCGCGTGCAGCCTTGTCCAGGTTATCGCAAGCTTTAGGCAACGGCGCGAAGTCCTTGGCAGAGACTGCCGCTTCGATGCGCGTGTCGCGCGCCAGGTCGAGTAGCAGTGTGGTGGAGAGTGTTTCGCCGAAAAACATGCTGGCGGTCTCCGGCAGTTGGTGGGCCTCGTCGAAGATCACTGTGTTGCATGCTGGCAGCAGTTCCGCCACTCCCTCATCGCGAAGCATAACGTCTGCGAAGAAAAGATGATGATTCACCACGACGATATCCGCCTTCATCGCCTCGGTACGTGCCTTTAGCACAAAGCAATCTTTGTGGCTGGGACATTCCTGGCCGAGACAGTTGTCGCGTGTGGAAGTTACCTGCATCCATATCGGGGCATTTTCTGGTACGTCGGCTAACCCGCTTTTGTCCCCAGAGCCGCTGACCTTGGCATAATTCTTGATTTTCCCGAGATGCCTGATGTCTTCACGCGTCTTGAACATCCCGTCGGACTCCGTGCGTGCCAGATGATAGTGGCACACATAGTTTGCTCGACCTTTGAGCAATGCTACCGACACCGGTGCCTTAAGCGCATCTCGTACCATAGGCAGGTCCTTTTGAAAAAGCTGATCCTGAAGATTTTTGGTACCAGTTGAGATGATCACCTTGCCTCCAGCCAACAGTGCCGGCACCAAGTAGGCGAAAGTCTTGCCAGTCCCCGTGCCCGCCTCAACAACCAACATCGCGTTGTCGTGTATCGCCTCGGCAACTGCCAAAGCCATCTCGCGTTGTTGAGCGCGCGGACGGAATAAGGCGACTTGCTGGCTAAGTGGACTTTGTTCTGAGAAAAATCGTTCGACTTCGAGGGACACGGTGGGGATATGGGGACTATTCAGGCTGTTAGTTGTGGGTTGGATGGACGAATATACAGTTATGGTACGAAAGAGATTTTACGCGAGGCGACAACGATTAATAGGATATTTTCGCATACTTGTAATTTCTAACTGGTATTTGTATGGACTAGGAGCCCACAGAATGAAATTCGGCGCCGCAAATGGGCGCCGAATCCAAGGATTGCGTAATAAATTTATATCTTCTTATTGTTACGGGCGAAGGTAAGCATAGCCCTCTTTTTGTTTTTTCATGATCTCGACCACTCCAGAAGGCACATAGCTGGTATTAGGGAGCATGTCTTCGTTCGTCAATTTCATGTTTTTCATGGTGTTTTGGCAAGCAACAATGCTTACACCCGACTGCTTGGATTCATCGATGCGGTTAGCAATTGTGGAATCCATCTTGAGCATGCCGATGCCGGGACCGAAGGTGACGATTTCAACAACGACTTTGTCGGCACCGTAAGCGTTAATTACGTTTTTGGCGTTGTTCAATGCCAGGTTCCATTTGGCGGCATCACCATCACTTACCTGTATGACCAATTTTTCCTTTGACGCTGCTTCTTCGGCTACTGCTGAGTTGAAGGATGCAAAGGGCAGCACTAAAGCAAGAGCAAGAGCAATAATTTTGATATTTTTCATTTTAGAATTCCTTGTGTATTGAAAAATTGCAACCGGGTAAAACACTTCAGAACCTTCCAACCGATGGTAGGATGCCAAACATTATGCAATATATCCTGAAGGCTTTGTGCTTAAAAATTCAATGACCATGCTCGCTTCGCGACTAATATTCCACTGATTCACTTTGAAGCGACCGATGGGTTGTGTGATTGCCGTCATTCCCGAAGGGATGTGCGTGAGCTTCCCTTCAAGGAGATCGCTTTACCTCTTGACTCAGCTTCCTCATACTGATGCAATCTTTTTGACGATTATTTTCCCTAGGGTGTCTCATGGAATCTGCTGCCAATATCATTACTGTCGCCCACGTCATTCAGCAGGCAGTTGCTCCAGTCTTTCTGCTTACCGGTGTCGGGGCGATCCTGAACGTGCTCTCCAGTCGCTTGGGGAGGGTAATAGACCGTTTTAGAGTGTTGGAAAATATTGCAGATGCAGAAAAAAGTGCATATTCAGTTGAAATTGCGAACCTGCTTCGCAGGGCACGCTGGATTCATTGGGCGATTACCCTGTGTACCGTCTGTGCCTTGTTCATTTGTATCGTTATTGCTGGACTTTTTATTGGTTCTGAATTGGGCAAGGATCCATCGGGTATGGTGGCTGCGTTCTTCATAGCAGCAATGCTTGCGTTGACCTCAGGATTATTGTGCTTCGTGCGTGAGATCACCCTTGCAACGGACAGCATAAAAGCAAGAAACCAGGCTTAGTGAAGCTATGAAGATTGAGCGCGCGGTTAGGAAATATCCAGTGAGACTGTCGGGGTTTGTTGTTTAGCGGAGATGAATTGTGCATATAGCATTGCAAGTAACTACGTTTCTGTGCTGATTTGTCCGCTGCCAAATCAAGCGGTATTCATACTTCTGGAGGCCTTTTATGCAGATTTGGGTTGATGGCGACGCCTGTCCGAAGGTGATCAAGGAGATCCTGTTTCGAGCTGCTGACCGGATGAAGATCAAGCTTACTTTGGTTGCAAACAAAATGTTGTATTGTCCTCCTTCGCCTTTTGTTCGCGCCATGCAGGTTCCGGCGGGTTTCGACGTGGCAGACAACAAGATCGCGCAACTTGTAGAACCCGGCGATCTGGTGATTACCGCAGACATTCCGCTTGCCGCAGATGTGATCTCAAGGGGTGGTCACGCGCTCAATCCGCGCGGAGAGTTGTATACCAAAGACACGATCCAGGAGCGGCTGACGATGCGAAATTTCATGGACGGCCTTCGCGGAAGTGGTGTTGAGACAGGCGGGCCGTCAGTACTTAGCCAGAAAGATCGACAACAATTTGCAAATCAACTGGACAGGTTTATGACAAGGCGCGGCAGTTGATTGCATCAATCTAGGAAGCCTTAGTTGCGATTCTCAGCTGTTGCGTTGAGCAGCTTCTCGGCTTTCTTCAGTCAGGCGTAGCACTTTGGATGTTGAGAACAGCCCGCGCAGGCGGATTTCCTTATCCTCACCTGCTTCTACTACCGGCAGGTGGGTGCGCCCGCACTTTTGCAGGACGTTCAGTACATCCTGGACATTGGCAACTTTTACTTCATCCATATCCACAAGGACCATATCCCTGAGGTGTTCCATGATGTCGGAGACCTGGATGTCAGTGTGTTTTACAAGTCCGGTACTTTGCAGGTAACGCAAAGGTTTTTCACCCATGATGTCATAGGCAGTGATCATACCAAGCAGCTTTTCGGAATTTTTGTCCATGACAAAGGCAGAGCGCAGTCCGGCATGTTTCATTTTCTCCAATGCATCGACTATTAACTCATCAGGATCAACAGTGAAGAATGCATTCTCGCGGAAATCAGTCATGATGGAAGTGGCAGGGTCTGAAAGTTTGACTTGCCATGATTCATTTCTCGGCCCCAGTACGACCGAATGGATGTCTTGGCTTTTTAGATGAAGTAAATGATGCGAGTGATGTTTATCCATAATTATTCTCCACTAAATAAAAAAATATCGCTCCAAATGCGAGCCAAATGCGAGATATTGCATGCCAGTTTCGGTGTTCCGATAAAATTCTAGCCTTTAGGCATTGATATGTACCAATTTCTAACCATGCTTTGAAGTCTGGAGTATGTTGAAATATAGCATCAGATAAATAACTACTGAAGGAATCTAAAGCGTTTCTTCAGGCCGGGCGGATCGGAAGGTTGAATAATACGGACCTCATCTTCCCGATATCTTGTAATCTTTCAGTAACTGGCTCAAGATTGTATTTTTTAGCAATTAATTTCATGGCAGGAGAATTCATGGCCAATTTAACACGAATTACCTTCATTGTACTTGCAACTTATTTATAAGCGCTTGCAGTACGGTCAAGTTTGGTCAGGATTTTGATGTAGGTATATTCAGTACCAAGGTGGAGCAAAACGTTACCACTCAAGCACAGGTTCGGTCCTGGTTGGGGGAGCATACGAGCGTGGGTGTCAGTCTCGAGAGCGATGGTGAGCACTATGACGAATGGGCCTATTACTTCGCAGAAGGCGATTTTCCTGACATGAGCGGTGCCAAAGTGAAAATCCTGCAGATCAAGTTTGACAAGCAAGGCAAAGTCCGTAGCTTTAACTGGACGACTTCTAGACAATAAAAGCTGGAGTGATTGTCATACCTTGGCTTTCTCGGCCAACTGCGGGAAAATATAAAAACGTCGTTCATGCTGAGAATAAACTATGATTCTACGCTAATGGTTCTCGATTTAAGCGCAATTCCTTTATGATTCGACATTTACCAATACACAAAGCGCACTATTAAGTTGCAGCATCGAATACATATGGATGAAAGGTTACTCAGGATATTGGGCGGGGAAGAAAAATACTATCCCCATGGTCTGGAAAATCAGTATCCGCGGATTTTTGAGAAAATCATGTTGCTTTGGGATAGCCCGAAGATGAGCGATTACTTTACGGAGCTGATGGTGCCTGAGCGCCAAGGTCGTGCCGGCTTTCCGCCTGATGTTGCTTCTGAAATTGTGCGTTTGAGTCTGGTGCATTTCAGTTCTCACCCACCAGACAAGAACCAGGATGTTTGGGAAGTTTCCACAGATAAATTTGCCGTCTTTAAACCCCCGGTAAACATTCTTAGCGAGAACTTATGGAAGCCGCTTCCTGTAGCTACTGCACAGGCAGTAGAGTTGCTTGGTTTTCCATGTTCTGCCCGTGGCTTCCATCGTGCGGCGGTGGCCGGGGATCGCAGGGCAGTTGCTTTGTTTCTCGAAGCAGGCGTCAATACCGAGATTTCCAATGAGCGTGGCTGGACCACTTTGATGCTGGCGGCATTCAATGGGCACGATGATGTCATCAAAGTTCTGATGAAGCATCATGCTAATGTTCATGCTACCGATTTGCTTGGCAATACCGCATTGCATTGGGCTTCTGATTCAGGAAAGGCAACCAGCGCAAAACTTCTCATCGAGTACCATGCTGATATCGACGCGACCAACAATTCAAACCAGACGCCCTTGCTGTTGGCTTCAAAAGGTCGTAATTTGGGGATTTTGTTGCTGTTGATTGATAGTGGCGCAAATCTGAATGCAATTGGGCTCGACGGTTCTACTGCCCTACACAAATCTGCTGCTGCCGGATATACCGAAATCGTTCGAACGCTCTTGTACCATGGTGCTATTTCGAACTTCAAAAATAACTTTGGGGATACTCCGCTCTCTTTGGCTGCGAAGAATAATCAGCAAGCAGTAATACAAATCATCATGTCGCGCGCCAGAGATCAGCAAGGCAAACAAGGAAATAATTAATGGTGGACCCAGGTCCCATAGCGCGTGGGCTTCGATTTTCCTTTACGGGAGGTTGAGCAGAGATGACGAAAAAAGCCGTTCCATTATCAAGCGTATACCGGCTGCTTGAACCTGGGCCGGTGCTGCTCGTGACGACTGCCCTCAAAGGAAAACCAAACATCATGACCCAATCTTGGCACACCATGATGGAGTTCGAGCCACCGTTGGTAGGTTGTGTTATCAGTGGCCGGAATTTCAGTTTTGATGCTTTGGTCGCGACCAAGGAATGCGTGCTCAACATCCCAACGGAGAGCCTGGTCAAGCAAGTAGTCGGAATCGGCAACTGCTCTGGAAGCGAGTTCGACAAGTTCAGGAAGTTCAAGCTTACGCCGCGACCTGCATCACTGATTGAGCCGCCCCTGATCGCGGAGTGTTATGCCAATCTCGAATGCAGGGTGGTTGATACCCGGATGGTCAACAAGTACAACTTCTTCGTGCTAGAAGTGGTCAAGGCATGGGTAGATCGCGCCAAGAGCAATCCGCGCACCATCCATCATCGCGGTAAAGGATATTTCATGGTTGCTGGCAAGGTGATCAAGCTTCCCTCCCGAATGAAGTGACCAATGCGCGCTATTTGCTGGCCTGGTTCGTGATGCTTCTGGCTTCTATCGCCAATGGCACTTTGCGCGACTTTACTTATGGCAGGCATTTTTCCGAGTTGCCATCCCAGCAAATCTCTACGTTGACGGGGATCGTCATGCTCGGTGTGTTGATCTATTTTTATGTCCGCCGCTGGCCTCCGAATTCAGGACGGCAGGCATTGAACATTGGCTTGTTCTGGGTGTCTCTTACCATAGCTTTCGAGTTTCTGTTCTTTCATTATGTTGGTGGCCGTCCGTGGAACGACTTGCTGGCAAACTATGACATGAGCGGCGGAAGGCTCTGGCCGCTGCTGCTGGCATGGATCGCCGTTGCCCCTTTGCTTTTCTACCGATTGAGGCTGAGCGGGAGCTAGTTTTTTGGCGTACTATTTTTGGAACTTCGATTGTGGCATGGCATGAGGTATTGACGTATCCTGCTAACGTATATTTGACAATTTTGAGGAGTGATAATGCTAAATACTCTGCGTAATAAGTTAGTTGTATTGATATTTGGAGCGATACTGGCAACTGCGTGTGCAACGACAGAGCTTACTTCGGTGTGGAAGGATCCATCGTATCAGTCGCGTCCTGCGAAGGTCATGGTCATCGGGGTCGCAAAGAACCCTATCTACCGTAGGTTATTCGAGGATGAGTTCGTACGGCAGCTCAAGGAGCGTGGTACCGATGCGATCTCGAGTTACACTGTGCTTTCTGACGCGCAGCAAGATGACCAGGCTGCAATCGCTGAAAAGGTAAAAGAACTGGGCACAGATTCTGTGTTGATCACTAGGTTGGTGAGTAAGAAGACCGTGCAGTTCTACGTCCCTGGGACGGCCTACTACCCCCCTCCCTATTACGGCACATGGCCAGATTATTACGGCTACGGCTATCGCTATCTATATTCGCCAGGCTATGTTGCAGAGGATCAATACGCTGTGATCGAAACGAATCTATATGAATCCGGGAGCGATAAACTGGTATGGGCTGCGACTTCGGAAACAGTGATCAACAAAACGGATCAAGAGTTGATCAAGTCTTACATCGGCATCATGGTTAATTCCATGGCAGGCAACGCACTGCTGGCAAAATGATATGCCTCTTTATTGCTAAGATATTCAATGCGCCTTTTTTTAGCACAAACGATTTGGCTGGCTCGAGTGCCAAATCATAAACGCATGAATATATTTTTTCTGTATTCGAGAGGCCCGTGTGCTTAAATCACTTATGTTCAACGAGTAATTCTAATTGAGAGAGGAGTAACTATGATACGTAGTCGAATCAAGACGCTTGTAATGCTGTTGGTTGGGGCGCTGCTGGCAGCGGCATGTGCCACGACACAGCTCAACTCTGTCTGGAAGGATCCTTCATACCAGGCCCGACCCGGCAAATTCGTGGTCATCGGGGTGGCGAAGAATGCGCAAATTCGCAGGCTGTTCGAGGATGAGTTCGTGCAGCAGCTCAAAGAGCGTGGCACTGATGCAGTCGCCAGTTATACTTTTCTACCTGACACTCAGCAGAATGACCAGAAGGCAATTGCTGCCAAGGTGAAAGAGCTGGGGGCAGACGCGGTGCTAGTTACCCGGCTGGTGAAAAAAGAGACCGTGAAGGTTTATGTGCCCGGAACGACTTATGTTCCACCACCATATTACGGTACCTGGCCTGCTTACTATGGTTATGGTTACAACATCGTTCAAACGCCTGGCTATGTCGCGGAGGACGAATATGCTGTGATTGAAACCAACTTGTATGAAACCGGGAATGACAAACTCGTTTGGACAGCTTTATCCGAGACGCTGATAGGCGGATCGAACCAGAAGTTGATCAAGACATACATCGATGTCATGGTGAAGGCATTGGCCTACGATAAATTTCTGGACAAGTGATCTGACATAACCCCTTCCAGCAGGTGAAGCGATTTACCTTTATCCGTTGTCCTAACAAAGGTTGGCATGGCAAAAGCTAAAACGATTTATAGCTGCACCGAATGCGGCGGCCAGACGCTTAAATGGCAGGGACAATGTCCTCATTGTGAGGCATGGAACACGCTGGTGGAAACGGTAGCTGAGACGATGCCGATTGCCGGCAAGAACCGCTTCAGCGCATTGGCTTCTAACGGTTCCCTGCAGCGTCTTTCCGACGTGGAGGCGCAGGAAGTTCCACGTACCCCGACCGGCATCGCAGAATTCGATCGCGTACTCGGTGGAGGGTTGGTGCAGGGCGCAGTAGTGCTGATAGGAGGGGATCCCGGAATCGGGAAGTCAACACTGTTGTTGCAGACCCTTGCTCACCTGTCTGCAAATATGAACGTACTGTATGTGAGCGGCGAAGAGTCGTCGCAACAGATCGCATTGCGTGCCAAGCGCCTCTTGCTTGATGCGCATGCGGTTCATTTATTGCCGGAGATCCAGTTGGAAAAGATCCAGGCAGTCATCACGCGAGAGATGCCGGACGTGGTGGTGATCGATTCGATCCAGACGGTTTATTCAGAACAACTCACTTCTGCGCCTGGTTCGGTGGCGCAGGTTCGAGAGTGCGCTGCCCAACTTACGCGTGTCGCCAAGAGTAATGATGTAACAATGATTCTTGTCGGCCATGTTACCAAGGAAGGCGCCTTGGCAGGTCCACGCGTTCTGGAACATATCGTAGATACCGTGTTGTATTTCGAAGGAGATACACATTCTAGTTTCCGCTTGATTCGCGCCTTCAAGAATCGTTTCGGCGCTGTGAATGAACTTGGTGTGTTTGCGATGACCGAGAAAGGACTTCGTGAAGTGAGTAACCCGTCTGCGTTGTTTCTGTCGCAGCACGGCCAGCAGGTTCCCGGTTCATGTGTGATGGTCACACAGGAAGGTACGCGTCCGCTATTGGTGGAGATACAGGCGTTGCTTGATGAAGCTCACTCTCCCACGCCACGACGCCTTTCTCTTGGGTTGGAGCAGAATCGGCTCGCGATGTTGCTGGCGGTGTTGCATCGTCACGCTGGCGTGGCATGCTTTGATCAGGACGTTTTCATCAATGCGGTGGGCGGCGTCAAGATCACCGAACCCGGTGCCGACCTTGCAGTAATGCTTGCGATCGTCTCATCACTCCGTAACAAGCCATTGCCAGAAAAGCTCGTGGTGTTCGGGGAAGTAGGGATGGCAG
>JAHEDW010000022.1 GCA_024641025.1 Gallionella sp.
GAAAACTGGTAAAGTTGATCCAACTACGCCCCCGGCCAAACCTGCCACTCCTCCAGCTGGCAAGCCTGCGGCGCAAGGCGATCCTGCAAAGATCGCCGTGGTGCAGATATTGACCGGTGCGAATGCAGGCAAGGAACTCGAGTTGGTAAAGAACCTGACCACTTTGGGTAAGCCAGGCTTGCAGGTTGCGGTCCTTACCCGGCGCCCGCAAGGTTTCTTTATCACCCATGTCGAGGGAGCAAAATTCCCATTAGTGAACGGCCAGACACTCACAAATCAGGCATATCAACTGAAGGATCATGACGTGATCGAACTGGCAGGCATCAAAATGGAATTCTATTTCAAGGGTTAACGGGTGGCAGTAGACGCTGTTGTGGTCGCTGCGCCGAGCCTGATCATATTCACAGCAATTCTGCAAAATTGCCTTACCGTGACCCTTGGGCAATCCTGCTGTCATTACTGCCGACCTTCAGACGCGTGAATCATCCAATGAGAAGATCATCGCTCTGACCCGGCCTGGCAAAGTCGGTGTTCAGTCCATGTGGTATTGCAAACCATCACACCACAAAGATACGGTGGCAGCATTCATGACAATGTCAATTAAGGGAGATGCGTGAAGAAGAACGCGATATTGATCGGACTTGGTTTGCTGATCGTCCTTTTTTTTGTCGGCAATGCCGCGCACTTCTACCGTCTGGGATTTATCGATCGTCTCTCAGAAAATCTTTACGATTACAGCATGCGATTGACAATGCCGCAAACAGTGGATCAGCGCATCGTCATTCTGGATATAGACGAAAAAAGCCTCAAGGAAGAAGGGCGTTGGCCATGGGGGCGAGATCGCATGGCCATGCTGATGGACAAGTTGTTCGATAAACACGAAGTTGCAGTAGTGGGTTTCGATGTGGTCTTTGCCGAAAAGGATGACAGTTCTGGGCTTAAGGTATTACAGGCGCTGGCGCAACACCAACTCAGGGATGATCCTCAATATCGCGCTGTCCTGAGCCAGATCCAGCCTCAGCTCGAATACGACAAAATGTTCGCCGACAAGATCGCTGGCCGCAAGGTGGTACTTGGGTATTACTTTACAGACCAGAAAAACACACGCATCTCTGGAGAACTTCCCGAGCCGATTTTAAGGGCAGGTTCATTCAAGGGGCACACAAAAGGCTTTGCTTCCTGGAATGGCTATGGAGCCAATCTTGCCGAGTTGCAGCAAGCAGCGAGTGGTGCAGGCCACTTTAATCCCATGATCGACTTTGACGGGTTGGTAAGGCGTGTACCGATGCTGTCTGAGTATAACGGGGCTTATTATGAGCCCCTTTCCCTTGCGGTGGTGCGTACCCTGCTGGGGAGGACCGAATTGCAGCCAGGATTTGTCGAAGCCAAGCAAGGAGGATATGCCAGGCTCGAGTGGCTGGAGTTGCGCACGGCCAATGGCTCATTGAAAATCCCGGTGGATGATGATTTGGCGACCTATATTCCCTACCGCGGAAGACAAGGGAGTTTTCCTTATATCTCCATCGCAGATGTGTTGCATGACCGAGTCGCAACGTCACAATTGAAGGATAAGATCGTGCTGGTTGGCACAACTGCACCAGGTTTGATGGATATGCGCGCCACACCGGTGGCTGAGGTTTATCCAGGGGTAGAAGTCCACGCAAACATGATTTCCGGGATACTGGATCAGAACTTGAAAGAACGGCCAGCATACATGTTGGGCGCAGAAGTGGTTTGGTTGCTGCTGATCGGTATTACCATGAGCATCTTACTGCCCCAGTTGAACCCGGCCAACGCGATCATCGTCTCGGGTTTCTTCTTTGCCGGTACGGCAGGGATGAGCCTAGCCTCCTGGCAATACGGGGACATATTGATGCCAATGGCGAACAGCCTGGTGATGATTGCCTTGATATTCGCGTTGGACATGTCCTATGGTTACTTCGTCGAATCACGCACCAAGCGTCTGATTACCGGGTTGTTCGGCCAATATGTGCCGAACGAGTTGGTCGAGGAAATGGCTCAGCATCCTGAGCGCGTCTCCCTGGCAGGCGAGAGCCGCGAAATGACCATCCTGTTCTCCGATGTGCGCGACTTCACCTCCATATCCGAAGGGCTGGACCCGAAGGAATTGGCGTCAATGATGCATGAGTTCTTGACCCCATTGTCTCGAGTGATATACAAACATCGCGGTACTATCGATAAGTATATGGGCGACTGCATCATGGCTTTTTGGGGAGCACCCTTGCCAGATAAGGGTCATGCCCATCATGCGTTACAGGCAAGTATCGAGATGCAACAGGAAATGGCGCGATTGCGGCCGCACTTTAAAGCGCGCGGCTGGCCGGAGATACATGTTGGAATCGGCATCAACACAGGAAATGTCAACGTTGGCAACATGGGTTCTGAATTGCGCGTAGCCTATACTGTGATGGGGGACGAAGTTAACCTGGCATCACGGCTTGAAGGAATCACTAAGCAATACGGTGTGGAAATCATCATCGGTGAAAACACCCGTAATGCTGCCAAGGACTTTATCTATCGTGAACTTGACCATGTGCGGGTAAAAGGTAAAGATAAGCCCGTGGCGATATACGAACCGATAGGTCTTGCCGAAAATGTGAGCAGCGCAAAGCATGACGAGATCAAGCTGTTTCATGAGGTGCGTCGCTTGTATCGCAAGCAGGACTGGGACCAGGCAGAATTGCAGTTGATGAATCTGCAGCGCATTTCACCTGATACCCCGTTGTATCAAACCTATGTCAGTCGCATTGCCTATTTTCGAAAAAACCCGCAGGCTGCGGATTGGGATGGTGTATTCGTATTCGATACAAAGTAGCAAAACAGGATTACAGGACTTATGAAATTAAGAGTGTTGGGATGCAGTGGTGGAATCGGTGGCGATCTGCGCACCACTTCGTTCCTGCTCGATCAGGACGTCCTGATCGATGCGGGGACCGGAGTGAGTGAACTTACCTTGGATGAATTGTGTGCTATCGACCATATCTTTGTTACGCATTCGCACCTTGACCATATCGCCTGCATACCAATGTTGCTCGACAGCGTTTGGACAATGCGAGATCGCCCGATAACGATATATGCGATTGACGAAACGCTGGAAATGCTCAAGCAGCATATCTTTAACTGGAAGATTTGGCCCGATTTCAGTGAAATACCAAGCGCACTTCAGCCATCGATGATTTACCAGCAGATCGAATTGGGCAAGACGGTGGAGTTGGGTGGGCGCAGTATCACTGCGGTACCGGCCAATCATGTCGTGCCTGCGGTCGGTTACCATCTGGACAGTGGCGCAGCGAGCTTGGTTTTTACCGGGGACACTACGACCAATGATGCACTATGGAAGGTGGTCAACGAAATCGATAATTTACGCTACCTTATCATTGAGTCAGCTTTCTCTAACAGTGAGCGTGAACTAGCGGTGCTTTCCAAGCATCTATGTCCAAGTATGCTCTCGGTGGAATTGGCCAAGTTCAAGCTCAAGGCAGAAGTATTCATCACGCACCTCAAGCCCGGTGAACTGGAGTTAACCATGCGGGAGATCGAGGAGGATGTTCCCGGTATCCGGCCAAAGATGCTGCTGAACAATCAAGTGTTCGATTTATAGTGGCGCATATTCTGCATCCTCGTAAATTTTTTGTCAGTTCAGTTTTTGAACTGGTGTGTGAGTTAATCAAGGCGCATTGTCGGCGAGAGGTTGGTCCAGTAAGGCACACAAGCCGGATGGATGATTGGAAATCCTTGAGGTTAGATGAGATAGGCGGGAGTAAGAGATGAGTACAGTAATGGCAACCAAGGGTGCGGTTGGTAATTCCGCAGAAATGAACATCAAGCTCGAGTTCAATAAGAACCTTAATCAAGTTACCAACAAGATCCACGCAACTGGCAATGTGGAAGAAATCATGCTGGATGTCAGCAAGGACATCTGTGCCTTGTTTAATGCAGACCGCATGACTATTTATGTAGTCGGCGACGACAACATTTCGCTCGTTTCCAAAGTCAAGACCGGACTAAACTCATTCAAGGATCTGAAGTTGCCTATCGCCGAGCAAAGCATCGCTGGTTATGTGGCGATGAAGAAAAGGCTGCTTAACATCAAAGATGTTTACGATGAAAAGGAATTGGCCACCATTAGTCCGCACTTGCGTTTTTTGCAGGAGGTGGACAAGCGCACCGGTTACCGTACCAAGCAAATGCTTGTCGTTCCTGTAGTGGATGCCACCAGCAACGACCTGATCGGCGTGATACAGGTCATAAACAACAAGGCTGGTGTACCTTTTGCCTCCTCAATCGAGGAGGGAGCGAAGGAACTTTCGCAAACCATGGCAGTAGCGTTGCGCCAACGGCTGCAAACCACAACGGCCAAAACAAAATATGATTACCTGGTTGCCGACGCGGTACTTTCAGCGGCGGAATTTGAATTGGCTACGCGAACAGCAAGGCGCAAAGGGATCGACATCGAAGATGTGCTGATAGATGAATTTCAGGTCAGTAACGCTGCCTTGGGTAAGGCCTTGTCCACTTTCTTCGGGGTTCCTTATGAACCCTTTAGGGGGGACCGCGTCAAGCCGGCAGAGTTGTTGCGCAACTTGAGGCGTGAGTATGTCAAAAGCGGTCATTGGCTTCCGATAGACGAGAACCAGGATGGGCTGATGATATTGACCACTGACCCGGAACGGATCCAGGCCTCGCGTGTGGTGAACAACATCTTCCCCAAGAGCAGGCTTAACTACCTGGTTTGCTCACAGCGTGAGTTCAACCAATACCTTGATTTGTTCTATGGTGGGAAATCTTCTGCGGATGCTACTGGCATTTTTGCAGCGGATGATTCGTCAGTGGACGAACTACTGACCAATCTTGGCGGAGACGAGGAAGATATCTCCAGCATCAGCCAGGAGGATGTCAGCGCGGCAGCAGACAATGAACTGGTCAAACTGGTCAACAAGATCATCGTTGATGCATACCGGATGGGTGCTTCTGACATACATGTAGAACCTGGGCCAGGCAAGATGAAGACCCAGATCCGGGTTCGCAAGGACGGCTCGCTGCTGAATTACATCGAGGTTCCATCGACTTACCGTAATGCGCTAGTGACACGCCTCAAGATTATGTGCGATCTGGATATATCCGAGAAACGCAGACCCCAGGACGGCAAGATAAAGTTCAAGAAATTCGGTCCGCTGGATATCGAACTTCGTGTGGCGACAATCCCTTCGCAGGGTGGCGTGGAAGACGTGGTGATGCGTATCCTGGCCTCAGGTGAGCCATTGCCGCTCGAGAAGATGGGCTTCTCCGCAAGAAACAATGAATTGATCCAGGCTACAGTCAGCAAACCCTACGGCTTGTTCTTCGTATGCGGCCCGACCGGTTCAGGTAAGACCACCACGCTGCACTCCATTCTCAAGTTCATCAACAAGCCCGAAACCAAGATCTGGACAGCGGAAGACCCTGTGGAGATCACCCAGAAGGGATTACGCCAGGTGCAAATCAACAAAAAGGCCGGCCTTGACTTTGCCACCATCATGCGTGCATTCCTGCGTGCCGATCCTGACGTGATCATGGTCGGTGAGATGCGCGACAAGGAGACGGTTTCTATAGGTATCGAGGCATCCCTGACCGGTCACCTGGTTTTTGCAACACTGCACACCAACAGCGCCCCGGAATCCATCATCCGCCTGCTGGACATGGGCATGGACCCGTTCAACTTCTCCGATGCGCTGCTGGGCATACTTGCACAGCGTCTGGCGAAACGCCTGTGTCCAGACTGCAAGAAACCACATGTCGCGACAAGCGAGGAGATCAAGGCGCTGCTTACCGAATACAGCTCGGAACTGACCAACACCGTTTCCTGGAAGAAAGACCCTGCAGCGGAAATGAAGGCACTTTATACAGAATGGGGAAAATTGTATGCAAACAAACAGGGACAATTCACTCTTTATACACCGGTAGGTTGCGAGAAATGCACGGGAACTGGTTATCGCGGGCGGGTCGGCCTGCACGAGTTGCTGATTGGTTCAGATCCGGTAAAGAAAGCCATCCAGGAGCATGCACGCGTCGCTGAACTACTGGCAATCGCCCTGGACGAAGGGATGCACACGTTGAAACAGGACGGTATGGAAAAGGTGCTGCAGGGTATCACTGACATGCATCAAGTGCGTGCTGTTTGCATCAAGTAAATTCCAGAGCTTGCTTATGCAATCTTCAGATTATCTGTTGCATCGTCTCAAGGAACTCAACGAGGTCGGTATAGCGCTGTCCCGACAGCACGACATCAATAGTCTGCTTGAGACCATACTGGTCGCAGCAAAACGCTTTACCAATGCTGATGCAGGGACGCTTTATCTGCATGAACCTGAACAGCAACTGCTTCGTTTCGAGATCTTGCGTAACGATACGCTAAATACTGTCATGGGTGGCACCAGTGGTGTGCCGATCAGCTTCTATCCGATCCGTCTGTACAGTGAAGCAGGGAAGCCCAATCATGCCATGGTTGTGAGCCACGCGGCTTTGACCGGCGAGACGATAAACATTCCTGACGCATACATTGCACAGGGCTTCGATTTTTCCGGTACGAAGAATTTCGATAGCAAGACAGGCTATCGTTCGCATTCTTTCCTGACCGTACCGATGCTGAATCATGAAGATGAAGTCATCGGCGTGCTCCAACTCATCAATGCCAAAGACCGGAACAGCGGAAAGATCGTGGAGTTTTCTGCGGATGACCAGCAGATGCTGGAGTCGCTTGCATCACAAGCTGCAATCGCACTGACCAATCGTCGCCTCATCGGTCAGCTGGAATCTTTGTTCGAGTCCTTTATCCAACTGATAAATACAGCGATCGATGACAAATCGTCTTATACCGGCGGGCATTGTGCCCGCGTTCCGGCCCTTACCATGATGCTCGCCGAGGCTGCCAACCGCACCCAGCAGGGGCCGCTGAAGGATTTCGTGATGACTGACACGGATCGGAAGGAGCTCCGGATCGCAGGATTGCTGCATGACTGCGGGAAAATCACCACCCCGGTGCATGTGGTGGACAAGGCGACCAAGCTGCAGACCCTGTTCGACCGTATCCATATGCTGGATACTCGTTTCGAAATTCTCAAGCGTGATTCGGAAATAAACATGTTGCGGAAGTTGGCTGAAGCAGGTGGTGATGCGCATCGTGTCGATTCGGCAAGACAGGAACATGAAGCGCGAATCGCGCAACTGGATCAGGACCGTGAATTTCTGCGACATTGCAACGTCGGTGGTGAGGCTATGTCAGTCGAGGAGCAGCAGCGAATACACCAGATCGCGGCATATAGATGGCAAGGCATTGAAGGATTGGAATGCAATTTCCTCAGCGAGGATGAGTTAGAGAACCTGACCATCAGATCCGGTACGCTGACCGCAGCCGAGCGCGAGACCATCAACCATCACATCGATGTCACGATAAAGATGCTGGAATCCCTGCCGTGGCCTAAGCACCTCAAGAATGTTCCGGAATATGCCGGCGGGCATCATGAGCGGATGGATGGTCAGGGTTACCCGCGCGGACTATTGCGCGATCAAATGTCGGTTCAGGCAAGGATCATGGGCATCGCGGATATTTTCGAGGCGCTCACCGCCAAGGATAGGCCATACAAAAAGGGCAAGACCCTGACCGAATCCTTGACTATCCTGGGAAAATTCAAACTGAATGGGCATATCGATCCTGACCTGTTCGACATCTTTATCCGAGAAAAGGTGTATCTAGACTATGCGGGTCAGTTCCTTCCCGCCGAGCAGGTCGACGATGTCGACCTGGACAAAATTCCTGGTGTCAGTTCCAGGGCGTAACGATGGTTCGTTTGCATTCACCGTTGGTGTTGCTGCCAAACCCGGTTCTTCCATAATGCACTTTCAATCGCCGTCATACTGACAAAAATCGTCAGTCGACTGCCAGTTTTGGTCTGATTATCGAAGGAATTTATTGCGCATGTACGATGGTAGGTGCCATTTCAATTTGTGTTCGTCTTGAATTTGAAATGCGATGCTATGGTAATAGACATAATAAAACAATAAGTTATAAAAATAATTTCATGCGAAAAATTAATTTGTCCCGGTAACCTGCGAGCAACTGGCATTTTTGGCACGGCTATTGCTCCCTATTACATCGACACACACCAAGTGTGTTTAATATTACACAAGGAGCTTTACATGAAGAACATACAAAAAGGTTTCACGCTGATCGAATTGATGATCGTGGTTGCGATCATCGGTATCCTGGCTGCTGTTGCGATTCCTGCTTACGGCGACTATACCGCACGTGCCCAAGCTGCTGAAGCATTTACACTGATGGACGGTTTCAAGACACCGCTGACCGAACTTTATACATCCTCAGGCGCTTTCCTAATCGATGATGGTACCGCTGGCGTTAAAGGTATCACCTCTGGTAAATATGTTGCATCTGTCGGCACTGGTGATGGTACGACCGGCCAAGCTTTCAGCGTTGTTTCACAATTTGGTACGACTGGCGTGAGCGGCAAGATACAGGGCCTGTTCGTGCATATGTACTACAATCCTAACGACGGTAGCTGGTCCTGTGCGAACGGTGATGGTTCCTCAGACGACGCAACTGCTATTGTTGACGTTGTTTCTGGTACTCCTGCTGCAGGTGTGTTGGCTGTTGCTGGCGCGAACCCAATCCCAGCAAACATTTTGCCTAAGGCTTGCGCTTAATACTGCCTGAGCTTACTTAAGGTAAATAAAAGCCCCTCGCAAGAGGGGCTTTTTTATTGGGTTTGAGATGTTGGTTTCTACGGTTTGGTGCGCGCATCCAGCATTTCACGCAATTCGCGCAAGTCACTCTCGACCGTTGAGAGCTGGTAAAAACTTCCACCCGCCTGTTTCGCCAATTCGAGCTGCTCGAGTGCTGCATACAGCTTGCCCTGCCAGGCGTAGCTGTAGGCAAGCGCCTTATGTTGCTCAAGTACCTTGCCTTGCTTTGCGTAGGCCCTGGCTTGCAGGTCGTAGAGCGTGGTGTCACTTGGGTGCCGGATGATCTGTGTGCCGAGAAGTTTTACCGCAGTTTCAGACTGGCCGCTCTGGATCAGCAAGTCGGCGTAGTCATAAATCAGGGCGCGATGCTGCGGGAAGTTCTGAACCGCGGTTTCATAGAACGCGAGGGTCGCCGCGGGATTGTTTTCAGCGCGTTTCACCTGTCCCGAGAGGGTTTCTATCATTGCGTTATATCTAAGGTTCAGGGAGGAGTTGGTCAGTTTGCGCAAGGTATCCAGTTCCTGAGCTGCTCGGCCGACTTCGTTGTTGTGCAATAGCGAACCCACCAGTCCGTAGCGTTGCGCGATCGGATTGCCGTGTTTTTGTGAACCCAGGGCATCGCTGAAATAGGTGATTGCGTCCGCAGGGGTCTTTTGCGAAGCGATCAGCTTGGTGCGCACGAGTTGAAAATCCAGGCTGTCCGGTATCAGGCGATAAGGTAGCTTCTGTACCCGATTTTCAATGTCTGCGACCCGATCGGTCGTGATCGGGTGGGTACGCAGATAGTTCGGTGCATTGTTGTCCAGCAAGCGCGTGGCTTTTTGTAGACGATCCAGGAATTCTGGCATCGCGTGGATATTCAAGTTCGACTTTTGCAATATATCGAGCCCGATCCGATCCGCTTCCTGTTCGTTTGCGCGCGTGAAATCGAGCTGTCTTTGGATCGAACGTGCCTGCACGCTGGCGATCGCAGCTTCAGTCACTTGAGGACTGGTGCGGGCGGCGAGTATTGCGACGGCGAGTGCTGCCATCGACGCCAGGCCTTCGCCTTGTTGCCCCGCAATCATGCGTGCCAGATGGTGCTGGGTCACGTGAGCGATCTCGTGGCTCAACACGGCGGCCAATTCAGATTCGCTTTGTACAGTCAGCAACAAGCCACTGTTCACGCCGATATATCCTCCGGGCATCGCAAACGCATTGATACTAAGGTCGTTTATCGCGAAGAACTCGAAGCCCAGGCCTGGCTCGGTGCTGTTCTCAACCAGTTTGCCGCCGAGTTGGTTGAGGTAGTCATTGATCTCGGGGTCATCCAGGAACTGTTTGCTGGCACGAATCTCCATCATGCTCTGCTGTCCGATCTGGCGTTCCTGCAACGGTGTCAAGACGATTTGAGAGGCATCCCCAAGATCGGGGAGACCATCGCCCAGTGCGTAAGGTGAAAAGCACAGCAGCACCGCCAGAGTCAGTTTTTTCATGGTTACTATGATAGTTGTTTTTACCACAGGTTCACATCGTATCCCTGTTTATGGCGCTTCAGGTGTGATTCCATATAGACAGCACGCGGCAAAGTGCTCAGAATTGAGCTGTTTAACATCATGCAGCCAGGAAAATGAAAAAAATCGGGAAATATGAAGTCGTGCGTGAGCTCGGTAGCGGTGCAACAAGCACCGTATATCTGGCGACCGACGAATTCAAGAAGGAGCAGGTCGCAATCAAAGTGTTCGACCTGAAGATACTGAAAGATCCCAGCCGGGAAAAGATCTTTCGCAAGCTGTTGATGACTGAAGCATCGCTGGCTGGAAAATTATCCCATCCACACATCGTAAAAATCCTCGATGCCGTGATGGAAGGTGATATCAATTACATGGTGATGGAATACGTCGAAGGCGAAACATTGGAGAAGTACGCCGAGGTAGACCATCTGTTGCCGATCAGTACCATCGCCGAAATCATTTACAAGTGCTGCAAAGCCCTTGAGTACGCACAGCACCAGGGCGTGATACATCGTGACATCAAGCCTGCCAATATCCTGTTCCTGGGCGAATCCGATATCAAGATCTTCGATTTCGGCGCAGCCGCACTGCAGACCAACCAGAGCACGCAAGTTTCAGGGGTGGGTTCTCCGGCCTATATGTCACCGGAGCAAGTCATGGAGCATCCGCTGACGCATCAGACCGACATCTATTCCGTCGGAGTGGTGATGTACAAGCTGCTCACCGGGAAATTGCCCTTCGATGCAAGCAACAACTACAGCATGATTTACCACATCATCAACATCGAGCCGCCTCCGCCGAGTTCCTTTCGACCTGAAATGCCGCCTGAACTGGACAGGATCGTGCGCCGTGCGATGGCAAAGGATACGGCAAAGCGTTACCAGCAGTGGGAGGAGTTCTCGAATGACCTCGTCAAATTCTTCAGTGATGTTGTCCCGTCACAAACAGAGATATTCGATACCGAAAAATTCGATACCCTCCGAAGCCTTGCATTCTTCAAGAGTTTCAGCGATGTCGAACTTTGGGAAGTTCTGCGTACAAACGAGTGGCGCAAGGTGCCGGAAGGCGAATACATACTCCGAGACGGTGAAAAAGGAAGGATCTTTTACATCATTGCGCAAGGCACGGTTCGCGTTGTCAAGCAAGGCAGGTTGTTGAGCCTATTGCATCGCGGAGATTGTTTTGGAGAAATGGCGCACATTTTGGAGCAGCAATTCAAGCGTAGTACAGACGTGATCGCAAAAAACGATGTGATCCTGATCGAAATCAATCCAGATATGCTTGCACATGCAACGACAGGCTGCCGCTTCCAGTTCAGCGAGGCGTTCCTGCGCATGCTGGTGAAACGGTTGTCGGTCGCAAACACGCGTATCTCATTATTATTGGCAGACCAGAGCCAAGCCGAACAGGAATAGAAATATGCCAGGAATCATGACCAACAGTGGTTACAGGAATATCTCCATCGACGAACTGCAGTCGATGATGCAGCAAGGAGGCGTGCTCTTGCTTGACGTTCGCACCGATGCCGAAGTTGCCCGGGGAATGATTCCACAGGGCATGTCACTGCCTTTGCATTTGCTGCCGTTGAAATTGCACGAGATGGACAAGAATGCCATTACTGTTTTCTATTGCCAGACAGGTGGTCGTTCCGGGCAGGCTGCCGCTTTCGCCGCTGCGAACGGGTTTGTCGAAGCCTACAACGTTCAGGGCGGTATCTTTGCTTGGGCGAATGCTGGTTTGCCGATCGCGACATGAACGAATTCGATGCAGAACTTGATGCGCGTCAGCTCGCCTGCCCGCTACCCATTCTGAGAGCCAAGAAATCCCTCTCACAGATGAACAGCGGCCAATTGCTCAGGATAGTCGCAACTGACAAGGGTGCGCCAAACGACTTCGATGAGTTTTGTCGAAAGACTGGCAATGACCTGCTGTCTTCAACGGTACAGGATGGGGAATTCGTTTTCCTGATCCGTCGACGCTAGGGCTCACCCATACTTCTTTCGTTGCACCTGCATCTGCGCTAACGTTGCGCTGAAGTCTTCCAGTCGCTTGCGCTCCTGTTCTACGACTTTTGCCGGGGCGCGATCCACGAAGCTGGCATTAGACAGCTTGGCTTGTGCTTTGGTGATCTCGTTGTCCAGGCGAGAGATTTCCTTGTCTAGCCGTTCTTTCTCTGCCGCTATATCGATATCGACTTTAAGCATCAGCCTGAGTGTGCCGACTATCGCAACAGCTGCGTCGCCAGCGGGCAAATCTGCCACGATCTGAACGTCGCTCAGTTTGGCGAGGCTTATGATATAGGGGGCAAGTGCACTGAGTGTCGCGGGATCTTCCGTCGTGCTTCCTGAAACGATGATCAAGGGTACCCGCTGCGCAGGGGAAAGGTTCATTTCACCGCGCAGGCTGCGGCATGCGGTAACGATTTCTTGCAACAGTGCGACTTGTTCGACCGACGCATTGTCGATCTTGCCGACATCAGGCTGCGGGTAGGGCTGAATCATTATGCTTGCGCCGGTCATGCCCGAGAGCGGCGCAACGGATTGCCAAAGCTCTTCGGTGATGAACGGGATGATCGGGTGAGCAAGGCGAAGAATCGCTTCAAGAACACGCACCAGCGTGCGGCGAGTGGCACGTTGCCGGGCTTCATTGCCTTCGGCGATCTGTACTTTTGCCAATTCAACATACCAATCACAATAGCTGTTCCAAACCAGCTCATAAACCGTACGTGCTGCCATGTCGAAGCGATAATCGGCAAAGTGGGCCGCCATGTCTGCCTCTGCCTGCTGAAGCATGCCGATCATCCATCGGTCGGGGGCGGAGTACTCAAGTGGCAGCGTACCATCCAGTCCCACATCTTTGCCATCGCAGTTCATCAATACGAATCGTGTGGCATTCCAGAGCTTGTTGCAGAAGTTGCGGTAGCCCTCGCAACGCTGCATGTCGAACTTGATGTCGCGCCCAGGCGAGGCAAGCGAGGCGAAAGTGAACCTTAGGGCATCCGTGCCGAACGCCGGGATTCCTTCAGGGAATTCCTTGCGCGTGCGCTTTTCAATCTGCTCGGCCTGTTTCGGGTTCATCAACCCGGTCGTGCGTTTTTTCACAAGTTCGGAGATTCCGATGCCATCGATCAGGTCGATCGGGTCGAGCACGTTTCCCTTGGACTTGGACATCTTCTGGCCTTCAGCGTCCCGGATCAACCCATGCACGTACACATCCTTGAAGGGGATCTTCCCGGTGATGTGCTTTGTCATCATCACCATGCGTGCCACCCAGAAGAAGATAATGTCGAATCCAGTCACCAGCACCGAGGAAGGTAGATACATGTCGAGCGCAGGATTCGACTTCGCAGGATATTCAGGTGTCCAGTCCAGCGTTGAAAATGGCCACAATGCTGAGGAGAACCAGGTGTCGAGCACGTCTTCGTCGCGATCCAGTTGCCCCGCGTAGCCTTGCTTGTCGGCCAGTTGCCGTGCCTCAGCTTCGTTGTGTGCGACGAACACTTCACCGTTGACGCCATACCATGCGGGAATCTGATGTCCCCACCACAACTGTCGCGAGATGCACCAGTCCTGGATATTGTTTAACCATTGGTTGTATGTGTTCACCCAGTTGTCAGGGTGAAACTTGATCTCGCCGGAAGCGACGCATTCGAGCGCCTGCTCGGTGATGCTCTTGCCAGCCTTGCCATTTACTTTCGGCCCTGGTTTGCTCATGGCGACGAACCACTGGTCGGTAAGCATCGGCTCGATCACCACGCCGGTTCGATCTCCACGTGGCACCTTGAGCTTGTGTTTTTCAACTTTATCGAAGGCCCCGGCTGCTTCCAGGTCAACGACGATCTGTTTGCGGGCGACGAAACGATCCATGCCCTGGTATTGCTTGGGCGCATTATCATTGATCTTGGCATCCAGGGTGAGGATGCAAATTTGCGGCAGATTGTGACGTTGGCCCACAGCGTAATCGTTGAAATCATGTGCAGGCGTTACTTTCACCACCCCGGTACCGAATTCCTTGTCAACGTACTCGTCGGCAATGATCAGCAGATCGCGATCACACAGCGGCAGCCTGACTTTCTTGCCGATCAGGTGCTGATAGCGCTCGTCTTGCGGGTGAACCATCACGGCAACGTCGCCCAGCATGGTTTCGGGGCGGGTAGTCGCGACAGTAAGGTGACTCAGTCCATGCACATCATCTTGTTCGGCGAGCGGATAACGGATGTGCCACATGAAGCCATCCTCCTCTTCCTGCACCACTTCCAGGTCGGACACAGCAGTGTGCAGTTTGGGATCCCAGTTCACCAAGCGCTTGCCCCGATAGATCAGTCCTTCGTTGTACAAGCGCACAAATATCTCGGTGACTGTTTTCGACAGACCCTCATCCATTGTAAAGCGTTCGCGTGACCAATCCGGGGAGGTGCCGAGGCGGCGCATCTGGCGGGTGATGGTGTCACCAGAATAACCTTTCCATTCCCAGATCTTCTCGATGAATTTTTCCCGCCCCAAGTCATGCCGGGAGATGCCCTGTCCATCGAGTTGGCGCTCAACGACGATCTGGGTGGCGATCCCGGCGTGATCGGTGCCTGGTTGCCATAGCGTGTTGTCACCCTTCATGCGGTGATAGCGGGTCAGCGCGTCCATCAGGGTCTGATTGAAACCATGCCCCATGTGCAGCGTACCGGTCACATTGGGTGGGGGAAGCAGGATGCAGAAGTTTTCTGTTTTGTTCGCGTCGAATCCAGCTTTGAAATATCCGGATTCTTCCCATTTTGGGTACCAGCGCGATTCGATGAGTTTCGGCTCGAAACTTTTGGCGAGTTCCATTGAATTACCTTATGGTGCGAAATAATGCGACAGTTAGACTGTCCTGGTCATGTTACGCCTGCCAACACGATACTAATGCTGACAGGCGCGCGATTATAGCGGGATTCGTAGCTGACTATTCAAGAAAAGCGCCTACTTGCGTGAATCGAGATGCGCGTTCAGTGTAACGCGCAGCAGTTCTGGCAATTCCGCCTTCAACTCACTGATGGCTTGCTTGACGGTTTGGCGCTGCAACTGTTCGAGTTTCTGTGCGAGTTTCTGCGAGAACAGGGATTCAATATGCTTCTCAAGTTGCCTCAGCAGTTGCTGCTTCTCCCTTGCGCTGAGAGAGGCATGCGAAACTGTCTCATCGACGATCTCAGTCAAGGTTGGCAAATCTTGCATTGCTGCTTTACTGGCAACGTGAGTCAGAACAGGCAATTTGCCAAAAACATCGCTTGCAGGGTGCTTAACGGAATTCATTAATGTTGTGCCTCGTTGGACGCTTTGTTGGACAAGTCGATATGGCGAAGTTCATAGCCGCGGTCACGATAAAACTTGAAGCGTAAGCGACCAAGTCGGCTGTCTTCAGTGTCATTGCTGATGATCTCGATCACTCGATCGAAGCGGCTGAAGAAAGGCACGCAGTCGTCGTGCAGACTGATCAGCAATTCATGGTGCGGGAATTTATCGTCTCCCTGGTATAGCACGACTGGCGAATGATCAGCTTCAACTTCATTCCCCCGGCAATGCGGGATGAAAGCTGTGGCGGGGAAATGCCAGAGTAATTTATCAAGGGCATCAGTGGTTGCCGGGTCAGGGGCGCTGAGGACAACGCGAACGCCCTTTTGCATCGCCTTGTCGATCAGTTGGCAGGCAGTGCGAAGCTTGTCCTTCGAGCCGGTATAGAAATCCACCTTGGTCATGATTTCTGGGCAAGGTTGACCAAGTATTGCGTGAGCAGCGGAACCGGGCGTCCGGTCGCTCCTTTTTCCTTGCCGGATTTCCAGGCCGTGCCGGCGATGTCCAGGTGTGCCCAGCGATAATCCTTGGTGAAGCGTGCCAGGAAGCAGGCTGCAGTGATGGTGCCGCCGGCGCGACCACCGATGTTCTGCATGTCGGCGAAATTGCTGTCCAATAGTGGCTGATAATCTTCCCACAGCGGCAGTTGCCATGCGCGGTCGTGGGCTTGTTCGCCTGCAGCCAGCAGTTCCTTGGTGAGCTTTTCTTCATTGCTGAGCAGGCCACTGGCGACGTGGCCCAGGGCGATGACGCAAGCACCGGTAAGGGTTGCGATGTCGATCACGGTTTCTGGGTGGAACTTTGCGGCATAGGTCAGCGCGTCACAAAGGATGAGGCGACCTTCTGCATCGGTGTTGAGTATCTCTATGGTCTGTCCTGACATGCTGGTGACGATATCACCAGGCTTGACTGCTGTGCCGCTGGGCAGGTTCTCGCAACTCGGGATCACGCCGACCACGTTTAGTTTCAAGCCCATCTCGGCGATGGCCTGCATCGTGCCGAGTACGCTGGCTGCGCCACACATGTCATATTTCATTTCATCCATCTCGGCTCCCGGCTTGAGCGATATGCCGCCGGAATCGAAGGTGATGCCTTTGCCGACCAGCACGACGGGCTTATGCTTTTTATCAGTGCCGCGATACTCCATGGTAATGAGCTTTGCCGGTTGCTCGCTGCCACGGGTGACGGAAAGGAAAGATCCCATCCCCAGTTTTCGCATGTCCTTTTCTTCAAGCACAGTGGCCTTGATCGATTTGTGCGTCTTTCCAAGTGAAATCGCTTGCGAGGCTAGGTAGGTTGGCGTACAGACGTTGCCGGGAAGGTTGCCCAGTTTTTTGGCAAGGTCCATGCCATGTGCGGTTGCGGTGGCATACTCGAGGATGGCTTTCAAGGCTGAAGAAGGTTTTTCCAGGGTGGCCAGGGTGATGCTCTTCAGGGATGCAGCTTTTGCCGGCTTGCTCTTTAGGGTGTCTGCGCGGAAGGCATGTTCAGTTGCGACAAACACCGTTTGCCTGATTGCCCATCCGGTATCCTTACCCATGCCATCCTCGATGAGGTAAAGCGTGGCATCCTTCGCTGGGGTGGCATTCAACTTGCTGAAGGTCGCATGCAAGATTTCAATCCTTGCCTTGTTGTTCATCTCACTCGCCTTGCCCAGGCCGACCAACAGCACGCGCTCCGCAGCGATGCCCGGCAGTTTATGCAACAGCAGCGTGGAAGCGGACTTGCCGTCGATATCGCGACGTGCAACCAAATCACTGAGCGCATTCTTGGTGGCCTTGTTCAATATCTGTGCCGAAGCAGTCAGTTTCCCGCCTTCATAGACGCCGACCACCAGGCAGCCACTGCGCTGCTTCTCCGGAATGCTTTGTTTTATGCTAAATTCCACGTGTTACTCCTTAAGGAAATAATCCATACCTAGATGCACGATTATCCGCAATCAAGACACATAAAGTCAAAGCCGTTACGAAAAGGCATCTTTCAGCGCGCTATGGTGGGGGAGTTTGCGAGCAATGGATTGCTGGTGTTTGCAGTGTTGCTCGGCATTGTGGTGGTAAGTCAATTGATTCGATTGCTGGGAGACGCGGTCAGCGGGAGAATCGCTGTGGATGCAGTGCTGGCGCTGCTTGGTTTCAGCGCGATGAACTATCTCCCGGTGTTGCTTTCCGTCAGCCTATTCATATCCATCTTGTTGACGTTGTCGCGGAGTTATCGGGACAGCGAGATGGTGGTGTGGTTCAGTTCCGGCATTGGCCTGATACGCTGGATGGGTCCGGTGCTATGGTTTGCGGTGCCGGTAGTAGCAGTGATTGCACTGCTCAGCATGGTGCTGACGCCGTGGGCCTTGCTAAAGGCCGACCAGTTCAGGAATAAGCTGGAAAGCCGCGACGATGTTACTGCCGCTACTCCGGGGATGTTCCGTGAGTCAAGTCAGGCTGATCGTGTTTATTTTATTGAGAATGTGGATGCAGGCTCGAATCGCATCGGCAATGTTTTTGTCCAGTCGAATCAAAACGGCAGGACAGGTGTGATGGTGGCCCAGCAAGGCTTGCAGGAGACGCTGGCGAACGGGGATCGGTTTCTGGTGCTGCTCAATGGCACGCGCTATGAAGGGGAACGCGGGCAGCATGACTACAGCATCGTAGAATTCGAGCGCTATGCGATTCGGATCGACAACGTGCCGGTCAAGCCGTCTCATGTTGGCGTACGCACCATGTCCACTCCCGAATTGTGGCGCAATCCGACGCCATGGAATCTTGCGGAGCTTGATTGGCGCCTGGGTTTGCCAATCAGTGCTGCGCTGCTC
The DNA here is from genome assembly GCA_024641025.1 of Gallionella sp. Lineage (GTDB taxonomy): Bacteria > Pseudomonadota > Gammaproteobacteria > Burkholderiales > Gallionellaceae > Gallionella. The sequence goes on from JAHEDW010000022.1 coordinate 18,378, forward strand.
GCAATAATGGCGATCCCTTTGGGTTACGTCAATCCGCGTGCGGGAAGATCGCTTAACCTGATCCTGGCCCTCGTGCTGTACATGCTCTACAACAACATGATCAGTGTCTCGAATTCCTGGGTAGGGCAGGGAAAATTGTCTCATGCCGTAGGACTTGCGGGGATACATGCCGTGATGCTACTGATTACCGTACTGATGTTCTACCGCCGGGTAAAACTTTTTTCGTTGCACCGGTTGCTTGCGAACAGGCATCGGCATCAAGGGGCCGAATCGCCCGGTGAGGCTGAACCGAACCTGCCTGCTCCGATTGAAAGTAGAGATACGAGGTGAAGCCATAAATCTGCTTACACGTTATCTGGGCCGAGAAATCTATGTCAGTGTTGCGCTGGTGCTCGCGGCATTGTTGATGCTGTTTGCCTTCCTGGACTTTATCCGTGAACTGAGTTCGATGGGGGAGGGTGAATATCACCTGGGTTATGTGTTGCTGTTCGTGCTGCTGACGGTGCCCGGCCACATATACGAACTGTTTCCGGTCGTGGTGCTGGTGGGAACCATCTTTGCGCTGGTGCAGATGGCTTCCAATTCTGAGATCACGGTCTTCCGGTCCTCAGGCGCATCCTTGGGCCAATTGATCGGCGCGCTTTTCAAGATTGCCCTGCCATTGGTTCTGTTCAGTTTCATTTGTGGTGAATTTCTGGCGCCACCGAGCGAACGTATGGCCCAGAAATTGAGGTTGAAGGCCCAGAATGCACAGGTGTCCCTGAAGGAGTTTCGTTCAGGCGTGTGGGTCAAGGATGAGCGCAGCTTCGTGAACGTGAAGAACGTGATGCCAGATACCAGCCTGACAAATATCGAAATCTTCCGCTTCGATGAAAAATATCACCTGCAGGAGATCATCAACGCCAAGCGGGCAAGTTTTGTCGAAAAAGGAATATGGAGACTCGAAGAGGTTATGGAGACGAGTTTCAGGAGTTCGGGCGTGACCGTCTCGGACTGGCCCAGCCTGGAATGGCGCTCGGCACTGAACCCGGAGATCTTCAGCGTTTTGCTTGTCGTTCCTGAGCAGATGTCGGCATGGCATCTGTATCAGTATACCGAGCATCTTCGAGACAATCGCCAAAAGAGCGGGCGCTATGAAATCGCGATGTGGAACAAGCTGGTATATCCATTCGCCACCTTGGTGATGATGATTCTGGCACTGCCTTTTGCAAACTACCATCGACGTGCGGGCGGGGTGGGCGCGATGGTGTTCATGGGTATCGTGCTTGGTTTGCTGTATCACTTCTTCGGGCGACTGGTTGGCAGTCTGGGCGCGCTCAATGACTGGCAGCCGTTCATCAGTGCAACGGCGATGACAGGCGTATTCTTGTTATTTGGGTTTGCGACGCTTTGGTGGACCGAGCGGCGTTAGATCAACAAGCACCGCTGAAGCGGGGCAGAATTCGGGATGGCCTGCCGCATCATTTGGCAGAATCGTTGGTCCCAGTGTCAGATTGTTGTGCTTTTTGTTGCTGTTCTTGCTTGATCATCTGCTTTACCTCCTCGCGCGTATCTGCCGGCACCTTTTGAAAGGCTTGATACTTTTCCCGTGCAGCCTCGCGTTGTTCAGGGGTAAGTTTGCTCCAAACCGTCAGGCGTTCCTGAAAGCGCTGTTTTTCCACATGTGACAGTTGATGGTAGCCTTTTGCAGTCTTGAGCAGGCGTTGTTGCTGGGTCTCAGGCAGGCTGTCCCATTGTTGTGCCAACGGAGCGAGTGCTTCCTTCTGCGCATGGGAGAGCGATTGCCAGGATTCTGGTGCAGCGCTGGCTGGTGAACTGACCAGGAACGGCAGCAATACGATAGCGGCTAGAAATAGTCTGGTGAACACAAGAATAATCTTAACGAATATGTGGTTATGATTCAATCGACAAAAACTTCTATCGGCAACTCGTCCGTCAGGATGGCAACATCAAGCTCGCTGATCTGTTGCTCCCTGGCGTGTTTCCAATAGCCTGCGGTGAACATCAGAATAGCCACAAGCAAGCCGGTTGCCAGCCATTGCTGTCCCGAGTGGGGTGTCAGATTATGTGTCCAGTTGCCTGTGCTAAGCGCGGTTGAGGGCGAGCGAACCAGTTGTCTTTCGAGCGCATTCTTGCGTGCCTCAGCCAAGGCGGACAACGTGCTGGTGTCCAGTTGCCGTGAACTTTGTGTCAGTAATTGAGCGACCTTCCCGGGATCCAGCTTGGTGGTCATGGCAATTCGACTCCTTTCGATTTAAGGGTAGCGGCGAGTGCGTGGGTCGCTCGAGAACAGTGGGTTTTTACACTTCCTTCCGTGCAGCCCATCGCAGCGGCTGTTTCAATTGTATCCAGTCCCTCCCAGTAACGCAGCAGGAATGCTTCGCGTTGACGCGCCGGAAGCTCGCTCAGGGCATTTTCAATCAACTCGATAATTTGCTTTTGTTGTATGGCGCTGTCGGGTGCGGCTGGAACGGAGGGATTTTCGCTATCCTCCAGTATATCCAGCGGATCGAATTCCTCTTCCTCGTGTTTCGATTGCATGCCGGAAAACAGAGTTACCCAGGCGGTCCTTACCTTTTGCCTGCGATAATGATCGCGGATAGTGTTTTGCAGGATCCGCTGGAAGAGCGGCGGCAGTTCATCCGCCGGTCGGTCACCGTATTTCTCGGCGAGCTTGAGCATCGCATCCTGGACAATGTCCAGCGCTACCTGAGCATCTCTTACGGCAAAGACTGCATGCTTGTATGCCCTGCGTTCGACACTGCTGAGAAATTGGCTTAGTTCGGCGGGAGTGCTCAGTTTTTCACCTCATACTAGTTCGCGCATGGTAGCAAATTGTCAGTCTTGCCGCTTGAAACCATGTCATTAGCACGGCAAAGGTTGACCAAAACGTCGCCAACCATTATCTTACACGGTCTTTTTTGGCTTAAATCCAAGGTGTCTGTGATGGGGTGCATGTGATGGAATTGACCGGTGCGGAGATCGCTATCCGCTGTTTGCAGGAAGAGGGGGTCGAGTATATATTCGGTTACCCGGGCGGTGCGGTGCTGCATATCTATGATGCACTGTTTGAGCAGGATAAGGTCAAGCATATATTGGTTCGCCATGAACAGGCGGCGGTACATGCCGCGGACGGTTATGCACGTTCTTCGGAGAAAGTGGGCGTAGCGCTGGTCACCTCCGGACCAGGACTCACCAATGCGGTTACCGGCATTGCCACTGCATACATGGACTCCATTCCTCTGGTTATCATCAGTGGCCAGGTTCCTACCTATGCCATCGGTGAAGATGCCTTCCAGGAAGTGGACGCCGTAGGCATAACCCGACCCTGTGTAAAGCACAACTATCTGGTCAAGGACGTCAAGGACATCGCCACGACCATCAAGAAGGCGTTTTACCTGGCCAAGTCAGGACGCCCCGGGCCGGTGCTGGTGGATATTCCAAAAGACATATCCAATAACAAGACCGAATTCGACTATCCCAGCAGCGTTTCTATCCGATCCTACAATCCGGTCGGCAAGGGCGAAATTGAACAGGTAAAGCGTGCAGCAAAGTTGCTGTTGGAAGCAAAACGTCCAATGGTTTATAGCGGCGGTGGCGTGGTGCTGTCAGGTGCAGCGTCGCAGCTGACCGAGTTAGTGCGCATGCTCGGCTTTCCTTGCACGAACACGCTGATGGGTTTGGGCGGTTATCCTGCCACAGACAAGCAGTTCCTTGGCATGCCTGGCATGCATGGCACGTATGAAGCATGCATGGCGATGCAACATTGTGATGTGCTGATCGCGATCGGTGCGCGATTTGACGACCGTGTCGTTGGCAATGTCGAGCATTTCGCCCAGGTTCCTCGCAAGATCATCCATATCGATATCGATCCTTCCTCGATCGCCAAACGGGTAAAGGTGGATGTCCCGGTGGTTGGCGATCTCAAACTGGTGCTTGAGCAATTGTTGGTTGAGTTCCGCAACATCAAGCGCAAGCCAAACGCCAAAGATTTGGCTGCATGGTGGAAGCAGATCGATGAATGGCGTGTCAAGGGTGGCGGCTTGCGCTATAAGAATTCCACCGAGATCATCAAGCCACAATTCGTGATCGAGAAACTCTACGAGATCACGGGCGGCGATGCATTCGTGACTTCGGATGTCGGCCAGCATCAAATGTGGGCAGCGCAATATTACAAGTTCAACAAGCCGCGCCGCTGGATCAATTCGGGTGGCTTGGGTACGATGGGTTTCGGCTTGCCTGCTGCCATGGGGGTTCAGCTCATCAATCCGGGTGCAACGGTGGCATGCGTCACGGGCGAAGGAAGCATCCAGATGAACATTCAGGAGCTGTCCACCTGCAAGCAGTTCCATTTGCCGATAAAGCTGTTGTCACTTAACAACCGTTATCTCGGCATGGTGCGGCAATGGCAGGAATTCTTCCACGGTAACCGCTATTCTGAATCCTACATGGATGCATTGCCTGATTTTGTTAAGCTGGCAGAATCCTACGGACATATCGGGATACGCATAGACAAGCCTTCCGATGTCGAGCCTGCAATTAAAGAGGCTTTTTCACGCAAGGACGACCTGGTGTTCATGGACTTCCAGACCGACCCGACGGAAAACGTATTTCCGATGGTGCCCGGCGGCAAGGGGTTGTCGGAAGTGATTTTGTCGGAGGACCTGTAATGCGCCACATCATTTCTCTGCTGATGGAAAACGAAGCGGGTGCGCTGTCACGTGTGGCCGGACTGTTCTCTGCACGTGGATATAACATCGAGTCACTTGTGGTCGCACCGACAGAAGACCCGACCTTGTCTCGCATGACCATCGTCACGAGCGGTTCGGATGCCGTCATCGAGCAGATCAACAAGCAGCTCAACAAACTCATCGACGTTGCAGCGGTAATGGACCTGAGCGAAGGCGAACACCTTGAGCGCGAACTGATGCTGGTCAAGGTGAGCGCCCTCGGTCAAGACCGTGAAGAACTGAAGCTCATGACTGACATCTTCCGCGGTCGCATCATCGATGTTTCCGACAAGACCTATATCATCGAGCTTACTGGAACCGGCCATAAGTTGGACAGTTTCCTGCAGGCGATTGACCACGGCCTGATTCTTGAAACAGTGCGAACAGGTGCATCCGGCATTGGTCGCGGCGGACGGATTTTGAAACTTTAATTATTTAACGAGGGCAACATGAAAGTTTATTACGACAAAGATGCGGATCTATCCCTGATCAAGGGCAAGCAAGTGACTATCATCGGCTACGGTTCGCAAGGCCATGCACATGCACAGAACCTGAAGGAGTCAGGCGTCAATGTGACCGTCGGATTGCGCAAGAATGGCGCATCCTGGAAGAAAGCTGAAGGTGCTGGTTTGAAGGTCGCTGAGGTTGCAGACGCGGTGAAGAATGCCGATGTCGTGATGATGCTTTTGCCCGATGAAAACATTCCGCAGGTCTACGAGCAAGATGTTTCGCCAAACATGAAGGCGGGCGCAGCCCTCGCGTTTGCACATGGCTTTAACGTTCATTACAACCAAGTCATTCCACGTGCAGACGTGGACGTGATCATGATTGCCCCAAAGGGCCCCGGCCATACCGTGCGTTCAGAATACCTGAAGGGTGGCGGTGTGCCGACACTGATTGCGGTGTATCAGGACAAATCGGGTAAAGCCAAGGACATCGCCTTGTCCTATGCGGCAGCAAATGGTGGCACCAAGGGTGGCGTGATCGAGACCAACTTCCGCGAAGAGACAGAAACCGACCTGTTTGGCGAACAAGCGGTTTTGTGCGGCGGTGCGGTGGAACTGGTCAAGGCTGGATTCGAGACCTTGACCGAGGCAGGTTATGCACCGGAAATGGCCTATTTCGAATGCCTGCACGAGCTCAAGTTGATCGTCGACTTGATGTACGAAGGCGGCATCGCAAACATGAACTATTCTATTTCCAACAATGCGGAATACGGTGAGTATGTCACTGGCCAGCGCGTGATCGGAGACGAAGCGCGTGCGGCGATGAAGGAGGCACTGAAGAATATCCAGAACGGCTCATATGCCAAACAATTCATCCTGGAAGGCCGAACCAATTACCCCGAGATGACTGCTCGCCGCCGTTTGAATGCGGAGCATCCGATCGAAAAGGTCGGCGGCCAGTTGCGCGCAATGATGCCGTGGATCAGCAAGAACAAGCTGGTCGATCAGTCCAAAAACTAAATACAAGAGGGCGGCAAAGGGGAACGGTTTGTTGCAGTACTGCTCAGATCGTTCCCTGGGCTACCTTTCTCAACCATTAAATGAATAATTACCCTCACCCGATCATTGCCCGAGAGGGCTGGCCGTTCCTGGCCATTTCAATAATCTTGGCGATCGCTGTCACCGCTTGGTGCGCGGTATGGTCGATTCCTTTTTGGATCATTGCGCTGTTCGTGCTGCAATTCTTCCGTGATCCGCCGCGAGATGTCCCGCAGGACGCAGGTGCGGTTCTGTCGCCGGCAGACGGAAGAATCGTCGCGGTGGAACGAACCAACGATCCTTACGTGCAGCGCGAGGCGATCAAGGTCAGCGTGTTCATGAACGTGTTCAATGTTCATTCGAATCGCAGTCCGGTAGATGGCACGGTGCAAAAGGTCAGTTATTTCCCCGGTAAGTTCGTCAATGCCGATCTGGACAAGGCTTCGACCGATAATGAGCGAAACGCAGTATGGTTGAAAACTGCTAGTGGCGTAGATGTCACCTCGGTTCAGGTTGCGGGATTGATCGCGCGGCGTATACTTTGTTATGTAAAGGCTGGGGATGTGCTGACGCGCGGACAACGCTATGGATTTATCCGCTTCGGTTCCCGAGTGGACGTATATCTTCCTTTGGATGCAAGCGTGAAGGTCAGCATCGGTGACAAGGTTTCGGCAACCACGACCATATTGGCAATGCTGGCTTAATGGGTTTACTCTAGCGCATGGACGAATTCGATACTCGCAAACCAATGAACCTGCGCAGGCGGGGCATATATCTGCTGCCCAACCTGTTCACGACTGGCGCGCTGTTTGCTGGCTTCTATGCGATCGTGCAGGCAATGAACAGCCGTTTCGAATATGCCGCCGTGGCGATTTTCATTGCCATGGTGCTGGATGGTCTGGACGGGCGCGTGGCGAGGCTGACACATACACAGAGTGAATTTGGCGCGGAATACGACAGTCTTTCAGACATGGTCTCGTTTGGCGTTGCGCCTTCGCTGGTGGTTTACGAATGGGCGCTAAAGGGTCTGGGTAAATGGGGTTGGTTCGCGGCCTTTATATACTGTGCAGCCACTGCGCTTCGCCTGGCGCGCTTCAACACAAACATCGACGTGGTCGACAAGCGATATTTCCAGGGCTTGCCCAGTCCTGCAGCAGCGGCACTGGTCGCAGGATTTGTCTGGGTGATGCACGACTACGAGATCAGCGGCGAATCCGTGCATTGGTATGCTGCCGCACTGGCTGTGTTTGCAGGCTTGAGTATGGTCAGCAACCTGCCGTTCTATAGCTTCAAGGACCTGAACATGCGCAAGAGCGTGCCTTTCGTGGCGATCTTCCTGGCGGCCTTGTTTCTCATATTCATTTCAAGTTACCCGCCTGGGGTGCTGTTCGGCCTTTTCATGTGCTATGCGCTGTCCGGCTACGTGATCTGGGTATGGCGAAAACGCCACAAACCATCACCCATTGCGTGAGATGGCAAAACTGGTTATATTCGAGCCATGCACTTTTCTACCCACATCGCAATACTCCACTCCACGTTCAGCCTGTTGGCTGCGCTGCTGCTGCGCTGCGCGCGCTAACAATCTTTCCCTAAAAGTTTGAATTAAGCGCGGCAACCGTATCGGTTCCGCAGGTTGAACCTATTTGTATCGGAGAACAGCATGACAGACAAGTTAATCATTTTTGACACCACCTTGCGCGATGGCGAGCAAAGTCCCGGTGCCGCCATGACCATGGACAAGAAGATCCGTATCGCCCGTCAACTGGAAAAAATGGGCGTGGATATCATCGAGGCGGGCTTTGCTGCAGCCAGTCCGGGTGACTTCGAGGCGGTACGTGCGGTTGCTGGAACCATCAAGGACTCCACGGTATGTTCGCTGGCGCGCGCGATGGAGAATGACATTCGCCGTGCCGGTGAAGCGATCAAGCCGGCCAGTTCCGGTCGTATCCACACCTTTATCGCAACCAGTCCCATCCACATGCAGCACAAGTTGCGCATGACCCCGGACCAGGTCGTCGAACGCACGATCAGTGCAGTGAAATGGGCACTGGAATATACCGACGACGTGGAATTTTCTGCCGAGGACGCGGTGCGTTCCGACATGGATTTTTTGGTGCGCGTATTCGATGCGGCAATAAAGGCCGGCGCCAAGACCTTGAATGTTCCAGATACGGTGGGTTACTCGATCCCGGGATTGTGGGGGGAGCGCATCAAGCAACTGATCGAGCGTGTGCCCAATTCTGACAAGGTGATCTGGTCCACGCATTGCCATAACGATCTGGGCTTGGCCGTTGCGAACTCATTGGCGGCCGTGATGAATGGCGTGCGCCAGGTGGAATGCACCATCAACGGTTTGGGTGAGCGTGCCGGCAATGCTTCTCTCGAAGAGATCGTGATGGCGGTAAGAACCCGCCACGACGTGTTCAATCTGGACACCCGCATCGACACGACACAGATCGTGCCGACGTCAAAACTGGTATCCAGCATCACTGGCTATCCGGTCCAACCGAACAAGGCGATCGTCGGTGCGAACGCGTTCGCGCACGAATCCGGCATACACCAGGACGGCGTGCTAAAGCACCGGGAGACTTACGAGATCATGCGTGCCGAGGATGTGGGCTGGAATGCCAACAAGCTTTCATTGGGCAAGCTATCCGGGCGCAATGCCTTGCGGCAACGTTTTGCAGCGCTGAACATCGAGTTTGCTTCCGAGGAACTCTTTAATGCTGCCTTCGAGCGCTTCAAGGAACTGGCTGATCGAAAGCACGAGATCTTTGACGAGGACTTGCAGGCGCTCGTCAGCGATGAGGCCGTAGCCCAGGTTAGCGAGCATTTTCGTCTGGTGGCCATGGGCGCCCATTCCGAGACGGGCGTATTGCCGGTCGCGCGCGTGATCATGAGCATGGACGGTGTCGAGCACCAAGCCGATTCGCAAGGGGGCGGGCCGGTGGATGCGACTTTCAAGGCGATCGAGAAGATCGTCAAGAGTGGCACCAAGTTGCAGCTTTATTCAGTCAACAACATCACCAGCGGGACCGATGCCCAAGGCGAAGTGACCGTACGCTTGTCCAAGGACGGCCGTATCGTGAACGGGCAGGGTGCGGATACCGACATCGTGGTGGCATCCGCCAAGGCTTACCTGAATGCGCTTAACAAGCTGCATAGCAAGCAGGAGCGCGCCCATCCTCAGGTTTAGGTTTGGGTCCGGGTGTCTGTCCACCGCCTGTTCGACCAGGGATACCGTTCATCGGCAGGTTGGTGGACACATTGTCGGCAACTGCGCTAAGCTGCTGGTGCAATAGCATATTGTACGAATTGAAATATAACTACAGAGGATCAATCCATGATGAAGAAGAGCTTGATGTTGTGCGTGCTGGGTTGCTTGGTGCAGCCAGTATGGGCGGGCAGTATCGATAATATTGGGGGTTTGTCCCAGTCTGAATTCAAGTTGTTCTCCGAGGATATGGGCTCGGTCGTGAGCTATAAGCCAGTGAGTCCTTCGGAACCGCTGGGCGTGCTCGGCTTTGACCTGGGACTGGAATTCACCAGCACGACATTGCAGCACAAGGATCTCTGGAAAACAGCAACAAGTGGCGTATTCACCTCGAGTTCCGTGATCGTGCCCAAGCTGCACGCCCACTTGGGCCTGCCGCTTAATTTTGATGTCGGTGCCTTTATTTCCTCAGTGCCGGACACCAATATCAAAGTGTTTGGCGGGGAAGTGCGCTATGCGTTTGTTGAAGGAGGTACTGCCATACCTGCCATTGCAGTTCGCGGCTCAATGAGCAAGGTGACCGGTGTAGATCAGCTCTCGCTAAACACCAAGGGTTTGGATGTTTCCATCTCCAAGGGCTTTGCGATGTTCACGCCCTATGCAGGTATCGGCAACGTCTGGGTGGACAGTACGCCTAATGTGTCAGGTATGTCCAAAGAGTCCTTCACGCAATCCAAGTTCTTTGTGGGTGGGAATCTCAATCTAGGCCTTGTCAATTTTGACCTGGAATATGACAAGACAGGTTCTGCCCAATCCTACAGCGTCAAGGCAGGCTTCCGTTTCTAGTATTACATCATCACTGATAAGTGAGCACACCCTGTTTGCCCTGAGGTAACAAGGGCTAAGGGTGTGCGACGCTTGTTGATCACGATGCTTGCCTTTGCCTTGCTATTGCTTGGCCAGGCGCGCCATCTCTACCAGCGCTTTCCTTGCCTGTAGGGCATCGGTTACCGGTTCGGGGAAGTCGAAGCGCAGTACCTGGTCATCAGCGCGCACATCGAATCCGTCAATGTCCATGCCCACCATTTCGACATCAAGTGCAGAGTACTTGTGGGAATGGTTGCAATAATTCCTCATCGTGTCCTGATGATCCGAGTTCATGTGTGCGATCACACCTGATTCCTCATCGATCAAAGCACAACGTTGTGCCGCGTAGTTTTCCATGTCCACCCAGTGGATCCGTCCAAAACCCCCGATGTAGCGGATCGCCATGGGGCGGATGCGGTAGAAGGAAAAATCGTGCATCGCGAAGTAACTCGTGGCTTCAGGAAAGTAGCGCAGGTAACGCAATCCGGCCTGCTCGCGGTCTGGCTCTAGTTCGGCGTTTGCCAATACCGTGACGCGCCCCTGGGTCTGAATATGTGGGTGGCGCTGGTCGTGGGTGATGATGCTGACACGAGGGTCATTCAGGATATTCTTGGTATGTTCGGCGAGCGTACTGATGAGGATGAGCAGGCTGCCATCGTGGTCCACCAAGTAGGGCGTGATCGAGCCGAAGGGATAGCCATCGAATTTTTTTGAATGCGTACTGAGGACCCCGTAACGGTGGGCGCGCAACATCAGTCTTGCTTCACGTGCATTGTTCATGGGCGCCTCATGTCGAGAGTTTCAGTGCCGTCTGTGCCAGACGCTTGCCGAGTGCAATGCATAACTGCTTTTCAGCATTCGTGATCGGCTGGTCGTTCGCGAGACCGGCGACATGGCTCGCCCCATAGGGGGTGCCGCCACTTTTTGTGGTGCCGAGTTCTGGTTCTTCATAGGGCAGGCCGACAATGATCATGCCGTGATGGAGCAAGGGCAGCATCATGGATAGCAACGTGCTCTCTTGTCCGCCGTGCATGGTCCCGGTTGAGGTGAACACGACAGCGGGTTTGCCGGCCAACACATTTTTCATCCATAATCCGCCCGTACCGTCCCAAAAGTATTTCATTGCGGATGCCATGTTGCCAAAGCGTGTTGGACTTCCCAGCGCAATGCCGATACATTCCTCGAGATCTCGCAATTCTACGTAGGGTGCCCCGCTGTCGGGGATGTCTGGTTCAGTTGCTTCGCAGACCGTGGAGATTTTGGGTACAGTACGCAACCGGGCGCGTGCACCGGCAACCTGTTCCACGCCGCGAGCGATCAGTTGTGCCATTTGGCGTGTCGCACCCTGCTGACTGTAATAGAGTATGAGAATTTCGTTGTCGGTGGCCATGAACGAATTATAGGGAAACTGCCAGCCTATGCTGAAAAATTTTAAGGATATCCAAACCCTGGTCAGTTTCATTGGAATGCGCTTCCGCCAGGACAGATGCAGCCAAACCGCGGCTAGCCTGACATTTACAACCTTGTTGTCACTGGTTCCGTTGATGACCATCGCATTGGCGATGTTCTCTGCATTTCCGGTCTTCGAAGATTTTTCTTCACAGTTCAAGGCGTATCTGCTGAATAACCTGATGCCAGATACTGCCGGTGCGGCCATTACCGGCTATATGCAGCAATTCACCGAAAGTGCAGCACGGCTTACCACGGTCGGGATCGGTTTCCTGGCGCTGACAGCCATGGCGATGATGATGACCATAGACCACTCGTTCAACGTCATCTGGCGCGTTGCGCGGCCGCGTCCGCTGGTCAAACGCCTGGTGGTCTACTGGGCCGTGCTGACGCTTGCTCCGTTGTTGCTAGGCGCAAGCCTGTCACTGACCTCCTGGCTGGTCGGTTTGTCCATGGGGTACGCAAAGCATATGCCGATGTTCGGTGTCAGCATGTTGAGAATTTTGCCGGTAATGTTCGCGACGCTGGCGTTCGCAATAGTGTTCCGACTCGTCCCTAACCGCTATGTGCCTCGCAGCCATGCGCTGATCGGCGCGCTTGTGGCTGCTGTGCTGTTCGAGTCCATGAACCGGATATTCGGTTACTACATCAGCCATTTCAGCACTTACAAGTTGGTATATGGTGCATTTGCCAGCGTGCCGATCTTCCTGATGTGGATCTACCTGTCCTGGCTGACCATCCTGCTCGGGGCAGTGATCGCGGCATCACTTTCTCACTGGCGAACGCCAGCGACGCAAAAGGTATCCGCCACGAACCAATTGATGGATGCGCTGCGAGTGTTAAAGACGATGGTGGAGAGTTTCCAGCAGGGACGCGTGAGCACGTTCCCGGAGATGTCGAAGTCCCTCCGGATCGGGTATGACAATCTTGAGCGGATACTCGAAAAGCTCGCCAGTGCCGACATCGTGCGAAAAGCCGAGGCCCATGGCTGGTTGCTTATGCGAGATGCAAAGAATATCCGTGCAAGTGAACTGCTAAACTTGTTCGTGCTGGAAGGCGGTTCGTTCACTGAGGAGCAAAGCGACGATCCATTACGCAAATGGTTTTATGCCTGTGTTGGGCAATTCAAGAAGAATACGGATATCAGTTTGCAGGAACTCATCGCGCGTACTCCTGCATGACACCAGCTGCCTTTGGCCAATAAAGTTGTCGCAGGGTTACATTGAAGGATCGTGTATCTTGCAGGCAGGTGGGGAATGTTACTCGCTTGCTCATCTTGTTTAATTGCGCTTTAATGCGCGGCGTTTATGTCTAGGAGTGTAACGTGAAGCTTATCGAGAGTGTTTTTGAAGGTACATTGTGGAACAGCCGTTTCGTGATCCTGGCTGCGGTTGTGGGCAGTTTGCTTGCCGGATTTGCGATCTTTTACATGGCTACCGTGGATGTCATTTATTTATTCGAGCACGCAATGCATTATGCCGATTCCAGCCTCACCGAGGAGGCGCGCAAGATTCTGCATGACAGTACCGTCTCACATATCGTTGAAGTTGTGGACGGATACCTGCTGGCGATCGTGATGCTGATCTTCTCGCTGGGCTTGTACGAACTGTTCATCAGCGATATCAATCAGGCGCATGGCAGCAAGTCTTCAAGCAAGATCCTGGTCATCAACAACCTGGACGACCTGAAGTCACGCTTGGCAAAAGTGATCCTGATGATCCTGATCGTAACCCTGTTCGAAGAAGCGATGAACATGAAACTCAGCACACCGCTGGACCTGGTTTACCTTGGCGGCAGCATTGCATTGATCTCGCTTGCACTTTACCTGACGCATGCTTCGGAACACGAAAGCAGCCAGGATAGTGGGGGCGAGGAGAATAAATCCGAAGATCGTGCTCACTGAGAATATGGGCTCTACTTCCATGTCTGTATCGTTAACCAGCGCGTCAATTCGACGAGGTTCCGTGAACCTGCATCGAGGTTCTTGGTTCGCCATGCTTGGACGCAGCATGATGCTCGTGCTGATGCTGGCATTTTCGCCTGCCAGCCATGCTGCTGACTTCGAGCTGGAGGACATCGAAGGCAAGATACATCGACTTGAGGATTACCGCGGCAAATGGGTGCTGGTTAACTTCTGGGCGACCTGGTGTTCACCTTGCCTGACCGAGATTCCCGAACTTAGCAGTTTGCATGATGCGCACAAGGACAAGGATTTGTTGGTGATCGGGATTGCCCTGCAATCAGAATCGCGAAGCACGGTTGCCGACTTTGCCCGGGAACATGGCATCAGCTATCCGGTGGTTCTGGGTGATTTCAAGATGGCCCGGAAGATCGGTTCGGTGGATGTCTTGCCGTCCAGCTTTCTGTATAACCCGAAGGGTGAGCTGGTAAATTATCAGGCGGGCGTGGTGACTCGCGACGTCATCGAGAACTACATCAAGAACAACTAGGTCAACTTGTCGGATCCATACGCCTGCTGGCGGTGGGCTTGGGCAGTGTCCAATGATTTCGCCATGCGGCGTGTACCAGGTTCGGGTACTTTGATTTTCCCAGGCTGCCGTTGTAGCGGCCTAGCGCGCGGTACAAGTTTCCCTTTTCGATATCCAGATAGTGCCGCAAGATGGTGCAGCCGTAGCGCAAGTTGATGCGGGGGTTGAACAAGTTGTGGTCAGACGTGCCGATCTGTTTTACCCAGAACGGCATCACCTGCATGTACCCACGGGCACCTGAACGCGAAACGGCATATTTCTTGAAGCCGCTTTCCACTTCGATCAAGCCGAGCACCAGCTGCGGATCAAGCCCGGCCCGGGTAGCTTCGTAATGCACGGTCTTGAGAAAGTCCATGCGCATTGCCTCATCCGGGAAGTGTCTTTTCAGGCGACGTGACATATCCATCAGCCACACATCAGCTTCATACTGTGTCGGAAAGGCGAGCTTCGGTTCGTTCAGGTCTGACACACTGTGATGCAGGACCGCCCGTACGCTTGCGGAAAGTGGCGTATAAACCTGCGTGCCAGCGTATGCAGAAGAGGCATACAGCATGCCGACCAAGCAAGCCTGCAAGGCCAGTCCAGCTAAACATGAAGGTAATTTCAGCTGCATACCTTTGATTTTAAGAATTCCTGGGCATTTTGCAAGGGGATCGCTTGTGCGGAGGTGTCCTGTCGGCCCTGGTATTCCAGCATCCCCTCCTTGAGGCTGCGCTCTCCGATGACGACGCGGTGCGGGATGCCGATCAACTCCATATCGGCAAACATCACACCGGGGCGCTCGTCACGATCGTCGAGCAGTACTTCAATGCCGACAGATTGCAATGCTGCATAAAGGTGCTCAGCTGCTTTGCGTACAGCATCGCTTTTGCCCAATCCGATGGGAACAATGACGATCTGGAACGGCGCCATTGCAGTCGGCAATACGATACCGCGCTCATCGAAATTTTGTTCGATCGCAGCGGCGACGATGCGTGACACACCGATGCCATAGCAACCCATCTCGATGATCTGCGCTTTGCCCTGGGCGTCAAGATAAGTCGCCTTGAGTGCCTCGGCATATTTGGTGCGCAACTGGAAAATATGGCCGACTTCGATCCCCCTGCAGATCTCGAGTTTACCCTTGCCATCCGGAGACAGGTCGCCATCGACCACATTGCGGATATCGGCGACCAGGTCTGGCTCAGGCAGGTCGCGCTGCCAGTTCACGCCTGCGGTGTGGAACTTGGGGCGATTCGCCCCGACCACGAAGTCACTCATTGCGGCAACAGTGCGATCTGCAATCACCCGGATTTTCGGTCTGTCGATGCCGATCGGGCCGAGGAAGCCAGGCGGACAGTCGAAGCTGGCACGGATCTCTTCATCCGAGGCGAAGCGGAAATCGGCGAGGCCAGGCAGCTTGCTTGTCTTGACTTCGTTCAGGCTGTGGTCGCCCCGCAACAGCAGTACCTGAAGTTTGCCGTCAGAGATGACTGCTATCAGTTTCACCGTGCGCTGCAGCGGGATGCCGAGCAGTTCTGCCACTTGCTCGCAGGTGGTCTGTTTTGGTGTCTCAACATCACGCATCGACTCAGCCGCGGTGGCGCGTGGCGTTGGTGGTGCGACAGCGACTGCCAGTTCCACATTCGCGGCATACCCGGAAGCGGGGCAATATGCCAAGGCGTCTTCGCCTGCATCCGCCAGCACGTGAAATTCGTGCGAACCGCTGCCGCCGATCGCACCTGTATCTGCGGCGACAGCACGGAACTTCAATCCCAGGCGCGTGAAGATGCGGCTATAGGTTTCATGCATCGCGTGATAAGTTTCCTCCAGGCTCGCCAGGTCGGCGTGGAAGGAATAGGCATCCTTCATCAGGAACTCACGCGCGCGCATCACGCCGAAACGCGGCCGGACTTCATCGCGAAACTTGGTCTGGACCTGATAGAAATTAACGGGAAGCTGCCGATAGCTTCTGATTTCCCGGCGTGCGATATCAGTGATCACTTCCTCATGGGTCGGGCCAAAACAGAATTGATTGTCATGCCTGTCCCTGATCTTGAGCATTTGCGGACCAAACAATTCCCAGCGTCCGGTTTCCTGCCAGAGTTCCGCAGGTTGTACTGCGGGCATCAGCAGCTCGATGGCGCCGCTCCTGTTCATTTCCTCGCGCACCACCGCTTCGACCTTGCGCAAAACGCGCAGGCCAAGCGGCATCCAGGTGTACAGTCCGCTGGCCAGTTTTTTTATGTAGCCGGCACGCACCATCAGTTTGTGGCTGGGAAGTTCCGCCTCCGAAGGGGCTTCCTTGAGGGTGGAGATGAAGAATTGTGAAACGCGCATGGTGGTTACTGAATTGCCATAAGTTAGATGCGCCAATTTTACAGGGAATGCGCGCTATTCGTCTCGTTCATCGACAAGCGGTACTCAAGGGCAGGGATAACCAATTTACGGGGCAATGCGAAGTGGCGGTTGATTGTCTTTTCATAACAGTGGAAATGTGAAAGAATCAAGCCATTAATGATTAACGAATAGAGTAGCAAATGATAGACCGAGACGGCTACCGCCCGAATGTCGGCATCATTATCACGAATGACTTGAACCAGGTGTTCTGGGGAAAAAGAGTACGCCAGCATGCATGGCAGTTTCCTCAAGGCGGCATACAGCATGGCGAAACGCCAGAGCAGGCGATGTACCGCGAGTTGCATGAGGAAGTTGGTTTGATGCCAGAGCATGTGAAGATACTCGGGCGCACCCGTGACTGGATGCGCTATGAAGTTCCGCAGAGCTGGAGCAGGCGCGAGTCGCGTAATGGATATCGCGGCCAGAAGCAGATCTGGTACCTGCTGCGCTTGATCGGTCGTGATTGTGATGTTTGTCTTCGTGCCAGTTCACATCCAGAGTTTGATGCATGGCGCTGGAATGATTACTGGCTGGATATCAATTGTGTGATCGAATTCAAGCGTGAAGTGTATACGATGGCGCTTAACGAGCTGGTACGCTTCCTTCCTTCTCCCACTAACAGCGTCCCACATCCGCACAAAGGCCAGAGGTGATCACCAGCCACAACCCGGAAATCCTGGTGTGCAGAAACTGTTGCAACATCTCGAACCTTTGGTGTTGCTTGATTGTGCCGATGGTTCTGCCACAATAAGCCTGGTCAAGTGACGACGGCTCGATTGAAATATTTTCCTGGGTAACATCTATGTCCACACTGCGTCTTCAAGTCGCACTCATCGTGTCATTGTTCGTTGTAACCGGATGTGCAACTGTCAAGGATGACGGGAGCCAGGATGCGGGGTGGTTCGGCACCGACAGTACCCTGCGTACCCTCGACAAGCAGAAATCAGCTGCAGGCAAAGTCCAACCTTCGGTCAAATATGCCGCAACCCTTCAGGTCAGCAGATATGAGGATCAACGCAAACAGGTGAATCCACGCTTGCTCGGAACCAGCACCGAACTTATTCGCGGCATCAGTGGCAGCCAGTTGCTGCTCGACCAGGATGTTTCAGACCTGGTTACCACGGCCATGAAGATGCAATTCGCAACTGAAGGGTATCGACTGGTGGAAGCGGGCGGTCCTGGAAACGGAATGTTCGAAGTGTCCGGAAAGATCAAGGATTTGACCCTCGACGTCAAATATCGCGACGAGATCAACATTGTAATCGAGACAACCGTGAAGGACATGCGCGACGGGACGATCGTCTGGTCTGGCATGGTGACGGAGAAGCATGA
>JAHEDW010000122.1 GCA_024641025.1 Gallionella sp.
CGTGTGCTCTTCCGAATCTTATTGATCAAGCGCTCGAAACTGACTGTAACATAATGCTGCAACAAATTTATTACGGCTATCCTTACGGCTGGGTTAGCTTGTGTGGTGTGGGTAGTTCTAAGAAATACTGTTCAGAAATAATATTGAAGACCAGACCAAAACCTGCAAGACATGACCCCGGAAGGGCTCAGCAAGTTGATGGAAGGGCGCAGCAGTTTCGTCATCGCCCACCGCCTGAGCACGATCCGCGACTCGGCCAATATCATGGTCATCAACGGCGGCGAAATCGTCGAGTTCGGCCCGCACGACAAGCTGATGGAAGAAAAAGGCTTCAACTATGCGCGCTACATGAGCCGGTTCAAGGGCAAAGCCCCCGGCGGCGAAGACGCAGCCGCTATCAAAATTGCCAGCATATGGTATGGTGGTACTTCACTGTTTCAGATCGTCAGCGCTTCAGTTGCTGAGGTTTTGACCACCATACATTAGTGAAAAGCGAAGGAATATACGATGGAAAAGCGAACGAAAGACAATCCCTGGAAATTGAAAACGCCTCCGCAAACATCCGAGTACGAAATGTACGTGGATGAGAAGGACGGCCGTGAAGTAATCGTCTGCACAGTGGGCAAGACAGTTTTGCTTTATGATTATCGCGCTCTTGCCGATTGCCAGGCGATGTTGCAAGAGCATGGCGACTGGATGCTCCTGGGCAGTAAAGATGAAAAGCAGCCGGCCAAAGAAGGCACCGTAGAGTATTGGGCGCGATCGCCCGAGAACCCCATCGGCGGCTGGTACGGCTTGAAGAAAAACTTCAGAGGCCGCTTCGGCAATTACATCCCTCCCTTGATGGAAGAGCTCGGCCTGGCCGAGGTAGAACACAACGAACGCAACAACCGCATGAGAGCGCTGTAATCGCGCGATCGTTGGGATCTATCACGTTCGGTAACCAGTTTATAAGGAACATGAAAAATGAAAGCGTTGGAAAACAAATGGGCACTCGTCACCGGATCCAGCTGCGGCATTGGCCAGCAAATCGCCCTGGGTCTGGCTGAACGTGGCTGCAACATCATTGTCCACGGCCGAGAACCGCAAAACCTCGACGCAACCCTTGCCGGGCTGCAACCATTTGACGTGCAAACGCACATCGCCGCGGGCGAGCTATCCACATCTGCGGGTGTCAGCCAAATCATCACGCAGGCAAAAGCCGCGCCAGGTCCGGTCGATATCCTTTACAACAATGCCGCCGTCATGAGCCAGTATGAATCGATTTTGACCGTCGATCAGGCTGAATGGGATCGCGTTTTTCAAATCAATGTTTGGGCATTAATAGCGCTGTGCCAGGCATTCGCTCCCGGCATGCGCGAACGGGGCTTTGGCCGCATCATCAATCTTACTTCCGGCATTGCCGATCAGCCGAGTCTGGCCCCCTACAGCGTATCTAAATGGTTCATTTTCTATATTAATAAGTTATTTATGTTGATAATAACCGAAGCCACCCAGAACATGCTTGGGCAAAACATCAGGCACCTTGTGCCAAGTGTAAGGATGTCTATGAGCGTTCCAATACTCAAGGCTGTCGCAAAAGGCATCGACGAGCTCATCAATCGTCTCGAACCGACGTCCCTTGAGGGCCAAGGCTTTGAGTTGTTTCCACCACGGTTCAATCAGGTTGAGCCAACAAGCATATTTAGGGATAAACTGAACTCGGATTTCCGGCCAGGCGATCAAAGCCGTTCTAACATCCCGGGACTTGTGAATAGTAAGATTGTCCTCAATTATGAGCCAGCGGTCACTGGGAAAGGTGGTGATCATCTGCTCCAACAATTGGATGTGAGAAGCTCCATCACGGGCGGGACTGCACAAGATGGCTGCCAGACCTGTGGCTGGTTCAAATGCCCCGTGGATCCAGATATAACCACGACGGCCGTAATCAGGTTGGAAAGTAGCCCGATAAGGACCCACTTTCCATTCCTCACCCGGATAGGTTTTGACGGCGATCGGTCCCAATTCGTCGATACAGATGACACGTGTACGGCTGGGAGGCTTGACATAGGCCCAGACTATGGCCCCCTTTTTTCCACGAACTCAGGGTCGTGTTTGTCAGGGTCAGCGAACCAGCTTTGCTGTCGCTTCCAGTCAAGTCCTTCAGCCTGCATCCAACCCCATATCGTTGAAGGGGCCAACGATAATCCATATCGTTCTTCATATTCACTTTGCAGCCTAGTCAATGTCCATAATTCGAACGGTAATCCCAACGAACGAGGCTTTTGCAAGGCCAAATCGATGACCCGCGACCGTGCCTCTTCGGAGTGGATTGTCGGCCTGCCGGAACGTGGCTTATCTTCTAGCCCGGCTATGCCTTCACGATTGAATCGTCTGACCCACCTGGCCCCGGAGGCATTACTTCTAAAGCCAACCCGTAAGCCGGCGTCTGAAGCATGCAGTGTGGGATCATCCAGCATGGAGGCAATCAATCGCGCACGTTGCACCAGACGCATTGGTTCTTTTCGGGAATTGGCTAACCGTCTGATTTCAGTTTCTTCTTCGGTTGTTAATGTTCTGAGTAAAACTCGCGTTCTTGACATTATTCCCTTCCATTCTTTTGTGTTTGGAAGGTATTATATCGTATATACTTGAAAAATGGACCATTAAAGTGTTCAAGTCAATATAAAACTGGGGCGGCTCGCCCAATTGCAGAGACAAAGATAAAAAATTCTATTCAAAATATCGCACACGAACTTGCAGCTGAATGTGCCGCCGTTCGCGTATGCTGCAGGATGCTTTCGAAATTATTACCCGCCCGGAATCGGTATTGAAGGTTTTGACGTCGGCTCTGCCGAACCCCCACCACCGCCGCCACCGCCAGAAGTGACAACAGTAGGCGATGGCACTAAAGTTGGTCGTGGTGTAAAGGTAGCCGTTGCTGGAGGCGCCGGGACATAAAT
>JAHEDW010000072.1 GCA_024641025.1 Gallionella sp.
CTGTATTATTCTTTCCGTTCAAGTACAGGTCCATTATTCTCCAGTCTGCATATACACCGCTTCCGTATGTACCCAGAGAGATGATGTAGGTGGAACCCGGCCCGTTAATGATTGGTTTTGGCCCCGTTCCATATGCACCGATTATCCCTGGACCGTTCACATGGATATTTGCGTCAGTAGAACCCGCGAAAGTATCACCACGTTTGAATAATACTCTCCTGTACCCGGCGGATAATGCAGTAGAAGTAGCTGCGTCAAAATCGCTTGTTCCAGGATAGGCATATGCACCAGAAGGGCAACCACCAACGCCTGCAACGGGCGTTACGTTTGCAATGCAGGCTGTCGTTGATGCAAAAACTGTGTCGGGGTCAGTTACTGTGATGGTTGTGTTGGTGGTGGCAGTGTTGGCGCCATCCGTTACCGTGAGCGTAACGGTGTAAGTGCCCGGATGCTCGAATATATGGGAAGCAACGGGTCCTGTAGTCGCGTTCTTTGATGTTCCTGGCTTTGCTCCATATGTCCAAGTGCCTGCTGTAGAATCACCAAAGGACCAGCGGTATTCCAGGTCGTGGAAAGGACGTGACGTTGCAGCCGTGTCAGTAGTGCCAGTTGCATCAAAGAATACCGAGAGCGGTGCTACCCCTGAGGTACGGGCAGGGACAAGAGAAAGGGAGATGGAGTTGGGACTGCTGACGCTAAAGGTTGCGCTAATTGTATGGTTGGCTTGAACATTAGGGAATGTGTAATTAAGTCCAGCTGAGACAAGGTTGCCATCAACGGTAAGGGTTGCGATGGAATAGCCAGGGTTGGGTGTTATGGCGTACGACTGTGAAGTGCCCTGATTTACTGTCGTTGCTCCAGCCGGGGTAATGCTGCCGTTACCGCCCGCTGAGGCAGTGATGGTGTGAGTGACCGCGGATATTGGGCTGTAGGTTACGCTGATCGAATGATCTGCTTGGATATTCGAGAATGAGTACGTCGTTGAACTTGCCACGGGAGTGCCATCAACTACAAGTGATGCAATTGTGTAACCAGTGTTTGGGTTGATGGTGTAAGTTTGTGTACCACCTTGGGCAATTATCGATACACCATTCGGTGTGATCGAGCCATTTACGCCAGATGTTGCAGTGAGGGTGAAGTTGGAACCGATTGATTTGGTGCCGTTGACCGTGGAGGAGCCACCTCCGCCGCCGCATGAGGCGAGGCCTGAAAATGCGATCAAAAAGATAAATAGAATTCTCAGCGGTACGCTCGAATTGACTAATTTGCTGTCCTGCATAATCTTAATTCCCAAATATATATTTATCTTTCCAATTTTAGTAGCTAATAATTAGCCGTGAATTAGTTAATCGCAAATTCAAGTGCTGCGCCTGTTTGCGAAACAGGGCCGCTTAATTCTATATTGTATAAATGATTTAAAATCATAAATATAGGATATTTATCTAAAGTTATCATTAGAAGTCGGTCGGTTTCAGTCTGGTAAGAGATCGAGCGTGCGTTCGACTTCAAGGGGATCTATTCGGAAGCCCTTGCCCTCTGAAATACCCACCACGAATCCAAAATGTTGGTGATCACGATCAGTAAGATCCTTGTAGACCTTAACGAAACGGTTAGGTGGCTGCAAAGTTATTAGCGAGCGTCCTTGCGGCAATACAACGATGCCATGCATGAGGCCACTACCCTCGACCCCAACGACTGCTCGTGCTCCGGCACAGGTAGCTACGATAGTGGGAACATCTGTTTTCGCTGGATCGAGAATGCGAAATCCACGCTTATCCCGTAGATGTTCGGCAAGCTCAATTTCATTGTGTAACTGCCGTAACTCACCGGTTTTTCCGCGCAGAATAAACACCCCGGCATGTGTGTTTGCTTCGACATGAGTAAGCAATTGATCGCTCATGGCTCGAAAACGCTTGTGTTTATGATGGTTTTGACCGATATCATCAAAGATCACGAGCTCTCGAAAAAAAGTGTTGTGCAGGCGTAACGGCTTCATTCCAAGCCAATCTTCATAGCCCCGTGTATGTATGTTAAGTGCCTGCGACGTTGTTACTGGTACACCTTCATTGCTGGCCATTGGGTAAGTCACACAATCATCCATCAACCACTGGCCAAAGTACCTGTTGCCCATTGAGGTGCAAAAAAGGGCACCGTGATCAACTTCGTATTCGACCCGAATCTGCGGCAAAGGGCTCGAGCGTGGTAACAGCCAAGAGTAGGCATCATCCTTGTAGAGTGCACCATCGATTAGCCAGACATCTTTTAGTAGAAAACCACGGGTTGCTCCATGGACGATACTGCCACCTGCCATTGCGTAGCGTGGATGCTCGGTTGAGAAGGCCCAGCCTGTCACACGCTCAAGTTGATTGGGAAGAAAATAAGCGGGCGGGGAGATTGTGGACTCACTTCGCGCTATCTGCCAAGTCTTGACGGCCGCGCTTTCAAGCTTACGCGAAGGCCAGTTGGCTAGATGCGTTCTGAGCATGTGTTGAATTGCGGCAAGACTCCACCTCGCATGGCCGCGATTTGCTACCGGATGAATTACGGACATGCAATTCTCACTTTCTTTCTCGCGGATTCATGTGTGAAGCTGGTGACCGATGAACAGATATGTGCCTGAATAAATGTCTAGTTCCAATAATCATGGCACTTCGATGGCGCCCATATCGATTATGCCCTGTGGTCTTGTATTTAGGTAGAAATCTGACCAGACTGGAATGGATGTACCACCGCCAATCGCATAGCTGTCTTTGGTAGGCTTGAAATCTTCAGGCTTTGAGGGAGGGTTGGAGGAAAATGATGGGCTCATTCCGTATAATTGTTTAGTAGTTGTATTGTTTGACTCGATCAAGCTGGATTTTCCTGCGGTACTAATCGTTCGTGTAAGTGAGTTGTACGAATAGGGGGCATACGCAAGATTGTTCTTGACAGAAATATTTGATGTGGATTTACCTATTTGGAATGGCAAAACTTCATTGGATGACGACCTGTATGCGGTAAAGTAGCTGTTATTGTAAAGGCGCACATTCGTGGCGGCAGGTTCAATGCCTCTTTGCGTGATGATCACCCCTGACGCATTGGAAGTGCCTGCGGAAAATATGTTGTTCCGAATGGTCGTTTCGGCTGCCCATATGGTTATGAATGACTGTGAAGAAGCAGTTGCCACGAACCAGTTCCTTTCAACAAGCACATCCTTTACTCTTTCATCCTTTCCAGAGTTCTGTGGGCCAATTGAAACGCCCCATGGATTTGCATGATCAATGAGCTTGTTGTCAGAAATTACGATTTGCTTTGAATAACCATCGCCATTGAATGCGGCAGAATAATTTGTAGAATCTGCCCCGCTAGAAGGGGGAATCTTTGCTAAGGGATTGGGGGTGGCTTCTGTGGCATTCCAATATGGCGCATGGAGTTTGATGATGTTTCTGTCATACCCTGGTCGAGAAAGAACATTGTTGCTGATTACCGCTTTGCTCAGATAAGGAAATCTGGTGACGTGCGAACCTCTCGGGTTTCCTCCCCCATCAATATCATTGCCGAGGAAGGCGACACGGTTCCCCGCGTTATAGCAGGAGGTAACAGTATTCTGTCCGGCTATACTTATAGAATCAACAATGAATAATTGATCTATCGTATGTCTGGATGAATCATGGTTATTCCAGTAATTTATCAGGTCGCCACCAAATCCGAAGGAGGTCGCCATGTTGTGACTGCTAATCCTTAGCAACGTGATTTGAGAAACTCCACCGCTGGTCGGGCCAATTCCTGGTCCATTATTATTGACGCCGTTTATGCCATCAAAAACCAGGTCCATTACCCGCCAGTCACTAAATTTGGGCGTATCCCTTGACGAAAAACTGAGAACGGGGCTTGATTCATTCGAACTTGTTGCCATTTGTATGAGTGGCAAGGCCCCAGATCCATAGGCACCCACCGATCCGGGTCCGGTTGCGGTAATTCGCGCTTCCGTTGTCGACGTAAACGTGTCACCGCGTTTAAATAACAGCCGCCTTCCCGTCTTTGCGTAACTGGCTATTGCTTCAGGAAAAGAGGATTGCTGAACGGTCTGGGCACCGTCAGGACAACCACCAGAACCCGCAGCAGGCATGCTTTGCGCAGATATGCAAAATGTCTTGGTACCTGCATACGCTGAGTCAGGATCTTCGACCTTAATCTGTACACATCTGTTCGATATTGTGTTGGTGCCATCTGTGACCGTAAGAACAATAGTGTATGTACCAGAAGATTCGAACACATGAGCTGCCACTGGGCCTGTTGCCATGTTCCGGCTACTGATATTTGCCCTGCTGCCGGTATTCCAGGTCGATCCACTGACAGGGCTACCACTCGCATCGCCAAAATCCCAACGATATTCTAGGTCATGGTATGGCCGGGGCGTAGCGGCAGCTTTGGTGCCGGTGGCATCAAAGAAGACGCCCAATGGAGCAATGCCACGATATCGGCTCGGAACAATCGACAGTGAAATAGAATCCATTGTTCCAGAATTAGCACACGCTGCTCCCTTAATCTGAGAAACCGTCCTGCTCAGGGTCCTGGTTCCATCTGGGCCAGTACAATTAATGGTATACGTGACGGCATCGTTCAGGACTGGGGTGTTGAAGGAACCATTTGCAGCAAGTGTCATGCTGCTAGGAGCACCCGCACCTGATGTAAATCTGCATGCGGTACTTCCAATTGCTGACCAGGTTATGGTTGAGCTTGTCCCAGGCATGACGGAAGCAGGGTTTGCTACAAGGATAACCGCAGGAGCTGCCGTAGCCACAGGACTGGCGCACAAGGCGATGACTAGAGTTGTGAACAATACTCTGGAATAGACTCCTAGACGAGCGATTGTTTGGACGTTGGGCATGTTTGTATTATTGAATACTTGTCTCGCATTCCTGGTCGAAGGAATTTTCTCATGTATTAAAGTGATACCTCGCCCAGTATGATATTTAATGCGTCAGGACGACTCAATGGGGAAATTTTCGCTGATCCAGCTCTCAAATTGTTTGCCCACCGCTTCCTTGGCTCCACCTGTCAGCATCGCATGGGTGGTATTCGGAATTTCCACCCATCTTAACTTGCTTTTCATATCTGAAATGCCGGGCTGAAGTCCGTAGGCGCGATAGTATTTGCTGCGGTTTTGTGAGCCGACGGTTAGAACTAGAGTGGGGATGCACAGTCGCCTGGCAAGCTGCCATGAGTTGAGCATGCGGTGATTGGTTTCAGGAGGCAGCTTTGTACGTTGACCAATTCTCGCAAACTTGCTGGCGGAGAAGTAGAACAGTTCGTGCCATAGTTTCACCCAGTATTTGAAGTCAGCCTTTGCGTTGATCAGCCGACGCCATGAGCGCGCCGAGGAAATTCGGCGCCATAGCAAGTCGACTCTTTCCTGAAATGCCTCAACGGTCAATGGTGCTGAACTGGTCGTAGCTGCAGGCGAGTATGTTCGTACCAGCGCCATCTCCGGTTCAAATAAGACTAATCCCAACATCTGTGGCGACAGTGCGTTTACAGAGTAGAGCGCGGTGACGGCTCCACCGCAGAACCCTCCGACAACAAGTCCCTTAAGCGAAAATCGACGAGTCAGATCTTCGCAGAGCGCGTGAAGAGGGCGTTCATGTGCTCCACCCAGAATGTCTCGCCAAAGTTCCTCGAGATAGACAGGGATGTCTCCCGGAGAGTCTCCCAATCCTGGCATGTCAAACCTGAAAGTGGGGTAACCCAGGGCATCAAGGCGGTCGGCGATGGAACTGCCAAGGTCACCAACCCAGGACCGAGGCTGCTGTCCGAAACTCAATAGCAATACACCTATTCGCTGTGAATTCTGACGGTGGTGGGGCAGCAAAGACGAATCGCGGTCGTGTAGCGTGCCAAAAAGAAGGTAGCCATCCAGGTCTAATTTGAGGACTTGCCGCATCTCAGCTTGCTTCCAAGTTTGATAGTGTATTGATGAGCCAGCGAGTGGTTTCCTCGAAGCATGGTGACAGGTCTGGATTGACCAGACGCATTGTGTGTCCACCACCTGTGGCACGCAGAGGACTTGGGCCGACTCCACCTAAAGTGTGTGCTGCCAGAGCGTCGAGTTGACCAACGTAACATGATCGTTGACTTTTCCCCGAATATTGAATTGAAACGGCGCCATCTCCAAAAACAAAATCTGCAGCTTCAGACCAAAGAAGGGGAGTCCAGTTGTGACCTTCTACCTCGATTACTTGTCCATTTTCCAAGTCATTAATGAACTGGTCGCGAGTCTTGCGCTCGTTGGCCGGAAGTATGAAATTATTGGCCATCTTGATCTTGAGTTGATCGTACAACATCTCCCGCGCTGACTTGGGAGGCAGCCATGCCAGAAGGACGTTACCTATGTCCTGTGCGAACAAGCGATCGCCAAGTAGCGCTCCCATTCCAAGCCCATGAATGACAAGCGGCGCTGAGGGAGAGCGTTTAAGGAGCCAATTTGAGCAATGGCGCAAATCCTCTGACCAGGATTGAAAACTATAGTCTTCGAACCGGCCTGTGCTCTCGCCGACTCCCCGATAGTCGAAGCGCATGACTTCGAACCCGTGAGACGCAAGATACCTCGCCCAACGTACCCATGGGATATAACGATGCGGGCGCTCAGATGCGAAGGGTCCGGCCAGCAGCACTCTTGCACGCACAGGAAGTTCGGTTGGGTGAAGAACAATATACATTTGTTCATGACCGACCGTCAGGTATTCAGCTTTTTCCAGCTTTTCAGCATTGGACAGTTTGGGAACGCTATCTTTGAGATTGCTGGTTTTCATGACAAGGGATAACGTTCTTTGTTAAGCGACTGAACATCTGCAATTATTGATACGGCATTAGAATGCAGGTATGTGGCGTGGAGCATGGCGGCACCTGGATCCTTGCTACCATAGAAGAGTTCCAGTTTCATTGTGCAACGAGACGGTCAGGTATGCTGGCGAGAACAGAAAGGAATTCTCGTGCGGCGCGAAGTTTCCCAACGCCATTCAGGTGTCCGCCGTCATCTGTGTACGAAGGTACCATCACCGTCACGATGTTGTCTTTCCATTGCACAGACTCCGTGCTTCCATCGGGCGCGGTGGATTCGATGAGGGCCAAGTCAAAGAAGGGCTCACGTCCTTTGTATGCTTGTCTTAGAAGAGCGTTATATTCATTGCGCCTCATATTCTCAAGGGTTCCGAAGAGCGGTGCGAGGCCAAGTAGATGTTTCAGGCGCGCCTTAAAGCCGCCCTCAACGATGGTCAGAGGAGCTGTAATGTGCACAAAAATCGTTCCCGGATTTCTCTTTTTCAGGACATCAATGGTGGCGCGGTAGCGGTCGAAAAGCGCGTTCACATTCGTTTCCGCTGTAAAATCGACGAAACAGAATTTTACCATCGCGATGTCGAGCCCTTCAGGTTCTTGTCCAATGGCACGTTCGAAATTGTGAAGCTTCAAGATTGGATTCGCGTTCTCGGCGACGAATGCGTGCCCGAGCGTAGCTGGTTTTACTTCCCTTGCTGTTGTTACTTCAACGACTCGGATGGGTACGGCCACCATTTTGGAGAGTTGCCGGATACCTTCGAGCAGATTTTCACCGACCGATTGGTGTCCAAAAAAGATTCGCCTCTTTGCGATGCGTTCAAGTTGTGTGTGGAGGTCGACGTCAACCTCCGGCGCCGCGAAGTTTGTGGAACTGACAGTCGCAATTGCAATCGCCAACAGCGTGCTGGTCACGAATCGAGTTCCTGACATTTGACTTCCTCTTGTAACAACATAATTCTTCTTGTTCCAAAAATGTTCATATCCGCACACCATTCGATCTGCAAAAGCCAATTACTAGACAATTTCTTGCTAGATCATCCCTTCTTGCGCGCCACGTAATCTGCTATTCGGTCAATGGAATCAAGATTGTCAGGCAACATTTCATTGTCCTCAACCTTAATGCCGAAATTTTCCTCAATAAAGAAGATAACCTCAAGTACACCTGTCGAGTCGATGATGCCCTGATCGAGTAGTGATACATTGTTGCCTAGAGATGCTTGGTCTGCGACGTAAAAATTCGACGTCAAGAAGGCTCGAATCTGCTCTTTAATATCCATGTTGCGAACATACCTGTCAAAATGTAAATGTTAATTATAAGTTGATGCCATGACTATGTCTGTGCTTGACCTTTGTCCGAATTGCGCTTCAAGGTTTGAAGGTGACCAAAATGTCACTATTCATAAAGCTTGCTTGTGAATTTGCATGAAGATCAGTTCGTCTGCTGCATTCCGCACGTATTGCCAATCTTTGTAAACATTCACAATGTTCAAGAGCTTCGCAAACCGACCCTCTAAACCGAAGCGCCTTTCTTGCAGTGGCAAACTTCATTGAACCTATCATAGTAGATATGTAATGTAATGTAATGATTAAATGACGAAAGGACTCAAAGAGGGCCTGGACGGTTCTTGTATGAAACATTAATTTGCCCCTTGTTCGTTGCCAGTTGAAACTCAGCAAGGACCTCATTTTGAGAAGATGTGTGGACTTGAATAATGTTAAATTTGTGGCAGTACGATTTGCTGGATCATTCGCACAGGATAATGCGCTCCTGGTTTTCTGAGACCTGAAGCGGTGGTTGGCAGACAACGCCCGACTTGAGCGAATTTATAGCGTTTGCCGAGGTGCATCGCGAGAGTT
Source organism: Gallionella sp. (assembly GCA_024641025.1). GTDB lineage: Bacteria > Pseudomonadota > Gammaproteobacteria > Burkholderiales > Gallionellaceae > Gallionella. The sequence continues at coordinate 8,674 of JAHEDW010000072.1, forward strand.
GATTGCAACGGAAATTCCCAATTTCCAAGCCTGACGCTTGGTCAAGTTGCCAATTGATGGTTTTTGCCTAATGGAGCAGGGCGATTACAATTCGGCGCAGCCGATAATTATCTATAATACGAAGAGTACGCTATGTGTACTTCACGTATTGTTTTGGTTTCTGAATTATTATGGATAACAACCACATAATTTATGGATAACAACCACATAAAATTGTCATTGCTCAGTCGTCACATCCGCATGTTCTGCTTGGATTCATTAAGGTGATGTGGTGATGATTCTCGTCACCGGTGGCGCCGGTTACATCGGTTCGCATACAACTGTTGAGTTAATGATGGCAGGCTTTGAAGTTCTAATCGTAGATAATCTTAGCAACAGCAAAGCAACAGTAATTGATCGCATCGAACGAATCGTAGGAAGTCGGCCAGGTTTTGTTCAGGCTGACATTCGTAGCATGAAGACGATGCGTGCATTATTTGCCGATCATCACTTCGATGCGGTTATTCATTTTGCTGGCCTGAAATCGGTGGGGGAATCAGTGAATCAGCCATTGCGTTATTACGACAATAACATTCACGGTAGCATAGTGCTATTTGAGGCGATGGCCGAAGCCGGCGTGAAGACGCTAGTCTTTTCTTCTTCTGCTACTGTTTATGGCGATCCGCATCGCGTGCCGATCAGGGAGGACTTCCCGCTTTCAGTAACGAATCCCTATGGGCGCTCGAAGCTGATCATCGAGGAAATGCTCAGTGATGTTTTGCATGCGGACGATTCGTGGAGCATTTCGATACTTCGCTACTTCAACCCGGTAGGTGCCCATGTTTCAGGGCTGATCGGTGAAGATCCTCATGGTATTCCAAACAACTTGATGCCTTATATCGCTAGAGTAGCCGTTGGGGACCTTGCGGAGCTTTCGATTTTTGGAAACGATTATCCTACTCATGATGGAACGGGGGTAAGAGACTATATCCATGTGGTGGACCTTGCGCGTGGTCATCTGGCGGCACTTAACGCCTTGAAGGATCACCCGGGGATACTGACTGTCAACCTGGGTACGGGACAGGGGCATAGCGTATTGCAAGTGGTTCGGGCCTTTGAATTGGCGAGCGGGAGAAAGATCCCGTACCGTATAGTCGGACGTCGCGCAGGGGACATCGCAGAATGTTACGCTGATCCGGGTTTGGCAAAAAAGCTGCTTGGCTGGCAAGCTCAATATGATATTGAAGCCATGTGCCGTGATGCTTGGCGCTGGCAATCGATGAATCAGCACGATCAATGTTCGGGCACACATGTTTAGCTTGGCATGTGAAAGTGGGTTGACAATGCCTCTTGAATACGACAACGTCTAGTCGAGCCTTTCAACGGTTTACACATGATTGGCAGGCGCGAGCAGTGGGGTTCGCGCAAGATGCAGGATATATTTGAAATTACATGTCTAGTTGCCAGGTGAATAATCCTGCAAGTGTTCATGAACGGTTGGCATTACCGTTGGAAATGAAATGTTCAGGATAACTATTGAATTATAACGTCCCATATTGAATCTAAAGGAACCGTCCCTAAAAGCGAGTGGCACAACTACATGTTCAACAAAGAAATTCTCAAGTTAGATGCTTCTGGCGAAGTCGAACGCATCACCGGAACCATACGTGAGCAGGTGCTTGGCACGCTTCGACGCCGTGGTGCAGTAGTCGGCATTTCAGGGGGCATTGATAGTTCTGTTGTCGCAGCATTATGTGTAAGGGCTCTTGGTAAGGAGAAGGTTCTTGGCCTTTTTATGCCCGAGCACCACTCTTCTGATGATGCCTTGACGCTTGGTC
>JAHEDW010000023.1 GCA_024641025.1 Gallionella sp.
TTGCATTGGTGAAGTTGAAAGAGCCAGATGCGCCCAGATTGTGCTTGGTGCTGGAGATGCCGGCCATTGCAACGCCGCTCATAGACACAAGTGTCAGACCGAGAGCTAATTTAGCAATTGAAGTTTTCATTTGTTTAGTCCTTTATAAAGTTTAGGTGATATTTAGTGCTTCAGTTTGCTGGTCAATTTACTTGGGCTTTAGCTTTCGTTTGGCTGCCAGCGCCCCCTAATTGAAAGCACTTTGCGTGCCAGAATTTCATCTCATTGTTATATATAGATATTATTAAACGGCACAGCAATCACCATCCCATAATTTGGAATATCCGAAGACACTTTCCATATTCTGGGAATAATTTGGTGTATTTCTGTAGGTGATACATCGATGGTCCACTAGCGGTAAAGCATCACCATCTTCTCCTGAAACGATTACCTTAGGATTACATGATGTTCCAACATGTGAGCCATCACAAAATGGCTGGTTTTTAGATCTTCCGCAAGTGCAAAAATAATATTCCTAGTCTTTTGAAAGCGTTACTTTAACTGGCTTATTATCTGCGATGATGGGATTGCTCATAATTCTCTCCCTTACAATATTAAAACGTGGAGCCAAGTGGCGGAGTCCCGCTTTTGGCGCGCCCCCTCGAACGCCATGTTGGACGTGTTCACGATTGCTCCATGAATGCCTCATAGGCCCACACGAAACAGAGCGCCGCCAATAGCAGCCAGATTACGACGATTACCGCCCCTGCGACCCGGCTTACGGGTTTTTCATTCTGTATGTTTTCGATCGCCCGTGCGCGGCAATCTGCCAATACTGAATGTGGAATCAACTTGATAGCCAAGGCGATACCCATTGGAATCAGGATGAGATCGTCCAGATAACCAAGAACCGGTACAAAGTCAGGAATCAAATCAATGGGACTGAAGGCATACGCGGCAATGCCCGCCACAAGGAGCTTTGCATACCACGGTGTTCTAGGGTCACGCGCAGCAAGGTAAAGAGCAAAGGTCTCTGCCTTGAGATGACGCGCACGCTGTTTAAGTTCTGCTAGAAATGCCATGTCGCTTTACGAAGAACTGCACAGAGCCTTTGTTGGTGCCCGGAGCCGGAATCGAACCGGCACGCTGGTTTTACCCTAGCGACGGATTTTAAGTCCGTTGTGTCTACCAATTTCACCACCCGGGCGGGTTTTTGGAGGCGAGACCCGGAATCGAACCGGGATAGGCGGATTTGCAATCCGCTGCATAACCATTTTGCTATCTCGCCGTACTGCGAATCAACAGCTTGAAATGAATGAGGGAAAGCCTGTTGCTTTCCCTCAGATTTGGAGCGGGAGAAGAGTCTCGAACTCTCGACCTCAACCTTGGCAAGGTTGCGCTCTACCAACTGAGCTACTCCCGCAAAACGAGTGGCGCATTATAGGGATATTGGAAATCCTGTCAATAATTTCGCTTCTTTCAATTATTGGGCAATATGTTCCGTCTTGAACAGACGTACAAAATTTTCAGTGGTACGCCGCCCCACTTCTTCAAGACTGATACCCCGCAACAAAGCAATCTCTTCAGCGACATGCTTAACATAAGCAGGTTGATTGAGTTTTCCGCGATGCGGTACTGGTGCCAGATAGGGTGAATCAGTTTCGATCAAGATACGCTCCAAAGGCACGCGCTGGGCGACTTCCTTGAGAGCTTTTGCGTTCTTGAAGGTGACAATACCCGAGAACGAAATATAGAAACCCATCGCCAAGGCTGCCTCGGCAACCTCCCATGTCTCGGTGAAACAATGCATTACGCCGCATGCCTCCTCAGCCTTTTGTTCGGTCATGATGCGTAATGTGTCAGCTCCAGCTTCTCGGGTATGAATGACTAGGGGTTTCCCGCTTTCACGAGCCGCCTGGATATGGGTGCGAAATCGCGCGCGTTGCCAATCAAGGTCTCCCTTGAGTCTAAAATAATCCAGACCTGTTTCACCGATGGCGATGACCTTGGGATGCTTGGCCAAACGAACCAGATGAGCAACGTCAGGCTCATCGACGTTTTCATAATCAGGATGCACTCCCACCGATGCGTATATATTAGGATGTTGTTCTGCAAGTGCCAGAACTTGGGGAAAATCCTGGAGGTTTACCGAAACACACAAGGCACTTATCACGTCGTTGCCATGCATATTTTCCAGTAGGTCGCCCATTTTCTCGGCGAGTTCTGGGAAATTGATATGGCAGTGAGAATCAACGAAAGGCATTGGGCTATTCAAGAATAAGTTGGCGGTATGCCAGCAGCAAGGATTCAAAAAACAACTTGGGGTTGAGCGTATGCTGCGATTCCCGTTTTGCAGTCTGCATGAGTCTTTGAAGACGCACTAAATTCAACGGTGAAACAGGTTCGACGAGCTTTCTGATCGTCACTTCCTCACCCGGATGATAACGCAGCCTGCCAGCCAGTTTCATCGAATTGAGGTCAAAAATCCATTGTTGTAGCCACTGCACGACTTGCACCTGCTCGGTCTTTTGCAAAGTTTCAGCGAGTGCGAACACGTCCAATTTACTTGGTTTACTGACCGCATGAAGCAACTTGGAGCGCTCCTCATTTCCGGTCAACTTATCCTGCTGAACAGCCTGGAGCGGAGAAAACCCTGAAGATGCAAGTGCTTCGGCTGGATGCTTTACGCCCTGCTCCTTCAACCAGTGAGTCGCACTGGCCACATCCGGGGAAGGGAGTGCAAAAGCCAGGCAACGACTAAGGATAGTCGGCAATAATTGCTGCGGCTTGTGTGACACCAGGATGAACAGCATGTCTTGTGGCGGCTCTTCAAGGTTTTTCAATAATGCATTCGCAGCATTGGTGTTCATTGCTTCAGCTGGATGTATAACAACCACGCGCCTACCGCCCTGATGTGCGGACATGCCGACAAAGTCGGCCAATGCTCTGACCTGATCGACGGATATTTGCTTACTGGGTTTCTTTCCTGATTCGGCTTCATCGCCGTTCAGGTTTAACGCTTCAGGTTGTAGCAAACGAAAATCTGGGTGCGTTTGCTGATCAAACCAATGACAGGATGCGCATTTACCACATGCAAGTCCTTCTTGACCCAGATGTTGACATAACAGGCTTTGAGAAAAATTCATCGCAAGGTCGAACTTGCCGATGCCCTTTGAGCCTTTGAACAAGACGGCGTGTGGGGAGTGCTTTCGCAACTCCTCCAAGCGCCGAAGGTCGTCTCTCTGCCAAGGATATATATGCTTCATATCATAATGATATGACTATTTTTTCAAGTATTAGTTTAACTTCATTCATGGTCTGCGCCCCGTCGATCACAACATAACGCTGGGGATTTTCCCGGATGCGCCGATGATAACCTTCCCGTACTCGCTCAAAGAATTCAACTTGCTCCTGTTCAAACCGATCCAGCGATACATTGCTCGCCAACCTTTGTCGCGCAACCTCAACTGGAACATCAAAAAACAAGGTCAGGTCTGGCTGCAAATCACCATGCACCCATTCCTCAAGCTGTTTGAGCTTACTCCAATCCAAGCCCCTTCCACTTCCCTGATAGGCGAAACTGGCATCGCTAAAACGGTCTGAAATTACCCATTTGCCCATGCCAAGCGACGGTTTGATAACTTGCTCGACATGTTCAAGGCGAGCAGCAAACATCAGCAAAGCCTCTGTTCCAATGCTCATCGACTGATTCAGAAGCATCTCCCGTAATTGTTCACCGAGTTTCGTACCTCCCGGCTCACGAGTCACTACAACATCAAGGCCTCGCTGACGGAACGCATCGGCAAACCAATTCAGATGCGTGCTTTTTCCAGCGCCATCCATGCCTTCAAAGGTAATAAATTTACTCATTGATCTGTATTAGGGCGAATTGTTATTTTTGGTACTGGTTCACCGCACGGTTATGAGCAGTCAGGGAGCTTGAAAAATGCGAGCTGCCATCCCCGCGTGCCACGAAGTATAGCGCGTCGGTTTCTGAAGGATGTAAAGTAGCCTTCAAAGCCGCCAAACCTGACAGGGCAATCGGAGTTGGGGGTAAGCCCCTGCGTGTATAGGTATTGTATGGTGTATCTGCAAGCAAGTCCCGCTTGCGCAAGTTTCCATCGAACTTGTCCCCCAAGCCATAAATCACGGTCGGGTCGGTTTGCAGCAACATACCCTTGCGCAACCGGTTAACAAACACGCCTGCAATCATACTCCGATCACTTGCCGTGCCAGTCTCCTTTTCGACGATGGAGGCCAGAATCAAGGCATGGTATGAGGTTTGAAATGGGAGATTTGCATCGCGCTTGGACCATTCATCCTGAAGACGTTGTTGCATTGTGTTGTACGCGATCCTCAGGATCGCCAGATCACTACTACCTGCTACGAAGTGATAGGTATCTGGGAAGAACAAACCTTCAGGGTGATTTTCCACTGCACCGATTCGCTGCAGAATCTCGATGTCTGCCATACCTGATGAATCGTGTGCAATATACCGATTGGAATCAAGTGCATTACGAAACTGCTTGAACGTCCAGCCTTCGATGATTCCGATCTTTCTTTGGCTGAATTCACCCTTGGTGATGATATTCAATAACTGAAGCGGCGAAACCGGATGCTTAAACTCGTAATTGCCAGCCTTGAGCTGCAAAGATTTCCCCAAGACCCTAGCAAGCAGAACAAACGGCCATTCATGTTCCAACAGACCAACCTGATGCATTTGCCGAGTAGTTCCCTTCAAGCTGCCACCTTGCTTCAAATCGAACTCAAACGGAGTGGCAGGAAGCGACAATGGGTTGTATGCATAGTAGCTCATGCCGGCAGTAGCGAGTAGCACAAGCAAGAAAAGCAATATGAATATCCTGAAGATCATTCTGAATCCTGTTGAAGCCCTTTTCCTGCGACGCATCATCCATCTACTCCTTCAAGATAGTGGCGAATCGTTGTTGCTACAGGGAAGTTGCTCCAGCATCTGCCTTCAAGTGTGCGTATGGGCCACAAGACCATAATGCTGTTGACCAAAAACAGCTCATCTGCATCCATGAGCTCTTCAATTTTGATTTTGCGAATCTGCATCGGAATGTCGTTCCGTCTGGCCCATTCAATTACCCGGTCACGCTGTACACCAGCCACACCACAACGTGTCAGTTCTGGGGTGAACAGCGCGCCTTGCTTGACCAAAAACAAGTTGCTGCGCGTACCTTCGATGACATTATCCAAAGCATCCATCAGCAATCCTTCGGCCACATCCGAATTACCTAATTCGGATGCTGCCAACACGTTCTCCAACCGATTTAGGTGCTTGATACCTGCAAGTCGTGGCTGAAATCCTAGTCGAACTTGGCATAAACGTACAATGACGCCCGCTGAAGACCAGTCAACCGGATAGTCAGGAAAAGGCAGGACATCCCATATATGTGAAGCGCCAGCTGTAACATCAGGTGCGTAGCCGCGCGTACCTTCACCCCGTGTGACAATTACCTTGAAGACGCCATTGGGATGAAGCTCGAGCAAGTCGTTTAACTCGATGGAAAGTAACTTGAAGTCGGGGGAGGCAATACCTAATGCAGTACAGTCATGTTGGAGTTTTTGATAGTGCATCGGCCAGTTCAGTGCCTGACCAAGGGATGCACGCAGGGTTCGGAACACCCCATCACCGTATAGTAGGCCACGATCGCGGATACTGATCAAATTTCCAGGCTTGCCATTGACCAGCATGTCAAAAATGCTTAGATCTTGCGGAACACCAGCGTGCCGTTGGTCCCACCGAAGCCAAAGTTGTTGTTCACAGCAACATCGATTTTCATGTCGCGAGCAGTATTGGCGCAATAATCCAGATCACATTCTGGATCCTGCTCGAAGATATTGATTGTTGGCGGCGAAATTTGATGGTGTACAGCTAAGGCGCAAAATACCGACTCGACGCCACCCGCACCGCCCAGTAGGTGTCCAGTCATTGATTTGGTTGAGTTTACAACCAGTTTTTTGGCGTGATCGCCAAATGCCAACTTGATTGCATCAGTCTCGTTCTTGTCACCGAGCGGTGTCGAGGTTCCATGAGCGTTGACGTATTGAACATCTTGCGGATTCAATCCGGCATTTTGCAAGGCGTTCAACATGCTGCGTTTAGGCCCATCGGTGTTTGGCGCAGTAATATGGTAAGCATCGCCGCTCATGCCGTAGCCAGCCAACTCTGCATATATCTTTGCGCCGCGCTTTTTCGCGTGTTCGTATTCCTCCAGAACCATAACCCCTGCGCCTTCACCAATCACGAATCCATCCCTGTCCTTATCCCAAGGGCGACTGGATGTAGCCGGGTCATCGTTACGTGTGCTCAGAGCGCGGGCGGCAGAAAAGCCACCCACCGCCAATGCGCTGACAGTCGCCTCAGAACCACCTGCCACCATGACGTCTGCATCACCATATTCAATGATACGGGCAGATTCTCCGATACAGTGGGTTCCGGTTGTACAGGCAGAAACCATTGCCAGATTCGGTCCCTTAAGCCCGTACATCACAGACAGATTGCCGGAGATCATATTGATGATGGTGCCCGGAATAAAGAATGGCGAGATTTTCTTTGGCCCAGCAGATAGAAAATCGTTATGCGTATCTTCGATCATCGGCAGGCCACCGATCCCCGATCCAATGTTCACGCCAATACGCTCTGCATTCTGCTCGTTGACTTCCAGGCCAGAATCCTTAAATGCCTCTATCCCTGCAACGAGACCGAAATGGATGAACCTGTCCATGCGACGGGCATCCTTGGCACTAAGGTATTGAGTAACATCAAAATCCTTCACTTCACCTGCAATTTGCGCTGACATTGCACTGGCATCGAAGCGGGTGATCCTGGTAATTCCGGACTTACCCGCGACAATGTTCTGCCAGACAGCAGGAATCCCTGTCCCTACCGGGGAGATGATCCCTAAACCGGTTATGACAACTCTTCGCTTAGACAAACTGACTCCGCCGATTAAATATGATGGGCAAAATGTAAAAGAAGGGGGTTATTTTTGATGCGCCAGGACGTAATCCAGGGCTTGCTGAACGGTGGTGATCTTTTCTGCATCCTCGTCGGGAATGTCACATTCAAACTCTTCTTCCAGAGCCATGACCAACTCTACGGTATCCAGAGAATCTGCACCCAGATCGTTGACAAAAGATGATTCGTTCTTGACTTCAGACTCGTTTACACCCAATTGCTCGGCAACGATTTTTTTTACGCGTTGTTCTATTGACATACTATCTCTCCCACCCTTTGATTAAAGTTCAAAAAATCCCGCGCATTGTATCAAAATTGCCCGAAATACCAAACAACTTGTAGGCTTCAAAATTGATCTGCACATTCAGCCTATTAGAAAGTCACCTGAACGCGAAAAAAGTCGTCCCTATGTGCAGATTGCCAAGTTTTACTCTCACCGTGCTATGAGCCTGGTTTGTTTCCGAATAACGGTCGCTCGAAGCTGGGCGGTACATTTGTTCAACGAGAAATCGCATATGAATAAAGGACATATTGTGCCTGTTCAACAACGAGCAATACTGTTGATAGCTGATTGGACATGCAATATAGCACTTATGGGCAGGTTGCCGAATCCTTGAAATTAGCTCCCGGCATCCTCATCAGAGGAAGACTTGGGAACATCTTCCTGGGATTGCTCGCCCTTCTGGGAAATCTTCCGTTGGCGCTTTTCTTCTTGCTTTTGCTTCTTCGCGATCTCTTTCTGGCGTTTCTCGTATGAATAGTTTGTTTTAGCCATGTACGATCCTTTTTCTACTGCGTTGATTTAATTATGTAATAGGTCACACTACTGCATATACATCCCACCATTTACGTGCAAAGTCACGCCGGTGATGTAAGTTGCGCCTGGGCCCGCCAGAAACGCCACGGCAGAGGCGATATCAGTAGGCAGACCAAGGCGTTTTAGCGGAACATGTTCAACCAGTTTGGCGCGCTGTTCTTCACTCAAGGCTTTGGTCATGTCGGTTTCAATAAAACCGGGTGCAATGCAGTTAACAGTGATGTTGCGACTACCAATCTCCTGGGCAAGGGATTTGGTAAATCCCATCATGCCTGCCTTGGACGCAGCGTAGTTGGATTGCCCTGGATTCCCCATGCTACCAACTACCGAAGAGATGCTGATGATGCGCCCGCCCCTGGCCTTCATCATTGCACGCAGAACCGCTCGACTAAGGCGAAATACCGACTTGAGGTTGGTTGTCATCACATCGTCCCATTCTTCTTCGGTCATACGTGCCAGCAGATTGTCTCTGGTGATGCCGGCGTTATTCACCAAGATAGTGATTTCGCCGAACTGCTTTCGTAACTCTCCGAGCACATGCTCGGATTGTGCTGCATCATTGACGTCAAGTGCCATGCCTGCACCCTTGATGCCAGCAGCGTCAAGGTAGGAGCTGATCGCTTGCGCACCCTTCTCGCTGGTTGCGGTGCCGACCACCGTCGCTCCCAAACTCCCGAGTTCCAGTGCGATCGCCTGACCTATGCCGCGTGTCGCGCCGGTGACCAGCGCAATTTGTCCTTGCAGTGTCATATCCATCTCCCTTTATGACAGCGCACCCAAGGCAAGCTTGAGTGCCTCGCCGTCGTTGATTGCCATAGCTTGCTGATCGGTTGCGATGCGCCTGTTCAATCCGGCAAGCACCTTCCCTGGGGCACATTCGACGTTGTGGGTGATGCCGATCTTGCCAAACTCACGCACGGTTTCTACCCAGCGCACCGGCGAAAAAAGCTGGCGCACTAAAGCATCCTTGATCAACTTGCCATCCGAATAACTGGCTACATCAGCATTATGCAATACAGGTATGGCAGGGGCTTTTATCGATACCTCATCAAGATATGTGCGCAACTGCTCCGCTGCACCTTTGAGCAGACTGCAATGCGAAGGCACGCTCATCGGAAGCATGATGGCTCGCTTTGCACCCTTGACTTTGGCCAAATCCATACCGCGTTCTACCGCAGCTCGATTGCCAGCGATCACGACCTGCCCAGGCGAATTAAAATTCACCGCTTCCAGTACTTCGCCCTGTGCACCCTCAACACAAACCGCACGAATTGCATCATCATCCAGTCCGAGAATTGCTGCGATGCCACCGACACCCTCCGGTACTGCTTTTTGCATGCATTCTGCCCGAAATCTCACCAAGGGAAGCGCATCGGCAAACTTCATTGCATCCGCTGCAACCAAAGCGGTGTACTCACCTAAACTATGGCCGGCCATGACCGATGGCATAGCACCGTTTTGCGCCAGCCAGGCACGATAAACCGCCACACCGGCACATAGCATGACAGGTTGGGTATTAACCGTTGCATTCAGGTCTGCATCGCTGCCTTCCGCAACCAGTTGCCATAGGTCCTGTTTCAATATGTCAGAGGCTTCGACAAAGGTCTCCCGTACTGATGGAAAGTCGGCGTAGCCGTTCATCATGCCGCGCGATTGGGAACCTTGGCCAGGAAATACGAAAGCGAATTTAGTCATGATTACTCCCGAACCTACCACTTGATTAAAACTGCACCCCAGGTAAAGCCGCCTCCGACCGCCTCTAGCAGGATATTCTGTCCAGGCTTGATACGCCCGTCGTGTACTGCTGTGTCCAGCGCAAGCGGTATTGAAGCAGCAGAAGTGTTGCCATGCTTTGCAACTGTGACGATCACTTTATCCATGCTCAGTCCCAGTTTCTTGGCGGTAGCCTCCATGATGCGAATATTGGCCTGATGCGGCACCAGCCAACTGATATCCGAACCAGTCAGGTTATTTTCCTCCAGCACTTCATCGACTACTTCGCTCAGAACCTTGACGGCAAACTTGAACACGGCCTGCCCATCCATTTTGATGAAAGGATCACCCTGTACTTCGCCGTTGCGGATATTTCCATCAGCTCTTAGCATGCCACGATGACTACCATCTGCATGCAGTTTGCTTGCAACGATGCCCGGTGTATCGCTCGCTCGCAGAATTACTGCGCCGGCACCGTCCCCAAACAATACACAAGTGGTTCGATCTTTCCAATCCAGGATGCGAGACAAAACCTCAGCGCCAACCACCAGGGCAGTCTTGGCTTGCCCGCCCCGGATATACAGATCAGCAGTATTCATCGCATATACGAAACCTCCGCACACTGCCTGCATATCGAAAGCTGCACCACGGTTCTTGATACCGAGTTTATCCTGCAGGATGCATGCAGTACTTGGAAAGATCTGGTCCGGCGAAGTTGTCGCCACGACCACTAGGTCGATTTCGTCGGGATCGATGCCGGCTGCTGCAATCGCACGAAGACTGGCTTGCAAAGCAAGGTCACTGGTCATTTCCGTATCTGCTGCGATATGCCTTTCATGGATTCCGCTTCGCGATACGATCCAGTCATGAGAAGTGTCGACGATCTTTTCCAGATCGTAGTTGGTCAGGGTCTTGGCAGGCAGATAACTGCCAGTTCCGATGATCTTAGAATACATCAGGCGACTCCTTGCTCTGTGTTTTTACGCTCGTGATGCCATTTCTCAATATGCTCGCTGATATGATGCAGCATGCCTTCGCGCGCCTCTTCTGCGGCCTTTTCGATAGCGCAACGGAATGAAAAGACGTCCGCCGAGCCGTGACTCTTTACCACGATACCCTTGAGGCCAAGGAAACTCGCTCCATTGTAACGCCGGGGATCGACTCTGCGCTTGAATGCTTTCAGCACGGGCATCGCAACCAGGGCAGCAAGCTTGGTCATGGCATTGCGACTGAACTCCTCTCGCAAAAAGTCTCCCAGCATCTGCGCCAGTCCTTCTGTCGTTTTCAGCGCAACGTTCCCGACAAATCCGTCACACACCACCACATCGGTGGTTCCTTTGAATATATCGTTGCCTTCGGTGTTGCCGTAGAAATTCAGGTCACTTGCACGTAGTAACTCTGCAGCTTGCTTTACAACTTCATTGCCTTTTATATCTTCACTGCCAATGTTCAACAGCCCTATCGTTGGATTGGGAATATGCTCAAGTGCTGTTACAAGTGTCGAACCCATAAGCGCGAATTGCAACAAATGCTCAGCGCTGCAGTCAGTGTTGGCACCCAGGTCAAGCATACAGACCTGCCCTTTTTTTGTTGGCAGATAAGAGGCAATTGCCGGGCGATCTATACCAGGGATGGTTTTAAGCACATAACGTGCAGTCGCCATCAGTGCACCAGTGTTACCGGCGCTGACACAGGCAAGCGCTTCACCGCTTTTGACCAAGTTGATACTTACGCGCATCGAGGAATCTTTCTTGCCGCGCAACGCAGATTGCGGCTGCTCGTCCATGCCCACCACTTCAGTAGCAGGGTGAATACGCAGGTGCACACTGGTTTGAACACCCAGGGCGCGCAATTCGGTCTCAATGGCATCTGGGATACCGACTAGAACGATGGTATCGTCCGGATTGAGCTTCAGATATTCAACTGCAGCTGGAATGGTGACCGTCGGACCGTGGTCGCCCCCCATTGCATCAATAGCTAATGTGACATCCACTTGGTGATCCTACGTTTATGAAAATCGGAATGGAAATAAAAACGCAGCCGATCATCGAGATCGGCTGCGTCGAAAACAAACTTATTCACCCTTTGACTTGACTACCTTCTTGCCACGGTAAAAACCGCTCGGACTGATATGATGGCGTAAATGTGTTTCACCGGTGGTTGGCTCAATCGCAATCGCTGAGCCGGTCAAAAAGTCGTGGGCACGATGCATGCCACGCTTGGATGGGGATTTTTTATTCTGCTGTACTGCCATGATCACTGCTCCTAAAAAACTATTTCGATAAATTTCGTTTAAAATTCGCCAATTCCGCAAAGGGCTGGCGCTTTTCCTGTTGCATGTTGTTGCTACCTGTCGCCTGACATGTTCCCTGTTCATGCCTTGGTGCAATAGGCAAGCTTAACAACATCTCATCTTCCAGCAAGTTCAGCACGTCCAGATTGACCTCTGCCAGGATGCTGTCGAATTCTTGCTGATGACCTGGTTGCCCGGCCAAACTTTCTTCCGCGTCCAAACCTGCCTGATCACGCAATATCAACCGCGTATCAAGCTGCACTGGATAATCCATGCCCTCCAGACAACGTTGACACGACAACTGGCAGTGCCCGGTCACGCTCAAGTCAAGGTAGTGATTTCCCTGATCATCGACGCCACCCTGTATCCGGTAAGCTAACTTACCCTGCTGATTTGCCAGCATGTCCTGTAAACGCTGAAGTTCTGATACCGGAACTTCACCGCTTATTACCTGCCCATTTCTGGCAAAATCCAGGCTGTCGATGAAAGACCGTGCGTACATGAGGCGCGCATGATATATTTTTCGCTGCTCCCTGTCAAAAATCTCAAGGAATATCGTGCTTGTCCTCGCCTCCAGCTCCATTTACCGAAGTGAACTCCTGAAACGCCTCCAACTCCCTTTCGAGACGATGGCTCCCAATATCGATGAAACACCTTTGCCAGGTGAATCCCCACGGGAAACTTCGGTACGCCTTGCTCAGCAAAAAGCCCATGTCGTTGCAACCAAATATCCCGATGCGATGGTCATTGGGTCCGATCAGGTTGCATTTTTGGAAGGTCGGCAGATAGGCAAGCCATACACCCACGACAATGCCGTCATGCAACTACGCGCAATGCGTGGCAAGACCACCCACTTTTATACCGCTTTGGCGCTTCTGAATGGAAAGACCGGAAAAGTTCAGACTGGGGTTGCGGAAAACCATGTAACTATGCGTGACATCAGCGATGAAGAGATCGAAGGCTACCTGCTCAAGGAGCAGCCCTATCATTGCGCCGGAAGCGCAAAAACTGAAGGATTGGGCATTTCGCTGATCAGCAGGTTGACCGGAGATGACCCGAACGCACTGATCGGCTTGCCCCTGATCTTGCTAGTCGACATGTTGCGTCGCGAAAACGTGCGTCTTTTCTAGAGATGTCGGGCACCCTCTACCTTATCCCCTGCACCTTGGGCGACACACCTGCAGAGCAGGTATTGCCGCAGCATGTCATCGACCTAGCACGCAAGATGAAGAATTTCATCGTGGAGCAACCCAAGACCGCTCGGAAATTTCTTTCCTCGCTCAAGCCTGAACACCCGATCCAGTCCCTGCAATTTTCCACACTCAACGAGCACACGGATCTTTCGGAATTAGCCAGTATGTTGGCCCCGCTGGCAGCAGGGGAAGATGTTGGCATCATTTCCGAGGCAGGTTGTCCAGGCATTGCCGATCCTGGCGCTGAACTGGTCTTGTTGGCTCACCGCAAGGGCTTCCGCGTTGTGCCTTTGGTCGGCCCTTCCTCTATCCTGCTTGCGCTGATGGCATCTGGCCTGAATGGACAGCGTTTCGCATTTCACGGCTATTTGCCGATAGCTGAGCCAGAAAGAAGCAAGGCGATAGCTGCTTTGGAATTAGAATCAGCGAAGCGAAATCAAACGCAACTGTTCATTGAAACGCCGTACCGCAATGATAAGCTGTTCAGTGCGTTGATTGCACTTTGCCGCCCTCAAACCCTGTTGTGCGTCGCAACCGACATATCATTGCCCACCGAGCAGATACTTACCAACTCAATCGCACAGTGGAAATCGCAGCCTTTCCCGTGTCTTAGCAAGCGCCCGAGCATGTTCCTGTTGCTAAGCACAAGTTAAATTAGTTGCCTAGAAACCCACTTTCTGATATTAAAGCAGACTTTCTTTTTATCCCGTTGGAGAAGTGCAATGCCGGTACAGCCAGAGAAACCCGTCGCCCCATACAAACCCAAGAAGGGCGAGGCTTACATGAACCCCAAACAGCTCGATCACTTCCGCCAGATCATGAATGACATCAAGGCTGGTCTGGGCAAGGACATTGATCGCACCGTGCATACCATGCAGGATGAGGCGACGGTGTTTGCAGACCCGAATGACCGCGCCACCCAAGAATCAGACATGGGCCTGGAATTACGCAACCGGGACCGCGAGCGGAAATTGATAAAAAAGATCAATGAGATGCTCGCCAAGATCGATAGTGGTGAGTATGGCTTCTGCGAGAACTGTGGTGTCGAGATCGGCCTGAGCCGTCTTGAAGCAAGGCCAACAGCCACATTATGCATAGACTGCAAGACCCTCGATGAGATTCGCGAAAGGCAAGTCGCCAAGTAATTGCCTTTGAAAACAAAAAGCCCCGCCAAAATCTGGCGGGGCTTTTTTCGATCAAGCAAACCTATTCAGAGTGGGTAGCAGTTGCTTCCGGTGCCGGGAGCAGCACTTTCATGCTCAGCTTCATCCTGCCCTTGTCGTCAACTTCAAGCACCTTTACACGCACGATCTGGCCTTCCTTGAGATGGTCTGAGACGCTGCTGACGCGCTCGTGAGCAATCTGCGAGATATGCAACAGGCCGTCCTTGCCCGGCAGGACGTTCACCAAAGCACCGAAGTCGAGCAACTTGACCACCGGGCCTTCGTAGATCTTGCCGACTTCCACGTCAGCAACAATGTCCTCGATTCGCTTCTTAGCCAGATTGCCAGCTTCGCCGCTGACGCAGGAAATGGTGATATTGCCAGTATCATCGATATCGATGGTGGTACCGGTTTCCTCGGTCAAGGCGCGTATGACTGCACCACCCTTACCAATCACATCACGAATCTTGTCCGGATTGATCTTCATCTTGATCATGCGCGGCGCAAAGTCAGATACTTCAGTCCGCGCCTGCGGCATAGCTTGCTTCATCAAGCCGAGAATATGCATGCGACCTTCGCGTGCCTGTGTCAAAGCGGCTTGCATGATCTCACGGGTGATTCCGTTGATTTTGATATCCATCTGTAAAGCAGTGACCCCAGTCTCGGAACCTGCCACCTTGAAATCCATGTCACCGAGATGATCCTCGTCACCAAGGATATCGGTCAACACCGCAAACCGATTGCCTTCCTTGATCAGTCCCATAGCGATACCGGCAACATGGGCCTTGAGTGGCACACCAGCATCCATCAGCGACAAGCAACCGCCGCATACAGAAGCCATGGAACTGGAACCATTGGATTCAGTGATCTCCGATACCACGCGCATCGCATAGCCGAAATCCTCTTCGCTGGGTAATACCGCAACAAGCGCGCGCTTTGCCAGGCGACCGTGTCCGATCTCGCGCCGCTTTGGCGTTCCGACACGACCTGTTTCGCCAGTGGAATAAGGAGGAAAATTGTAGTGCAGCATAAAACGGTCACTGTATTCCCCTTGCAGTGCATCGATCTTCTGAGAGTCTCGCATGCTGCCAAGAGTTGCAACCACGATGGCCTGAGTCTCTCCGCGAGTGAACAACGTAGAACCGTGAGCGCGTGGCAACACACCGTTGCGGATCGTGATTGGCCGAACAGTTCGGGTATCGCGACCATCGATGCGTGGTTCGCCACTCAGTATCTGACCACGCACGATCTTTGCTTCTAAAGCACTGAACAGGTCATTGACATGATTCTTCTGTCCAGGAGCAGACTCAGGTGTGATGACTGCTGCCATCACCTTGTCGCGTAATGCGTTCACAGCATCAGTACGGGCCTGCTTGGAACGAATCGCATAGGCTTTTTGCAGGTCAGCTTCAGCCAGTTGCGCGATTTGCGCGATCAAGGCCTCATCTTTTGCAGGCGCAACCCAATCCCAGGCTGGTGCGCCGACAGCATCTGCCATCTCGTTAATGGCCTGGATGACTACCTGAAGCTGTTCATGGCCGTACATCACCGCACCTAACATCACGTCTTCCGGCAACTGCTGTGCTTCTGATTCCACCATCAGCACGGCGCGCTCGGTACCGGCAACGACCAGGTCTAGCTGCGATGTATCGAGCTCTGTTGCGGTGGGGTTGAGCAGGTATTGTCCATTCGCATAGCCCACTCGCGCCGCAGCGATCGGGCCATCGAACGGAATGCCTGAGATCGCCAATGCGGCTGATGCACCTATCATTGCTGGAATATCCGAATCGATCTCGCTATCCGATGACATCACTGTCGCAACAATCTGTACCTCGTTGTAAAAACTCTCCGGGAACAACGGGCGAAGCGGACGATCAATCAGTCGTGAAGTCAGTATTTCCTTCTCGCTCGGACGTCCTTCGCGCTTGAAAAAACCGCCGGGTATCTTGCCGCCAGCATAAGTCCGCTCCTGATAATCGACAGTCAGCGGGAAAAAATCCTGTTCAGGTTTGGCATCCTTCCTGCCAACCACTGTGACCAACACCACGGTGTCATCCAAACTGACCATCACCGCACCGCTCGCCTGGCGTGCTATTTCACCTGTTTCCAATGTGAGTTGATGATTGCCGAATGCTACTGATTTCTTATAGTGACTCAAGATATACCTCTCTATGATGGGCATGGCGCGACACCGCACCACGAAGAATTGAAAATATAAAACAACACGGGTCGCCTATGCGACCCGCGGGATATGAACTGTTACTTGCGAATTTCCAGACGCTGAATCAACGTGCGATAGCTTGCATCGTCCTTGCGCTTGAGGTAGTCGAGCAACTTGCGACGACGACTTACTAGGCGCAACAGTCCGCGACGTGAATGGTGGTCCTTGACGTTTTCCTTGAAATGCTCGGTCAAGTAAGTGATGCGTGCGGTGATCAAAGCCACCTGCACTTCTGGGGAACCAGTATCGCTCTTGGCGCGCTGAAAGTCGGTCACGATTTGCGCTTTTTGCGCGGCGGTAATTGCCATTGGTATTACTCTCCTAAAAAAAGTGCAGCATTCTACCTCTTATTAGGCCAATTGCTCAAGCCCATTAAACACTTATGACCAAAGGGATATAAGGACAAGAGTTCCAATCAGCTAGCCGCGTCCTCTAGAACGAACAGCGTCACATTGGTCCAGATCACTGAAATTTCAGCAAGTCATTAACACGAATCTGCCCATATTCAGCCTAAGGATTGATTGGTCGCATTTATCCTGACCATGGCTCAAGTGTCCTGGAATTGAGCGTTTATCCAGCGTTTAAAGTCTGACCACTTCGGATTAACCCCTGTTGCCAGACAATATCCACAGCCTAGTAGCCCTGACGATTGATTTCATCCAGGCACATCTTCGGCGCCAGCATCTGTGGATCGAATTCCAAAGCAAGATTGAAATGCGCCTTCGCACCCTTAAATGTTGATCCATCAAGAGAAATCATTTTCTGGCTCGACCAGTGACTTGGGGTTACTTCCCAGCTTCTTGGTTTTGCGAGGATACGATGGCAGCCGCATGTTTTGCTACTACTGATAACAATCTTGCGGGGGCGAGGCGTCGGCCTTGCAATACGCCTATACCAACGAATCCTAGTGGACCATGTAGCCTGAGCTTCCCATCAGGCAAGCCACAGTCCAATGCCAAGCGCTGGCCTTGTGCAAGGCGCTTGATCTGGACCTCGTCTAGTTGCAACACAGGCATGTCTGGCATCAACGATTCCAAGGGCAGCAGGCAGGCATCACGTTCTGCTTCAGACATTGCTTCCAAGTTCTGGAGGGTATAAGCCTCTTTCAGGTCAAAGTGGGCGATCGCAGTGCGGCGCAAACCGATCAAATGAGCGCCACAACCGAGGGTTGCGCCAATGTCTTCAGCAAGCGTGCGTATATATGTGCCTTTGCTGCAGCGAACAGTGATATCCAACTCGTTTCCGGAAAATGAATTCAGCTGCAGCTCATGGATCATGACGCTGCGTGATTCACGATCTATGGTCTCACCTCTTCGGATGTACTCATAGAGCGGTTTACCTTGGTGCTTGAGTGCGCTATGCATTGGCGGGAGCTGCCAGATTTCGCCGCGGAATCTTTTCAGCACAGTCTCGATCCCTGAGAACTCGACATCGACGGGATACTCTGCTGTTACCTCGCCCTCGGCATCGCCGGTGCTAGTGGTTTGACCAAGGCGAAGCAAGGAATGGTAAGTCTTGTCAGCATCCAGCAAGGCATTCGAAAACTTGGTGGCCTCTCCAAAACAGATTGGCAACAGGCCGGTGGCAAGAGGATCAAGCGTGCCGGTATGACCAGCCTTCTCTGCCTGAAACATCCTGCGAACAATTTGTAGTGTGGTGTTGGAACTCAGTTCCAGTGGCTTGTCCAGCAGCAATACCCCGTCAAGCTGGCGATAGGAACGCGCCATTCAAATCACTCCTCGCTTGAAGAGGAAGTACTGGGCGAAATAGGTTGCTCTGAATGTTCCTTGTCGCTGGCAACAGCCTGATCGATCAACTGGGACAAATGGCTGCCTCGCTCGACTGAAGCGTCATATACGAAATGTAGTTGCGGCATCACGCGCAATTTGATGCTGTGTGCAAGTTGGCTGCGCAGGAATCCGCTGGCGTGTTCCAGGCCTTTTAGCGCTTCATCGTGCTTGCCGTCAAGGCGGGTGAAAAAAATCTTGGCATGGGAATAATCACCGGCCACCTCAACGCCGGTGATGGTCACCAATCGCACGCGCGGGTCATTGATCTGCAGGCGAACCAGTTCTGCTATTTCTCGCTGAATCTGCTGGGCAACGCGATCGGTTCTTGCGAAGTTTCCCATCAAAGCGCGCGAGCCACCTCGATGATCTCGTAAGCTTCAAGCTTGTCGCCCACCTTGAGGTCATTGAAATTTTTCACTGACAGACCGCACTCAAAATTGCTCTTCACTTCCTTCACGTCATCCTTGAAGCGCTTCAATGAATCCAGTTCGCCTTCATGAATGACTACATCGTCTCGAAGCACGCGCACCTTGGCACCGCGCCTGACCACACCCTCCAGCACGTAGCAACCGGCGATCGTGCCAACCTTGGACACGGTGAATACTTGGCGTACTTCGACCATGCCCAAGATGCTTTCCCGCTTTTCCGGAGCAAGCATGCCTGATAGCGCAGCCCTGATCTCGTCTACCATCGCATAAATGATATTGTAGTAACGGATGTCAACGCCGGTGGTTTCAGCCAACTTGCGCGCAGCCGCATCGGCACGCGTGTTGAAGCCGATCACGATCGCCTTGGAAGCAAGCGCCAGGTTGATGTCTGATTCTGTGATCGCGCCCACCCCGCCATGGATCAGGTTTACCTTGACCTCATTGGTGGAGAGTTTCTGCAAAGATTGTGCGATCGCTTCGGCAGAACCCTGAACGTCGGCCTTGACGATGAGAGAAAGCGTACGCACTTCCCCTTCTGCCATCTGGTCGAACATGTTTTCCAGCTTGGCAGCCTGCTGTTTGGCGAGCTTTACACCGCGATACTTGCCTTGTCGGAACAACGCGATCTCGCGAGCACGCTTTTCATCCGCCAATACGATCAACTCTTCACCGGCTGCAGGCACTTCAGACAAACCTTGTATCTCGACCGGAATCGACGGGCCCGCCTCGTTGATTGCTTTCCCAGTCTCATCAAGCATTGCACGTACCTTGCCGAACACCGATCCGACCAGGACCGGATCACCGCGCTTCATTGTGCCTGATTGAATCAGAACAGTTGCAACTGGGCCCTTGCCCTTATCAAGACGCGCCTCGATCACCAAGCCTTTTGCATGGGAAACTCGCGGTGCCTTGAGTTCAAGCACTTCGGCCTGCAACAACACACCCTCGAGCAATTGATCGATGCCCTTGCCTGACTTGGATGAAACTTCGACGAACATGGAGTCGCCACCCCAATCCTCAGGGGTAACTCCTTCGGCTGCCAATTCCTGTTTAACTTTTTCGACATTAGCCTCAGGTTTGTCGATCTTGGTCACTGCAACTACCAGTGGTACGTTGCCTGCTCTGGCGTGATGTATCGCCTCTTTGGTCTGGGGCATCACGCCATCATCTGCCGCTACTACCAGAATTACGATATCGGTCGCCTTAGCTCCGCGTGCTCGCATCGCAGTAAACGCCTCGTGGCCTGGCGTATCGAGAAAAGTGACCATGCCGCGTGGCGTATCGACGTGATAGGCACCGATATGTTGTGTGATTCCGCCTGCCTCACCGGATGCGACGCGGGTACGCCGAATGTAATCGAGTAGCGAGGTCTTTCCGTGATCAACGTGACCCATCACGGTGACAACCGGTGCACGCGGTTCTAGTGCAACATCCTTCTGCTCGACCGCATCAAGCAGATAAGCATCCGGATCGTCTAGCTTTGCCGCTTTTGCGATATGACCCATCTCCTCGACGACGATCATTGCTGTCTCCTGATCCAGCACCTGATTGATGGTGACCATCGATCCCATGTTCATCAATACCTTGATGATTTCAGATGCCTTGATTGACATTTTTTGTGCCAATTCAGCAACGGTGATGGTTTCAGGTACGGCCACCTCATGAACCACAGGTTCGGTCGGCAATGAAAACGCATGTGCCGTTTCCTGTACAGCCTGCTTGTGGTGCTTGTCATGACGAGGAGCACGCACCGGGGATGACCAGACTCCAGTCTTCTCACCAGTTTTGACGGGGGTGCGTTTTTTATGCCCTTTTTCATCCCAAGGACTGCTCTTGGTATCTGTTTTAGATTTTTTTCCTGGTTTGGCGATCTTGTCGCCAGGCTTGGGTGTAGGCTTGTGCAAGGTGCCCTCGGCCAGATCGACTGGGGAGACCGCTGCTGCTGGCGCAGCCTCTTCGACTTTTTTGACTTCTGCAACGACTGGCTCTGGCTCTGGTTCAGCTTCTTTCTTGACAGTCTTACGCTTGCTTCGCTCCTGCTTTGCCTGTATTTCGGCTGCTTGACGAGCAGCCAGTTCTGCCTGTAGACGAGCTTCCTCCTCGCGCGCAGCCATTTCCTGTTCGTCCAGAACCTTTGCTGCCTTGCCTTTCTTGGGCGGTGTCGGCGCTTGAACAGGTGCTGCCACTTCGGCAGCAGGCGCTGGTGCCACAACGCGGCGTTTACGTACTTCCACCTGAATTGTGCGCGCACGTCCAGAACTGTCAGCTTTCTTGATCTCCGTTGTCTCGCGGCGTATCAGCGTGATCTTCTTGGCGGGTTTTTCTGCACCATGTGCCTGGCGAAGATGTTCCAATAGTTTCGCCTTGTCCTTCTCGGTCAACGGACTGGTTTCTTCATCCTTGGAGATTCCGGCCGCCTTCAACTGCTCAAGCAGCAAGGCAACTGGCAATCCCAGTTCAGTTGCAAATTGCGCTACATTTAATTTTGCCATTACTATCCTTTAGCCTATCCTTGCCAACTCAGGCAAACCATGGTGCGCGTGCGGTCATGATCAAGGTGTTGGCGCGTTCTCCATCCATTCCGGAAAGCTCCACTAACTCATCCACATCCAGGTCAGCCAATTGATCCTGTGTCGTTATTCCCTTGCCAACCAAAGTGCGCGCGGTTTGCTCATCCATTCCTTCCAGCTTGAGCAAGTCTTCAATGCCGTGCTCTACTTTTTCTTCGCTTACTATCGCGGCAGTCAACAATGCATTGCGTGCACGACTGCGCAACTCTTCGACTGTTGCTTCGTCAAACGATTCGATCTCAAGCATCTCCTCAAGAGGGACATACGCCACTTCCTCAAGCGTGTTGAAGCCTTCCTGCACTAGAATATCGGCGACTTCTTCGTCGACATCCAACTTTTCCATGAAAACCTCGCGGGTCTTGGAAAACTCCTCATTATGCTTCTCGCTGGATTGCTCTACTGTCATGATGTTCAGTTCCCAACCCGTCAGTTCGCTAGCCAGTCTCACGTTCTGGCCGCCCCGACCGATCGCCTGTGCAAGGTTCTCTTCCTCGACCACAACGTCCATACTGTGCTTTTCTTCGTCCACAACGATGCTGCTAACTTCAGCAGGAGCCAGCGCATTGATGACGTAGGTTGCCGGGTCCTCTGCCCAAAGTATTATATCCACACGCTCACCCGCGAGTTCGTTGGTGACACCCTGAACCCGTGATCCTCTCATACCGACACATGTACCAATAGGATCGATGCGTGGGTCGTGCGAAACAACTGAGATCTTTGCGCGTGATCCCGGATCGCGTGCGGCACTGACGATCTCCAGCAACTTTTCTTCGATCTCTGGCACTTCAAGTTCAAACAGCTTAACCAGCAACTCTGGCGATGTTCGTGACAAGATCACCTGTGGCCCGCGTGCACTGCGATCCACACGAAGCAAATGTGCCTTAACGCGATCGCCAACACGCAGATTCTCCTTGGCGATCATCTGGTCCCTTGGCAATAAGGCCTCAATCTTGCCGAACTCGATGATCGCGTTGCCGCGTTCAAGCCGCTTGACTGTTCCAGAAACAAGATGCTCTTTGCGCTCCATGAAGTCAGCCAATACCTGCTCGCGCTCGGCATCACGGATCTTCTGGAAAATGACCTGCTTGGCTGCCTGTGCACCAATGCGTCCAAAATCGATAGACTCAAGTGGTTCCTCGATGAATTCTCCAATCTGGATCTCAGGCATGCGCTTTTGAGCCTCTTGCAGCTTGATGTGCAGTTCAGGAGTCTCAAAGGTCTCATCATCGACAACTTCCCAACGACGGAAAGATTCATATTCACCGGTATCGCGGTTGATCTCGACACGTACATCAGACTCCCCATCAAAACGCTTCTTGGTCGCAGAAGCGAGTGCCGATTCCAGCGCTTCAAACACGACTTCCTTCGCCACGTTCTTTTCACGCGACAAGGCGTCAACCAACAACAAAATTTCACTCTTCATACTATTCTCCGGCTATCCATTGGTCCTTCCCGGACCTGATCTGTTAAGTCAAACTAAAATCAGGGAAAGGCAAAAAAACTAAAAAGTCGGCACTAAACGTGCCTTATCCAAATTCGACAATTCAATTGAAACCTGACTGCCATCAACATCTAATTGCAATATTCCATTACTGACATCACCGATGATCCCGGAAAAATTCTTGCGTCCAGAAATCGGCATACGCAACTTTAATTGTGCCTTCTGTCCCGAAAAACGCACGAAATCTGCTTCTTTCTTCAGCGGCCTATCCAGTCCCGGCGAAGAGACTTCGAGTCGGTCATAATCGACATTCTCTACTAGGAACAGTCGAGTCAATTGGTTACTTACCGTCTGGCAATCGTCTACCGATATCCCTTCAGGCTTATCGATGAATACGCGCATCAGCCCGCGTCCCGAACGCTCAAAGTCAACCAACTCAAAGCCCATGCCGCTTACCGTCGTCTCGACAAGCTTCTCTACATCCATATAATTAAGGCCCACAAATAAAAAACGGGCTCGAAGCCCATCTCAAAACGCGACGCATTGTAGCAAAACTCCCGACCAAAGGGAATTTTGTTAAAACGATTCCTGATAGCGTACCGTAATTGGATACCGCCAGTCCTTCCCATAGCTTCGTTCAGTGATCCGCACTCCCACAGCCGATTGGCGGCGCTTGTATTCACTAATACGTATCAGGTACACAACCTTGCGTACATCATCCTCATCGTAACCCATTTCAATTATTTCAGGGATTGCGAGATTTTGTTCGACATAACAGGCCATGATCGCATCGAGCACATCATAAGGAGGCAAGCTGTCCTGGTCTGTTTGGTCAGGGCGTAGCTCGGCGCTTGGCGCCCGTGTGATAATGCGCTCAGGAATTACCTGACCCAACGTGTTACGATAATTTGCCAAGCGATATACCAGTGTCTTGCTGACATCCTTCAATACAGCAAAACCCCCTGCCATATCACCATAGAGTGTGGCATACCCGACCGCCATTTCGGATTTGTTCCCAGTCGTCAATACCAAAGACCCGAATTTGTTAGATAGCGCCATGAGCAAGTTACCACGGATGCGTGCTTGCAGATTTTCTTCGGTGGTATCAACTACACTTCCAGCAAATGTGGATTTCAGAGACTCCAGATAGCTCAGGAATATCGGTTCGATCGCCAACTCGTCATACCGTACGCCAAGGGTCTTGACCATCTTGCGAGAGTCATCCAGGCTAATCTGAGCAGTGTAAGGCGAAGGCATCATCACTGCACGTACCTTGCCTGCACCCAGTGCATCCACGGCAACGGCCAGAGTCAAGGCCGAGTCGATACCCCCAGACAAACCGAGCAACACACCAGGAAACCGGTTTTTTTCTATGTAATCTCGAACGCCAAGGCACAACGCGCGATAGACACTGGCCTCCATGCTCAATTCGTCTGCCATACCCCCGACCGGTCGCAACCGATCCTGGATCTCCAGCATCAACAACTGATCCTCAAAGTACCGACCCTGCGCGGTCAGGTTGCCTTGACTGTCCATAGCAAACGAACCGCCATCAAAAATCAATTCATCCTGCCCTCCGACCATGTTGGCATAAATCATTGCCATACCTGTTTCGGAAATTCGTTCTCGAATTGTCAGATAGCGGGATGCCTGCTTGTCGATGGCATAGGGTGAAGCATTCATCACCAAAAGTACCTGGGCACCAGCTTCACGCGCGCGCCGGGCAGCGTCCGGTTTCCATATATCAGCACAGATGTTGATTGCAAATCGAATCCCCTCGATCTCGAACAGGAGTGGTTCGGAGCCATGATCGAAATATCGCTCCTCATCGAACACCGAATAATTGGGCAATTCATGCTTGAGATAAATCGCAGCAACACTTCCATGTTGGAGAAGTGCAGCAGCGTTGTAGAGTTTGCCGTGATGTTGATGTGGATAACCAACGACGACTGAAATGCCATTGGTCTTGGCGGCAAGTTCATGCAAAGCGCGCTCACACGCCTGAAGGAAACCTTCGCGCAGCAGCAAGTCCTCCGGGGGATAACCGCACAGGCCGAGCTCTGGGGTCAATAACAATTGCGCCCCCTGTATTCTGGCCTGTTCGGCATACCGCAATATCCTTGCCACATTGCCAGTCAGATCGCCTAATACGCAATTGAATTGCGCAATTGCCAACTTCATCATCTTGAATTGTAATTATTGAGTTGGCGCATCTTACCATCGTGATGCACACTTGTTTATCGGCAAAAAATCAGGGGGTTTTCCAACGGAGACCATCAATAATCTTGTCGTGAGCCTTCCTGTGTATGATTGGTGTTACAACCCGCCTTGAAGCGCAACCCCTTAACTTTATAACCTTCCTTGCCGGCAACTGGAAAAGCCGGCACTTTGAGTGCTTTTTGTCCTGTTCCTACTGTGCGGGAGCAGGAGCAAAAGCTGGGGTGAACGCTGGTTTAGTTTCCTGGGTTGGCGCTGTATCAGGCGCTGGCTCAGTAGCCGGCTCAGGCTCCGTTGCTGGTGCAAATGCTGGCGCAAAAGCCGGCTCAGGGGCTGGCTTTGCTGCTGGCTTCGGTGCCGGTTCAGTTACAGGTGCAGATCCAAATGCTGGGACGAAAGCGGGATTAATCTCAGATGCAGGCTTCGGTGCCGTTTCAGGTTCAGTCGCGGGACCAAATGATGGAACGAAACTTGGCGTAGCTTCAGGTTCGGGCTTAGGTGCAGGCGTCGGTTTGGGTCCGAAGGATGGCTCAATATCCAGTTCATCAGAAGTGGGTGGTTCCACTATCGATTGAGAAACTGGCGCTGGCGCAACGTCAGGTGCTCGTTCGAAAATCGGCGCGCTAACGCCAAAATAGAAATTCAAGCCGAGGGTAATGTTTTTGTTCCTAAGCTTATTCTCGACACCGTCCTTGAAGGTGTCACCATACGAACTCGAATACTCCCCTGTGATGCTCACGTTCTCTCCAATTTTGTATTCGAGGCCAACTGCATGACCGACATGACTAGCGCCGATGTCATTGGCAGCTTCACTGCCATTGGTGCGCGCCATGCTTAGTTTGCCATAGGGTTGCCAATTGCCTAACGGTAAGCCCAGCTTGGTACCAAAGGTAATCACATTGCTTCCATAGTTTACCGGTCCTGAAGCAGTATTATTAAATTCCAGTGAACCGTATATCCCAAGTTGAAGGACGCCCAACTTCCACGTGGTACCTTCCTCAATACCATAAGTAAAGGCATCTCTGGATTCCATTCCATTCAGATTAGAATGGTTAAGGCCCGCTTTGAGACCAAACCAACCTCCATCAAACTTGCTTTCCTCGCTACCCTGAATCGTGACATGAACAGAGGAGGATGTACCATCCTTGCTGACCACGATGAACCTATCACTGACACTCTGCCCTTCTTCCAAATCGTCGAAGGCGCTTCTCGCGACATAGCTCCACCGACCTGAATTGTCGATATTGAAAGTGCCATTCTTGCCCTTGACATCGCTCTGCGCCACGACGGACATCGGGCTATCCAGATCAATGATGTTAAGCTTGCCTCTCGCAATCCTGGGAGAATTGGTCTCTCTCAGGATCACATCGGGCGAACCTAGGCTGGCCGGATCATTGCTGCCGTTGATGATGACCAGAACGTCAGCAGAAGTTGCATCCGCACTGGTTATCTTGAAGCTGTCACTGATGCTTTGGTCAGCCCCGAGCCGATCGAATGCTTCGTTAGCTGCAAAAACCCAGGCGCCTTCAGCATCGATGCTGAATGTGCCATACTTACCTCCTGCATTCCGCTGTGACAGAAAGTATTCCGGACTGTCCACGTCATAGATACCCGCCTTGCCCGTAGCTCTCAGTGCTTCGTTGGTTTCTTTCAGTAACACCCTGGGTACAGTAATAACTGCCGGGTCATTGGTTCCTACGATTGTGACGTGAACTGATGTGAGCGTCCCATCTGAACTGGATATCGTGAAACCATCGCTGACACTCTTGTCAATGTTCATTTCGTCAAATGCACTGTTTGCCACATAGATCCATTGACCGGATGCATCGATGCTGAATGTGCCATTGGTGCCCTTGACCTGATCCTGTACCACGAAGGTTTCTGGACTGTCCACATCCTTTATGCTCAATTTTCCCGTTGGCTTAAGCGGTTCGTTGGTTTCATCCAGAACCAGCGAAGCTGAACCCAGGATCGCGGGGTCGTTGGTTCCCTTGATGGCGACTTGAACAGCGGTCATGGTGCCATCGGAACTCGATATGTTAAAGATATCGCCATCGGTCTGCCCCTCACTGATCCAGTCAGGCGAACCGTCTGACACATAAGTCCATTTTCCCGTTGCGTCGATACTGAAAAAGCCAGTTTTCCCCTTTACTTTCTCTTGAACAACAAAGGTTGGCGTATTGTCTACGTCTCGTATGCTCAGCGTACCGCTGGTTGTCAGCGTCTCATTTGATTCCGTCAATAATTCATAACCCGAACCCAGAATTGCCGGATCATTCGTACCATTAATGGTTACCTTGACGTGTGTCTGCGTGCCGTCATCACTCGATACGGAAAAATTGTCAGTGATACTTCGCCCAACGTTGAGTTCGTCGAAAGCGCTGTTTGCCACATATGTCCATTTGCCTGTTGCATCGACATTGAAGGTGCCATAGGTTCCCTTGAAGTTGCTTTGCTCCACGAACTTCTCAGGACTGTCAACATCACTTATATCCAGCTTGCCGGCTGTTTTTAACGGTTCGTTGGTTTCATCTAATGCGATTGTTGCCGAACTCAAGATCGCAGGATCATTGACACCATTGATGGTGAATTGAACTTTGGATTTTGTACCGTCGGCACTCGATACAGTAAAAGTGTCGCTGATGCTTTTACCGACATTGAGTTCATCGAAAGCGCTGTTCGCATCGTATTTCCATGCCCCCGCCGAGTCGATGCTGAAAGCGCCGTACTTCCCTTTGACATTGCTCTGAACCTCGAAGGTCTCAGGGCTGTCTGGGTCACGAATGCTCAACGTTCCTGAGAGTTTCAACGGCTCATTGGTCTCATCTACGACAACCGCCGGCGCCCCCAGAACAGCTGGATCGTTGGTACCCTTGATGGTAACTTCAACTTTGGTTTCTGTACCGTCAGCACTTGATACCGTAAAACTGTCACTGATGCTGTCCCCGACATTGAGTTCATCGAAGGGAGTGTTCGCAACATATTTCCAATTACCCCCAGCGTCGACGCTGAATGTGCCGTTTGTTCCAATGACATTGGTCTGCTCAACAAAGGTTTCCGGGCTATCAACGTCTTTGATGGTTAATGTACCACTTGTACTCAGCGGCTCATTCGTTTCGGACAAGACTGACTTGGCTGAACCGAGAATAGCGGGATCATTCGTGCCAGTGATCGTGATTTTAACCGTCGTACCTGTTCCATCAGAACTGAAGACCGCAATGGTGTCTACGACAGTCTGATCCTGCTGGAGTTCGTCCAAGGCACCGTTGGTCACATACTTCCAGCCACCCTTGCTGTCGATACTCAATGTGCCATATTTACCCGTGATTCTCCTGTTTGCCAAAAAAGTCGGCGGACTGTCCACATCACTAATGGTCAGTGCGCCTGATGCACTCAAAGGGGCATTGGTTTCGACAAGAGAAGCCTCACCCGTACTCAATATTGCGGCATCGTTGGTGCCGTTGATGATGACTGTTACCGAAGACTTCGTGCCATCAGCGCTCCGAACCATGAATTTATCACTTAAGCTCTTGCCTTCATTGAGCTCATCAAAAGCACTGTTGGCAACGTAGGTCCATGCCCCCGCTGAATCGATACTGAATGAACCGTTCTTGCCATTGACATCGCTTTGCACCTCGAAGGTCTCGGGGTTGTCCGGGTCAAATATGCTCACCTTGCCGGATATCCTGAGCGGCTCATTGGCCTCTTGCACGGATTCAATCGGGGCGCCAAGCTTGGCAGGATCGTTCGTGCCGTTGATGATGACCGTAACTGAAGTTGCTGTCCCGTCATCGCTTAGAACTGAAAAGTTGTCGCTGATGCTCTCGCCTTCACTAAGTTCATCAAAGGCACTATTGGCAACGAAGTTCCATCGACCAGAAGAATCGATACCGAAGGTGCCGTACTTGCCCTTGACATCGCCTTGTGCAACGAAGGTGTCTGGGTTGTCCACATCTCGGACGTTCACTTTGCCGGAAGCCTTGAGCGGCTCGTTGGTTTCTTTCAGGGTAACGCTGGGCGCGTCGAGCACGGCAGGATCGTTGGTGCCGTTGATGGTGATCAGTACACTGGTTTCCGAACCATCTGAACTTGAGACAGCAAAGGTGTCGTCAACACGCTGGCCCTCACCCAATTTATCGAGGGCACCGTTCGTGGCATAGTTCCAAGCACCGGCAGTATCTATATTGAAAGTGCCGAATTTTCCCTTGATATTTCTTTTTGCCTGGAAGGTCTCCGGACTATCCACGTCACGGATGCTCAACGTACCACTACTGCTCAAAGGTTCGTTGGATTCCGAAAGGGTCACGTTTGCTGATCCCAGGATCGCTGGATCATTACTGCCTTTGATCGTGACTACCACGACTGTTGAGGTGCCATCCGAACTTACCACTGGAAAACTATCGGTGGCGCTCTCGCCCGCCTTCAGTTCGTCAAGCGGGGTACTTGAAACATAGGCCCATGCACCGTCAGAGTCGATATTGAAGGTGCCGTTAGTACCCTTGACGTTGCTCTGCGCTAAAAAAGTCTCGGGGCTGTCAACATCCCGGATGCTCAGGGTCCCGCCGGTGCGGAGGACTTCATCAGTTTCAGTCAGAACCACGTTGGCACTACCAAGAATGGCTTCGTCATTACTGCCATTGATTGTTATCTGCACCGTGGTGGTGGTTCCATCAACACTGGCCACGGTGAAACTGTCGCTGACACTCTTGCCAACATTGAGTTGATCTAAAGGACTACTGGCTACATAGCTCCATGTGCCGGCAACATTAATACTGAAAGTACCGTAATTGCCCGTGACATTTTTCTGGGCGACGAATCTCGGGGGATTGTCCTCGTCGCTGATGCTCAGTTTGCCGTTAGCCTTTACGGGTGAGTTTATTTCAGTCAGCGATACGCTGGCTGAACCCAGCACTGCAGGAATATTGGTTGATGCAGCAACAACAGTCTCAGCATTGGCCAGACTGGTACTTTCAAACAGGGTTGCTACAGAAATAAAAGTCAGCGCAACCATCAACAGCATGCACCTTATGAATTTCTTCATGCATGCTATCTTGATGTGGCAATCAATTGAGTTTTGCAACATTAATTATTTCCGCGAAACTTTTTTCTTTTGATTAATGGGATTTTGCCTGAATATTTTGTCTTTTGGCGCATTGTATCGAGAAATTTGCTTAATTTAGTTTGTCGTGCGTCATGTCCTGAGACGCTTCGACTTGCATATCTACCGCTTCTATCCGGGCAAATTGCTCTGAGATTTTTCGGCTGCTGATCTGCACATCGTCAACATCCTTGTTTGCAAGGCGAATGTGCTCCGCAAGCTTTTTCATGCGTTCATCAAAGCGGCGAAAATCCACTGCCAGCTTGCCCAATTCACTTTGGATGATGTGAACCTGTTCGCGCATCTGCACGTCTTTCATCACTGCGCGTGCGGTGTTCAACACTGCCATCAACGTGGTAGGGGAAACTATCCATACGTGTTTTTGCATGGCATATTCGACCAGATCCGCGTGATAGGCATGGATCTCGGCGAACACCGCTTCGGCTGGCACGAACATCACCGCACCATCTGAGGTCTCATTGCGAATCAGATATTTCTGGCTGATATCCTCTATATGCTTCTTGATATCCAACTTGAACTGTCTGCGTGCTGCAAGCTTGTCCGACTCTGACTGATCCTGATCCAGCATGCGGTGATAGTTTTCGAGGGGAAACTTGGCATCCACCGGAACCTTTCCGGTAGGCGGCGGAAGATCCAGCAAGCAATCCACGCGATTGCCATTCGAGAGTTTTGCCTGGAAGGAATATGCATCCGGCGGAAGGATATTGCGCACCAAGCCCTCAAGTTGCACTTCCCCGAACGCCCCACGCGAACGCTTGTCGCCAAGCAGATGTTGCAGGCTCACAACGTTGGTCGTGAGTCCATCGATCTTCTTTTGTGCTTCGTCTATGGTGGCAAGGCGCGCCATCACGTTGGCAAAGGTTTCGTTGGTTTTTTTGAATCCCTCATCCAGGCGTTCAGCAACCTTGCCGGAAATCTGCTCCAGTCTCGCATCGGTGCTCTTGGTCAAACCCTCTATCGTCTGTGTCAGCAACTCCGTGCTTCTTTTCATCGTAGACTGGATCAATTCCTGGTCGGCGCGTCCCTGAATCACAAGTTGCTTCAGTAATTCTTCACGGGTTGACGAAAGGGCATCGTGTTGGGCAAGTTGCAAGGCTTGCATTGCCTCACGCGCGAGCTTGAGTTCTTGAGACACGATTTCGCGTAATCGCTCAGAACTTTCAAGTGTAACCTGGGCCATGCGGTCACCCTGACGGTTCAAGCCTTCATGCAAGTCGCCCAGCATCAGGCGATGCTTTTCTTCCAGCACGCGCATCAATGCTTCTGGCTGTCCTGACTGCAATCTGGCAAGCGCAATCACCCGAACCGCAAGAAATATCAAAGCGATCAGGACCAGAGAAAGCAACACGACAGTGACGATTTCCAACATAGCGTAAAACGAAGACCAAAAAAAACGCCGTGCAGTATAGCACTGCACGGCGTTTATCCATTCGGCAGGTCGAGAGATTACATGTTTCTTGCCGCGCGCTTGCGCTCATTTTCGGTCAAAAAGCGTTTGCGGATGCGAACCGATTGTGGTGTGACTTCCACAAGTTCATCATCATCGATAAATTCGACGGCTGATTCGAGTGTCAAACGAATCGGGGGCGTCAACCGGACTGCTTCATCTGTGCCCGATGCTCGCACGTTGGTCAGCTGCTTGCCCTTGATCGGGTTGACAACCAGATCATTGTCACGACTGTGAATACCGATGATCATGCCTTCATACAGCTTGTCACCAGGGGATACAAACATGCGGCCGCGATCTTCCAGTTTCCACAGCGCGTAAGCAACAGCCTCACCGTTTTCCGCGGAGATCAGTACGCCATTGCGCCGCCCAGGCATGTCTGCCTTGACCGGTGCATAATCATCGAACACATGCGCCATGATGCCTGTGCCACGCGTCAGTGTCATGAATTCCGATTGAAAACCGATCAGTCCGCGTGCAGGAATGCGGTATTCAATCCGGACCCGTCCATGACCATCCGGCTGCATATCCTGAAGATCGCCGCGCCTACGTCCCAACTCTTCCATGACTGCACCCTGGTTGGTGTCTTCCACGTCAACGGTCAGCACCTCGAATGGCTCGCATTTCTCACCGTTGATGTCGCGATATACCACACGCGGCTTGCCCACACCCATCTCGAACCCCTCGCGGCGCATGTTCTCCAGAAGGATGGTCAGGTGCAATTCACCTCGGCCTGCCAACAAGAATACGTCTGCCTCATCGGTATCTTCGACGCGCAAAGCAACGTTAACCAGCAACTCCTTGTTCAATCGGTCACGAATCTGGCGACTGGTCACAAACTTGCCCTCCTGCCCAGCCAAAGGTGAAGTGTTCACCATCAGATTCATTGTCAATGTCGGTTCGTCAACCTTGGGCATCGGCAAGGCCTCAGGCTTGTTCAGGTCGGCTATCGTCACACCTATGCCGATTTCCTCTATGCCGTTGACCAGGACTATGTCACCTGCCTGTGCTTCATCAAGCTGGATGCGTTCGATACCACGAAAGCCTAGTACCTGGTTGACGCGCGCGCGTTTAGGGGGCTTATCCCCGTTCATGACCATCACGTCCTGACCAGGCTTGATACGGCCGCGACGAACTCGACCTACGCCGATACGCCCTACAAAGCTGGAATAGTCCAGTGCCGAGATCTGCAATTGCAGCGGTTCATCCACGGCTGCAGCCGATGGCGCTGGCACACTCTTCAATACTGTATCGAACAGCGGGCGCATATCCGGGCTAGGCTCTGACAGATCGAGCGTTGCATAACCGTTCAAGGCCGAGGCATACACTACCGGAAAATCAAGCTGTTCTTCGGTCGCACCGAGTTTGTCGAACAGGTCGAAGGTCTTGTTGATCACCCAATCCGGACGTGCCCCAGGCCGGTCCACCTTGTTGATCACGACGATCGGACGCAATCCCAATGCCAGCGCCTTCTTGGTAACAAAACGCGTCTGTGGCATCGGTCCTTCAACTGCATCAACCAGCAGCAATACGCCATCCACCATTCCCAGCACGCGCTCCACTTCACCACCGAAGTCGGCGTGACCCGGTGTGTCAACGATATTTATATGTACTCCCTGGTAATCCACTGCACAATTCTTTGCCAGGATCGTGATGCCACGCTCTTTTTCCAGGTCATTGCTGTCCATCACTCGCTCGGCGACGTGCTGATGAGAAGCAAAGGAACCGGCCTGGCTTAACAGTTTGTCTACCAGGGTGGTCTTGCCGTGGTCAACGTGGGCGATAATAGCGATGTTGCGTAACTTGCGGGACATGAATACAGCCTAGCTTAGTGAAAAGGGCGCGCATTCTAGCACAAGGCGAGGCATGATAATTTATTGCTGGCTTTTATTTTTTCCCTACGTATAATGCGCCCCTTGCCGCAATTGATGCGGCATTGGTTCATCGTTTTCTGACCTATCTCTCGCGCGTATTCAATTCGCGCCTGTCTAAAAGACCCACAAGATTTTCCAGGGTTTTCCGGTTAGCAACGATGTTTTATGCGCCGGTTGACCTCCTCCCCGAACATCGGGCTGTATCACCTCCTGCGCTCACACTTGGGAACTTTCAAGTTCATAGGTCAAACTCGATTTGGCATGCGGTTACTTTCAACCACGTGTCGCCTGGAGTCTTGGCTTGCGAGTTGAAATCCCAGTGAATATTAAAAAGGAAACTTAATGTCTTTTGCAAGTCTGAATTTAAACGCCAACATACTCAAGGCGATCGCCGATACCGGCTACACTGAACCTACACCTATCCAAGCCCAAGCTATTCCAGAGATCCTGGCCGGCAGGGACCTGATGGCCTCGTCACAGACCGGCAGCGGCAAGACCGCTGCTTTCACCCTCCCCGTACTCAATCGCCTTGCAACTCCCTCTGCAATGCCTGGCAAGGGTCCGCGCGTGCTGGTGTTGACACCTACTCGCGAGTTGGCACAGCAGGTTTGCGATGCCGCGACCAAGTACGGCAAGAACATGCGCTTCAAGATCATCAGTATTCTGGGTGGCATGCCATACCCGGTGCAGAACCGCCTGCTGTCCAACTACGTGGATATCCTTGTTGCAACACCTGGCCGTCTGATCGACCACATTGAACGCGGCCGTATCGATTTCTCGCGCCTGGAAGTCCTTATCCTTGATGAAGCTGATCGCATGCTGGACATGGGCTTCGTCGACGATGTCGAGCGTATCGCCCAGGCAACGCCAAAGACACGCCAGACATTGCTGTTCTCTGCGACATTGGATGGTGTCGTCGGAAACCTGGCTTCTCGCCTGCTTAAGGATCCCATGCGAATTTCCGTTTCGGCAACCAAGGACAAGCATGAAAACATCGAGCAGCGCATGATGTTCGCCGATGACGTGGCTCACAAGAACAAGTTGCTCAGCCATCTGCTTACAGATGTGGACATGAACCAGGCACTGGTATTTACCGCTACCAAACGCGATGCTGACTCGTTGGCAGACAGATTGTCCGCACAAGGCCTTTCGGTCGCGGCCTTGCATGGCGACATGAGCCAGCGTGAGCGCAACCGCACCCTGCTGAACATGCGCAATGGCAATGTGCGCGTCCTGGTCGCAACCGACGTGGCCGCTCGCGGACTTGACGTTCGTGGAATCTCTCACGTAATCAATTTCGACCTGCCGAAGTTCGCTGAAGACTACGTGCACCGAATCGGTCGTACCGGTCGCGGCGGTTCATCCGGTATCGCTATCTCATTCGCATCCAACCGCGATGCGATATTGCTCAAACGCATCGAACGCTACACCGAACAAAACATCAAGATGCATACCATTGAAGGTTTGGAGCCTAAATACAAGTTGCGTACCGGTTCCGCTTCGGACCGTCCACGCGGCAACGGGGCTCCTAACCGTAATGGCGGCGGCTTCGGAAACAACCGCAACGGAGGCTTTGGCGGCAATCGCAGCTCCGCCTTCACCGGCAACGGTAACAATGGTGGCGCTGGTTTCCACCATCGTGCACCTGACAGCCGTCATAGTCATGACGGCAACAAGGAAGGCCATCGCCATACCCAGGGGTTCGGCGGTGCAAACCGCAACCAAGGTTTTGGCGGCCAAGGTCAACAACCCCGCAGCCAGGACCGTAGCTTTGGCAATCGCGGCGGAAACAGCGCACCACGCCGACACGGCGACCGACCAAGTTATGCGCTTGGACGGGGAAACAACGGCAACACCCGTTAAACCTTCCTGCTCAAGCAATACAAAAGCACGCCTCGGCGTGCTTTTTTTTGCGCTGACGTTTCTACCAAATGTCAGAGCAAACAATGAATTGACGAAAAATCG
>JAHEDW010000073.1 GCA_024641025.1 Gallionella sp.
TACCTATACCGAGTTATGCTCGTGTGACAAATCTTGCAAACAAGAAATCCGTAGTGGTGCGCGTGAATGACAGAGGACCATTCATGCATGACAGAGTAATCGATTTATCCTATGCCGCCGCTCATAAGCTGGGCATTATTGGTGATGGAAGTGCTGAAGTTGAGGTGGAAAGCATTCCTGTCAATGTCAGTGTCAATCCTATAGTCGCAAGCACAGTGCAAAGCGTTCCCCTGGAGAGCAGCATTCCTGCCTCAGCAGTAGCCGCTCCTCCTGTCATAACGACAACGCCTTTGGAAAATGGCGATACAGGTATATACCTTCAGCTTGGCGCATTCAAGACACAGGAGGCAGCAGAAGCATACTTGGAAAAAATGCGAAACGAGCTAAATGGTAATGGCAAGCAATTCAAACTTACAAATAGGGATGGTTTGGTTCGCGTACATATTGGGCCATATTCCAATCAAAGCGAAGCCAGGAGTAACGCAGAGATTATTGAGAGCAAATTGGGATTCAAGCCAATGGTTAATCTGCCTTAGTCAAAGGGAATTCGCGGTTAGTCCGACAATCCGAATACTAGCTTGCTACCCTTAGCACCAACCCTTTTAAATATGCTCCCTCTGGAAAACTCAGAAGGACAGGATGATCAGCGCTCTCATGCAGGTGATGAACTATTTGTGCTTCCACCCCGGCATCGAGTGCAGCACCGGCAATGATTTTCTGGAACAGATCCGTGCTGATGCCACCAGAGCATGAATAGCTTGCTAGCAGACCGCCGGGATTGAGCAGTTTGAATGCGAGCAGGTTGATGTCCTTATATCCTCGTGCAGCCTTTTCGACAAATGCCGCTGTGGGTGCGAACTTAGGTGGGTCGAGGATGATCAGATCGAATTTACGGTCTTGGTCACGCAATTTTCGCAATGCTTGGAAGACATCGGCCTCCAACCATTTTGCGCGCGCATCATCAAGCCCGTTTCTGGATACATTTTCTGTTGCAATGCACAATGCTTCGGCTGAAGTATCAATCGACAATACTGATTTAGCGCTGCCGCGCAAAGCATAAAGCGAAAAACCACCGGTATAGCAGAAGCAGTTGAGGACGTCCTTGTCGCGTGCCAGCGCTTCTGTCAGTGCGCGGTTATCGCGTTGATCCAGATAAAAGCCGGTTTTCTGCCCATGCTGTATATCCAACCTGAAGTGAAAGCCATGCTCGATCACTGCCACATTGTCCGGCATTTCTCCGCGCAGGATGCCATTCCGTAACTCCATTCCTTCGAGTCTGCGCGAATCCGAATCAGAGCGCTCATAGATACAGGCGGGTTTGCAAAGTTCCTGGAGGATGTCGGTGATGACATCCTTCCAACGTTCAGCCCCGGCACTGCCTAGTTGGATCACCAGTACTTCGCCATAACGGTCGACTATTAATCCCGGCAGGCCATCAGATTCGGCATGTATCAAGCGCCAGCTGTTGCTATAACTTTCAATCGCAAGCGAATCGCGCGCAGCAATTGCAGCTTTGATCTTCTTGCGGAAGAATTTAGCGTTGATCTGTTCCTGTTCTTCCCAAGACCATACCCGGGCGGCGATGTTAGAGGTGGGGTTGTAAGCAGCATGGGCCAGAAAGCGGCGATTTGAAGACATTACCTGAACCGTGTCGCCATTCTTTGGCGTGCCTTCCACGCGCTGGATCGCTCCGGAAAAAATCCACGGATGCTTGCGTAACAAAGACTTTTCCTTACCCGCCTTCAATACAAGGCTACTCATTTTGCTTTTTTCTTGGCACGTGGATGAGCGTCGTCGTAAATCTTGCTAAGGTATTGGAAATCTAGGTGAGTATAAACTTGGGTGGTGGATATGCTTGCGTGTCCGAGCATCTCCTGCACTGCACGTAAGTCGCCGGAAGATTGCAGTACATGGGTCGCGAATGAATGTCGCAGCAGATGCGGATGAACCTTGCTGGTGATACCTTGCTTGACACCCCAATATCCCAAGCGTAATTGAACCACACGGGGGGAGATACGCAGACCGCGTTTACCTACGAATAGCGCGGTTTCGTCAGGCTTGGCGATTTGTTCTCGTATCGACAGCCAGTTTCTCAGCGCGGCAATGGCATACTGTCCTAGCGGGACAATGCGCGTCTTGCTTCCTTTGCCGGTCACGCGTACTTCGCCTGCGATCATATCAAGCTGTGCTGGATCAAGGCTAACCAGTTCCGCGAGGCGCAACCCTGAGGAATAGAATAACTCGAACATTGCCTTGTCCCGTATAGCTTCGGGAGTGTCTGTCGGAATCTCTACCAGACGAATTGTCTCGTCAGGGGAAAGCGCTTGCGGTAGGCTTTTTGGTGATTTGGGTGCACGCAAGCCTGCGCAAGGGTTGTCTGTCAGGCCATGGTCGCGAATCAGGTAAGTGAAAAATCCGCGCCACGCCGACAACATGCGTGCAAGGGAACGACCACCCAAACCCTGGCTATGCAGTTGCGCTATGAAGCGACGTATATGGTGAATTCTAAGCTGATCAAGCGTCGTGTCGGCAGCAAGATCAAAAAGATGCCTGAGGTCTCGAGCGTAGTTTTCAACGGTAAGCTCGGAATATTGCTTTTCGTTGCGAAGCCAAGCAAGGTAGCCGCGCAAGTATTGATTGTTGGGCGTGGCGGTTTCCGGCATATGTATCAGTTATTCATGATTGAAGCTCAAGATATGGATGTAGTGCACTCTCAACACCTTCAGCGATGCGCTGAAGGAAAACCGTGCCCATTCCCGGATAAAAGCGCTGTTTGTCTTCACTGGCCAGTATCAGCAAACCGATTGTTTCATTTCCAGCATATAACGGCAGGTAGGAATATGAGTGAAGGCTTGGGGTGATTTCACCAAACCATGCTGCAGTGTCATGGGCGGCCTGGTGCAAGCATACTGGTTGGGTCATTTCATCTGTAAAAGTGAGAATTTCGGTACTGGGCGGATCCAGTTGCCATAGCCGCAGTACCGAGTGGGGTACAGCGAAAATATCACGAAGTAGGCGGGGGATCATTTCCTGAAGTGTCGCCAGGTCGCGGGCTGCAAACAACGCTGTGATGAATTCATGGACCTTGTGCTGCAAAACCTCATTTTCATGTGCGAACGAAATCATCTCGCTCAGCTTTTTTTCCAGTTCCTTGTTTTTCTCACGCAAAGCCAGCAACTGGCGTTCACTCAGGGAAATCGTGCGACCACCATGCGGGTGAGCAAGATTGATCTGGGCGAGTGTGTCCGAGTGATTTTCAAAGAACTGCGGGTTGTCCTGCAGAAAACGTGCGACATCCTCTTCTCTCATCGGTTTCCCCTATAAATTGATTTCGCCAGTAAATACCGTGATTGCTGGTCCAGTCATCAGCACTGCAGCGCCATCCTTCTCCCAAGAGATGGTAAGCGTCCCGCCTCTTGTCGCGACACATACCGGGCTGTCGAGTAGGCCTCGACGGATACCTGCTACAACAGCAGCGCATGCTCCGGTGCCGCAAGAAAGTGTCTCTCCAGAACCACGCTCATAAACGCGTAGCATGATATGACTGCGATCCATAACCTGCATAAAGCCGACGTTAACGCGTTTTGGAAAGCGTTGGTGATGTTCTATTAATGGCCCAAACTTTTCCACCGGAGCTGACTTGATGTCATTTACAACCTGGACTGCATGCGGGTTGCCCATCGATAGAACGCTGATATCGAGTGTTTCGTCAGCTACAAATAGCGGTTCACTGACGGTTCC
Source organism: Gallionella sp. (assembly GCA_024641025.1). Taxonomy (GTDB): domain Bacteria; phylum Pseudomonadota; class Gammaproteobacteria; order Burkholderiales; family Gallionellaceae; genus Gallionella. The sequence continues at coordinate 3,742 of JAHEDW010000073.1, forward strand.
ATGGCCTTCTTCGAAGGGAATATTTTCTGGCTCGAATATCGGAGTACCCATGTCAACTGTAACACGCCCATCCTGCTCTAGACGCGGCATGATCAAGCCACTGCTTGTTTCAACCACGATCTCGCGCTTGGAAGTGAGTTGCTGGTCGTGAACAAAACGCATGAAACAGCGGGCACCATTGCCACACTGCTCTACTTCGCCACCGTCGGCATTGAAAATTCGGTATCGGAAATCTGCTTCATCACTCTGTGGCTTTTCAACCAGCAAGATCTGATCGCAGCCAACCCCAAAGTGGCGGTCAGCCAGCAAGCGCATCTGTTCCGGATTGAGCTCAATATTCTGACGGAAGCCGTCCAGAACCACGAAGTCATTTCCAGCTCCATGCATTTTGGTGAAATTTAAGAGCATCTTCGCATATCCATTAGTAGGACAAGTTTTTTCATAATTTGATCGGCTTATCGTAATTCTTTATGTCTGTAGCAGTCTGTCGTATGGTCATTGACCATGCCAGTCGCCTGCATTAGTGCATAACAGATTGTACTACCGACGAATTTGAAGCCTCTTTGTTTAAGTTCCTTGCTCATTGCATCCGACTCAGGTGTGCTTGCAGGGATGTCTTTGAGAGAGTGCCAATTGTTCTGTTTCGGCTTGCCATCGACAAAACGCCAGATGAAAGAATCAAAGCTGCCAAAATTTTCCTGCACTTCCAGAAACTTCTGGGCATTCGTTACAGTTGCAGCTACCTTTAATCGATTTCGTACGATCCCTGGGTTCTTCAATAGGGATGCTATTTTACCCTCATCGAAGCGGGCAATGTTCGCCGGATCAAAATCGTCGAATGCTATGCGGTAATTTTCGCGCTTTCGCAGGATCGTGATCCAACTCAATCCGGCCTGTGCTCCTTCCAGAATCAGGAATTCGAAGAGGCTGCGGCTATCATGCAACGGAACACCCCACTCAGTATCATGATAATGACGATACAGTAAGTCATTTCCTGCCCATGCGCAGCGATTGAGTGGTTTATCGGATCCTGCCTGATCGATGCGACTCATGAAGGATGCGCACCTAACCGAACTGCTTCACGCCACATACAACGATCCATTATCACCGTGATTCCTGCATTAAGGGCGCGGTTCGCTGCATCTTCGTTAACAACCCCTTCTTGCAGCCAAAGATTTTTAATGCCTAATTTTATGCAACTCTCAACAATCGCTGGGACATGTTCTGAAGCGCGAAATACGTCAACGATATCTGGAATTTCTGGGAGACTTTCCAAGTCTGGAAATGCCTTTTCGCCCAATACTTCTGTAATCATGGGGCGAACCGGAATAATGCGGTAACCAAACCCCTGTAAACCTTGCGCTACCCGAAAACTGGGCCGGGCAGGGTTGGGTGACAGTCCCACTACGGCAATGCTGTGTACCTCTCGTAATAGGCAGCTGATTTCATCGGAGGTTGGATTGATGAATTGCATGGCAGATTTGGGAATTGTAGTGCGGCTATAATATACCATCGCTGAGAAAATATAGGGGCTATACCTTGAGTGCGATCCACGCGTCACAATTGTCGTTCTTTTCCAGCCACGCGCCTTTTGATCGCATGGAGCACGAACATCTGCTGTGGTTGCTCGAACATTTGAGTTTGGCCTATTACGCGAAAGGCGAGGTGCTTGTCGAACCCGCTCAAGGCAAGGTAGAACGATGTTTCATCATCAAGCAGGGGTTGGTTGAGGGAGCGCGTCAGGGCAGCATCGATGATGCTGTTTTCGAGTTGCATCAAGGCGAGACTTTTCCAGTGGGCGCTTTGCTGGCAAAGCGAGCGGTAACGTCAGTGTACCGTGCCGCAGAAGATGTTTTCTGCTTTGAGTTGAGTTCAGGCGATTTTCACGAATTGATTGAATTGTCGCTAGTGTTCAAGGATTTTTGCACACGCCGGCTCGCAGCTTTGTTCGATCAGTCGAACCAGGCGATGCAGGCACAGTTTGCGCAGGCAGCCACAGAGCAGCAATCACTTTCCAGCTCCCTCTCGTCCGTTATTCGCCATGCACCGGTTGCCTGTGCACCGGACACAACGCTTCGTAAAGCATTAGGGATAATGCACGAAGCAAGTGTAGGTTCGATGGTGGTTGTGGATGGGTCGAACAGGCCATTGGGCATCTTTACCCTGCATGATTTGCTGGGTCGAGTGGTGTTGCCAGGCGTGTCTATCGAGCGTCCTATCTCCGAAGTGATGAGCCCAGATCCGGTATCACTCCCACCGAACGCTCCCGCCTACGAGGCAGCAATGTCTATGGCGCGCGCTGGCTTTCGTCATGTGCTTGTGACTGGCAATGATGGCGTTCTGCAGGGGATTTTATCCGAACGCGATCTATTCTCTCTACAACGAGTCGGGCTGCGTCAAATCAGCGGCGCATTGCGTCAAGCCGAGAATGTGGAAGCGTTAGTGGCGCTTAGCAAGGACATTCATACGCTGACACATAACATGATGGCTCAGGGTGTTGCGGCAGAGCAATTGACATTGTTCATTTCGACGCTCAACGATCTGCTAGCTGAACGCCTGATTGAGTTGGAGTGCCAGTCATCCGGTCTGCAGGACACACCGCTGTGTGAGGACATCTGCTGGCTGGTGATGGGTTCCGGCGGACGCTATGAGCAGACTTTGAACACCGATCAAGATAACGCGCTGTTATTCAACGTGCCGAAAGGCATGACACCTGATCAGGTACGAACACAGTTGTTGCCAGTCGCGTTGCGAATAAACCAGGCTTTGGCACGATGTGGTTTTCCATTATGTAAAGGCAATATAATGGCTTCAAACCCGAAATGGTGCCTCTCTATGGATGAATGGAAAGCCATTTTTGCTGATTGGGTGGACAAGGGATCAATGGAAGCCTTGTTGCACTCTTCTATATTTTTTGACTTTCGTGCACTGGCTGGACAGCACCGTCTTGCTGAAGAGCTACGCAACTGGCTTGCACAATTAGCTAGCGGGAATTCCCGCTTTCTTCACCAGATGGCTGCAAATGCAATACGCAACCGTCCTCCGCTGGGGTTGGTGCGCGATTTCGTGCTGAATGAATCGAGCCGCCTTGACCTCAAGATCAACGGCCTGATTCCTTTTGTTGATGCGGCACGTATTTTCAGTCTAGCAACCGGTGTAATCGAAACCAGCACCATACAGCGCCTACGCTTGAGCGCAGCCGATTTGCACATACCGGTTCACGAAGCGGAAGCCTGGATCAATGCTTTTCTATTCATTCAGATGCTGAGGTTGCGTCATCATTATGATGAAGGAAAATTACGAAGTGATGCCGAACTGGATAACCTGATCAATCCAAGTGAATTGAATGACCTCGATCGGCGCATCCTAAAAGAAGCTTTTCGACAGGCACGCAAGATACAGCTCAAACTGTCTTTGGATTATCAACTTTGAAGGCATTGCTACAACGCTGGTTTGCGACAAGGCCGAATCTAGAACCGGAACAGGCAAGGCGATTGTCTGCATGGCATAAATTGCCAATAATCAGCCAGAAATCGACTTTTGATAACTCCCGGTGCGTTGTGTTGGACGTTGAGACCACTGGTCTGAACTTGATGAAAGATACGCTCATATCCATCGGCGCTGTCGCGGTTGTGAACGGCCACATCGTGTTGGCGGATAGTTTCTATGTTGTATTGCAGCAAAGGGAGAGTAGTCGCAAAGAGAATATTCTGGTGCATGGTATTTCTGGTTCAGTCCAGCGCGAAGGAGAATCGCCTGTCGATGCCTTGCTTGCTTTTCTAGAGTATCTTGGCAAGGATCCGGTGGTTGCATTTCATGTAACCTTTGACGAAACCATGATCCGGCGTGCCATGCGCGAATACCTGGGTATTTCCTTTAAGCATCCTTGGCTGGACTTGGCGTATGTCATGCCTTCATTGTTTCCCGAATTGATGCACAGACATCGTGGGTTGGACGATTGGGCTCTTAACTTCAACATACGCAATGAGGATCGCCATAATGCAGTGGCTGATGCCCTGACCACGGCACAATTGCTGTTGATCGCGATCAAAGTCGCGCGCCAAGTGCCGATTTTCGGTTACTTCGGTCTGCGAAGCCTAGAACGGTATTTTAGAGATAACAGCGGAAAAGGATGATTAAGCAAAGCCATTTGATACATAAGGACATTATCTGTTTGCTTGTAATTTGCTCAAGCTGATATACAATCTGCCAATCTCAAGTTGAGCATATCCGAGATATATTGTTTCGATTCGATTGCAATAATAAAAGAGGAGAACAGCTATGGAAAAAAGTGGTGAGGCCTATTGGAAGGCCACTTTGGGTTTGTTGACCAAGATACTGGCAGTTTGGTTCTTGGTCTCTTTTGGTGCCGGCATTTTGTTTGCCGACCTGCTCAACAACATATACTTGGGAGGCTACCCGCTGGGCTTCTGGTTCGCCCAGCAAGGATCCATGTACATTTTTGTGGCGTTGATTTTTGTCTATGCCAAGAAGATGGGTGAGATCGATCGTAAATTCGACGTTCATGAATAAATAAGGGGGTAGCATGGATCTGCAAACAACTATCTATTTGGTGGTGGGTGCAAGTTTTGCACTATACATCGGTATCGCCATTTGGGCGCGTGCTGGTACTACCAGTGAGTTTTACGTAGCCGGTGGGGGAGTAAGCCCTCGATTGAACGGCATGGCCACAGCGGCGGACTGGATGTCTGCCGCTTCTTTCATCTCCATGGCGGGTTTGATCTCCAACATGGGTTATGGCGGTGGATTGTTCCTGATGGGCTGGACCGGCGGGTATGTATTGCTGGCCACCTTGCTGGCGCCTTATCTGCGCAAGTTCGGCAAGTTCACCGTGCCGCAATTCATTGGCGATCGATACTACTCGAAGTCCGCCGCTACTGTAGCAGTACTCTGTTTGTTGGTGGCTTCGCTTACCTACATTATCGGCCAGATGACCGGCGTCGGCGTAGCGTTCTCGCGCTTCCTTGGTGTTACAAAGGAGACTGGTGTGTACGTAGGTATGGCCGTTGTGTTCACCTATGCGGTTTTCGGTGGTATGAAGGGCATCACTTACACCCAGGTAGCGCAGTACATCGTGCTGATCTTCGCCTACACCATTCCGGCAATTTTTATCTCGATGCAATTGACCGGTAACCCCATTCCTCAGCTTGGCTTGGGTTCCAGTTTGACCGGGCAGGACGTGTCACTGCTGGCAAAGCTTGATCAGGTGGTCACTGATCTCGGCTTTGGCAAGTACACAACGTCCACAGCGGGCAGCACCCTCAACATGTTCGTCTATACCTTCTCGCTGATGATTGGTACCGCAGGCCTGCCTCACGTCATCATGAGATTCTTTACCGTTCCAACAGTTGCCGCTGCACGTTCTTCAGCTGGTTGGGCGCTCGTATTCATCGCGATTCTTTACACGACTGCACCTGCAGTTGCGGCGATGGCCAAGACGAACCTGATTCGTACCATCACTCCAGGAGTTGTGATGGAGAACACGGACGTTTATGCTAAGGACGTTGCGATTGAATATGAGCAGCGCCCCGACTGGATGAAGCGTTGGGAAATGACTGGCCTACTGAAGTTCGAGGACAAGAACGGCGATGGACGCATCCAGTACTACAATGACAAGACCACGAATGAAGCAGCCAAGGCCAAGATGGATGAGGCTGGTTGGAAGGGCAACGAATTGACGGTAAATGCCGACATCATCGTGCTAGCCAACCCCGAGATCGCCTTGTTGCCCAACTGGGTTATTGCGTTGGTAGCAGCTGGTGGTTTGGCCGCTGCGTTGTCTACTGCTGCGGGCTTGTTGCTGGCGATTTCTTCCGCAATTTCGCATGATCTGGTTAAGGGTATATTCATCCCCGGTATCAGCGAAAAGGGTGAGTTGATGGCAGGTAAAGTTGCCATGGCATGTTCCATCCTCGTCGCAGGTTATTTAGGGCTGAATCCGCCCGGATTTGCCGCGGGAACGGTGGCACTGGCCTTTGGTATTGCCGCTAGTTCATTGTTCCCTGCCATCATGATGGGGATCTTCAGCAAGAAGATGAACAAGGAAGGTGCGATTGCCGGTATGTTGTCAGGCCTCTTCGTTACCTTGTTCTATGTGTTTGCACACAAGGGGATCTTTTTCATAAAAGGCACGGAATATCTTGACACGATCGGTGGCGCCAACAGTTTCTTCGGGATCACACCTGAAGCGTTCGGCGGGGTGGGTGCTATGATTAACTTTTTCGTAGCCTTTCTGGTGGACAAAGTTACTAAAGAACCGCCTGAACACATCCAGCACCTGGTGGAGAATGTTCGTACTCCCCGCGGATCCAAGGCGGTGGACGGCGCACACGCATAATTAAAGCAGCTTGGACTGCGTGTAACATGGACCCCGCCGAATACAGGCGGGGTTTTTTTTGGAGTGCCCATGAAATTTGATATCAGCGTGGCGATGAATTGGTTGTTGTTCCTTGCTCTGTTTCCAATGGCATTCATCTGGCTGCGACGAGCTTGGCGCATCGCTATCAAGCGTAATTTTTCTGAGGTCGCGCTTAAGCGTGGATTGT
>JAHEDW010000123.1 GCA_024641025.1 Gallionella sp.
AATCACTGCGAATCTGGCGACCTATCAAATCTCGATGATACGCTTCGGTTAATCGTTAAAAGTGCAGCCGATGTGGTACCTGGATCTTCTGCCGTGATTTACACCTACAACTCCCAAAGCAATGCCTTCAATATCACATCGCGTGTGGCATCGGAACAGCACAACGATTCGCGACACGATGATGCTCCCCGCACCGATGGCATGGGCGTTCGAGCCATAATCACAAAACGCCGCATACTCTCTTATGAGATGCCCGATTCTGCAATCAATCCCGCCAAAGCTGATCAGGGCGCCAAGGCTGTAGCTTGTTACCCTTTGATGGTCGCAGATGAAATTTTTGGAGTTCTTTACGTCTACTTGCACGAGCCGCGCTACTTCAATGAACTAGAACTATTAATGCTCGATAATTTCGTCAACTTGACGGCAATGACGCTCTCCACTGCGCAACGCATCACATACGCCCAGCAAGAACAAACTCGTAAAGAACGCGAACTGCGCCGCATTCGCCGGGCTGGCCGGTTAATTTCATCACACACAAGTTTCAACGACACTTTAAATATGATCTTGCGCATGGCATTGGAAGTTTCCGACGCCCGGTATGGAATTTTCCGATTAGTGAACAAACATGGCACACACCTTGACACGCGCGCATTTGTAGGTGATGGTCAAAGACGCCCCGCTACCGAATCTCTGCCTATCAACGAAAATTCAATCACCGGCACCGTAGCTGTTCGGCGGGAACCCCTGGTTGTTGATGATGTAAGCAAAGAACCCTGGAGCCGTATTTACTATCCCTTCGACCGTGAGTTGGTTATGCGCTCCGAGATGGCGGTTCCCCTGATTGGAGCAAGTGGCCGTTTGGAAGGTGTACTCAACCTGGAAAGTCCACAAGTAAATGCCTTCAGCAAACAAGACCGCTACATCATGCAAATCCTGGCGACACAAGCAGTTGCAGCCATCCAGGAAGTACGTTTGCTCAACATGCTACATGAAATCACAACGATCTTGTTGACCCAACCCTTGCCAACTGTTCACCAAAACCTGGTTGACAAAGCCTGTAACTTGTTGAACGTCCCGTTTGCCTTGCTCTGGTTGACCGGAAATGATCAACTTGTGGTTCAGGCCAGCTCAAACTTAGATATTAGAGGCTGGCATGTTAAGCTCCCTACTTCTCCTACTGGAAAAGCCATGCTGGCTGGTCACACAATTATTACGATGGATGCATTGAGAGACATTCCCGAAGACATGGATGACGCCCAAAAATTAGGGCCAGCCTTGATAGCTCCCCTTTTCGCTCCACCGGATGCTGTGAATTCACAAGTGCCTTTAGGCGCATTAAGTATTTATTACAATTCTGATGGACTTCACGATTTCGAACAGGCAGATTGGGATAAAAACGTGCTTAACATTTTGTCACATTATGCAACTCTCGCGATACAAAGTGCAGACCACCAAGAGGCAATCCGCCAGATTCAAGAACGCCACACCGTAACAGAGGCTTTCGCTGCTGTCGGCGATATCGCCTCAAATCTACTCCATCAACTTAATAACAAGATTGGCACGATCCCTGTGCGAATTGAAGGTATTCAAGATAAATGCGCAAATACGTTGGATGCAGACCAATATCTCAGCAGTAGCCTGAGTGAAATCGAACGCAGCGCTACCGATGCTATCCAGGTCGTCCGCGAGAATCTTTTTCTCTTGAGGCCGATCAAGTTCTCAGCAGTTGATGTTAATATTGCTATCGAAACAGCCATAACGAACTCAAGATTGCCATCAGATATTCGTATCTTTAAACAAAATATGAAATATTTACATGATGTACATGCCTGTCAACAGCGTTTACCAATGGTATTTGTTAACTTATTTGATAACGCTGCTAGGATCATGCAAGGAAAAGGTGAGATTTTTATAAGTGGAAAGACTCTCGATGAAATAGTTGAAATCCGAGTAAGAGATTCAGGACATGGGATTCATCCTGATCTTCACGAGCAAATATTCGAATTCAGCTATAGCACCCAATCTCCAGATCAGAGTGGCAACCTGGGCTTTGGTTTGTGGTGGGTAAAAACACTGATGGCCCGTTTTGGCGGCTCGATCAGCGTGGAAAGTGATGGTCATTCAGGAACCACCTTCATTTTAGAACTGCCCATTTCAAGGGTTGGAACATGACTCGCAATCAATTAGTGACCTTACTTGTCGAAGATGATCCTTCTTGGCAAGGAATCCTGACAGAAATACTGAATGATAATGGCCTGCGAGTTGACTGTACAGATAACTTACAGGCTGCTATCGAAATGTTACGAGCAACCTCCTATCGACTGGCAATCGTTGATCTATCGCTTGCAGAAAAAAATCATCATAACCAGGATGGGTTGCAGGTTTTAGATGCGATCCAGCGATTCGCTCCCGGATGTAAAAGCATTCTGTTAACTGGACATGCTAGCGTGGAATTGGCTGTAGCTGCCATCCAGGAGTATGGTGCACTGACTTGTTTGCAAAAAGAAAATTTTCGCAGAGCAGAATTCAAAGAAATCATTATCAAAGCACTGGCAACACCGATCTCCACTGAAACAGAAACTGCAAATGCAAATATTCAAACTTCCCCAACAGCAATAGGTCAACAAATATCTCATCAAAGCCTGTCAACGAAATTGGCATTGGTGGTTGAAGATGATGCCGGTTGGCGCAGTTTACTTACCGAATTACTAAATGACACCGGCTATCAAGTCAATGTAAGTTCCAGCTATGGAGAAGCATTAGGATTGTTGCAGCGCGAACATTATACGTTGGCAGTTGCTGATATTTCTCTGGCAAGTTCGCTAGAACCAGACCGTAATCAAGATGGCTACCGCCTGCTAA
>JAHEDW010000074.1:0-7497 GCA_024641025.1 Gallionella sp.
CTCGAGGCTCTGATAAATTGTTGCTTGAGGATTGTATACAGCGTGCAAAGGCACGTAACGGATACGTAGGTGTATCCAAGCACCGCAACCCAAAACTAGGATATTACTGGCTGGAATTGTCAGTGATGCCGTTCATGATGGGTGACTCGGTTAGTAAGGATAACAAGGGCGAATTCTTTTTTATACTCACCAAGTTCATCGAGTTCACCAAGCAGAATCCGAAAATGTATGGAGATCTGACGGCCGAGATGGAATCGGACAAAGATATCGCGCTGATGCTCGCTGGTATCAGCAAGATGGCAGCCAGGCTAAGTACCTCGCTCAAGATATACCCGGAAAACATGTTGGTTTCCTACAACCCGAATTGGCCGGTTACCGAAGTAAAGAAACTGCTCCATTCGCTCAAGGAGAACGACCAGGACTGGTGTGAAGTATTCTTTGAATACTTGATCTACGTGATGGGCAAGAAGAGTTGACTGTACCCTGAGATTTACTTTTGAATGAGATTTTTGGAGTTGTTCGAAGTTAAAGCCCGTTCAGGTAACAGGCGCAGATATATTGCACGACAAATTTGATGGTATTGCAGGAACGGATTATTTTTGCAACGCAGCAGTTGAAAAGAGATCTGGTTTGTGAGGAGAGCCATTCAGAAGCACAAGTGCAGCGCCGCTGCCCCCTTGCCTAGGCGTTGCATCACAAAAGACCATCACCCGCGGATGCTGAGCAAGCCAGTGGCGCGTCAGTTTGCGCAACACTGCTTCACCTTCCCCGCTGTTTATTCCCTTGCCGTGTATCACCAGTACGCAGCGCAATTCACGTTGCGTCGCTTCGTGCAGAAACTCCTGTAACAGTATTCTTGCAGCATCTCGGTTGTTGCCATGCAGGTCAAGCGAGTCCTCAACACGCCATACTCCGCGTCTAAGCTTGCGCAATACCATGCGAGATATGCCATTTTTCAGGAACTCGGTCGGGGCATCTTGCGCACCGTGGTCAGATAGTGTGTCAGGTACCTCCAGACTGGCAGCAGTGGACACCATCAAGGGTTTGCGGGGCCGATTTTGGGGGTTGATCCGGTTTTGCTCAACCAGTGGGACTACCTTGCCTACGGTAGTACGGAACAGCACTGAATCTTCGGATCCGACCCTACCTGCAGGATTTTTTGACGGATTCTTCAATATGCGACTAGTTTTTAGCCAGCGCCGCGAGATGCTTGTCCGCATCTAGTGCCGCCATGCAACCCGTTGCAGCGCTTGTGACCGCCTGACGGTAAACATGATCTTGCACGTCACCAGCCGCGAATACGCCGGAAATGCTTGTTGCCGTGGCGTTACCTTGAGAGCCGCCCTGGGTCTTGATATAGCCGTTAGCCATTTCCAGTTGTCCGGTAAAAAGGTCAGTATTGGGTTTGTGGCCGATCGCGATGAAGACGCCTTGCACTGTGATGTCCCTGGTCTCACTACTGGGTACTAGCTTGACGCGAATGCCGGTGACTCCGCTACTATCACCGAGAACCTCATCCAGTGTGCTGTTCAATTGCAGGGTGATCTTGCCAGCATTTACTCTTTCCATGAGGTGATCGACCATGATGCGCTCGGCGCGGAATTCATCCCTTCTGTGGACAAGTGTGACATGTTTGGCAATATTGGAAAGATACAGTGCTTCTTCTACAGCGGTATTTCCTCCGCCGATCACGGCTACGTCCTGCCCTTTATAGAAGAATCCATCGCAGGTCGCGCAACCTGAAACACCTCTTCCCATATAGGCTTCCTCGGATGGCAAGCCGAGATATTGTGCAGAGGCGCCCGTGCAAATGATCAATGCGTCGCAGGTATAGCTGTCCGAGTCTCCAATCAGCAGGAAAGGTTTTTGTTGCAATTTGGCAGTGTGGATATGATCGAACAGGATTTGAGTATTAAAGCGTTCGGCATGTTTCTGGAATCGCTCCATCAGTTCGGGACCCTGTACACCCATGGCATCAGCTGGCCAGTTATCCACATCTGTGGTGGTCATCAATTGTCCACCTTGAGCCAAGCCGGTGATCAATACGGGATTTAGGTTGGCGCGCGCAGCATAGACTGCGGCAGTATATCCGGCTGGTCCGGAACCGAGAATAATGAGTCGGTGGTGTTGTGCAGGTTTGTCCATGGCATGAATCTTTCGGCTGATTAATACATAAAAATCCAAGTATACATTGCCGCACAATTCGTAGCGAGGAGCACAGAATCAGGAATCAGGGATTCAGTGGATCAGAGCGGAACAATTTATACAGAATGAATGCAGTCCTTGCGCCATAAGCATCATGTAGAATCACATCATGAACAGACCAATTTATGCCATAACCATACTGGTTGCTTGCTTTGCCATGCAGCCAGTTTGTGGGGCCACCCTGCCGGGCATCCCCGAATTCATTGATGAGATGGTTGCCAGGCACCAATTCAAGCGTGAAGAACTGGAGCGTGCGTTCGAAAATGCCAAGTATCTACCATCGGTGATTGAAACCATATCGCGTCCGTCAACCGCCAAGCCGTGGCTGGAATACCGTGCTGCATTTGTTAATCCAGAACGCGTTAAGTACGGTTTGAGGTTCTGGCAAAAATACCGGAAGACATTGAGGCGGGCTGAGCGGGAATTCGGCGTACCACAGGAGATAATAGTCGCAGTGATAGGGGTGGAAACCATTTATGGTCAGGATGCGGGTACATTTCGTATTCTTGACGCGCTTACTACGCTCGCGTTTGATTTTCCTCGCCGCCAAGAATTTTTTCGCAGCGAACTTGAAAACTACCTGCTACTGGCACGTGATCAGCAGTTCAATATGCTTGGCATCCGTGGCTCATATGCTGGAGCAATAGGTATACCGCAATTCATGCCGAGCAGCTATCGTAACTATGCGGTGGATTTCAACGGAAATGGGAAGACAGATTTAATGGGCGAACCAGGCGATGCGATAGGAAGTGTTGCAAACTACCTGAAAAAATATGGTTGGACCAATACCATTCCGGTGGCTGTGCGTGCCCAGATTGTCAAGAAGGATTGGATCGGCGAGATCACTGATCCGCGTTCGCTCAAGGAATGGGCGGTTGTAGGTATCGTGCCGATTGAAAAGCTGCCACACGACCATCTAGCCCGGTTGATCGACTTCACCGTGCAAAATGGCAAGGAATTATGGTTGGTGTTTAATGATTTCGAGGTCATCACTCGATACAATAACAGTGATTTCTATGCGATGACCGTATTCCAGCTTGCCGAGGAACTGAAGGCTGCCCGCAACGTCAGTTCAACAATGTAATACGCCGCGCGCCGTTGTAATGCCGGCGCCAATAATCGTCCTGCATGTTCTCGATACGAACGTGTCCTCCGCTGCTTGGCGCATGGATGAAACGATAATTCCCCAGATATATGCCAACATGCGAAAACTTGGTGTGCAGCGTGTTGAAGAAAACCAAGTCGCCAGTGCGTAGGTCGTTGGATCGGACTGCTTTGCCCTTGGTGCTTATTTGCGCGGTATTGCGCGGAAGCGTGATATCAAGTGTATGGCTGTACACATGGCTGACAAATCCGCTGCAATCGAATCCTGAATCAGGCGAATTCCCGCCATATTTGTATGGCACGCCGACCAGACTCTTGGCATAGGAAACGAAGTTGCCAGTGTCGCCACGCTTCGCCTGCACATAATTCTTATCCGAAACGCAAGCGCCGAGCGCCAGCAAAGATATCAGCAGAATGGCTCTCATGCATTGAATTTAAAGCAATTCTGCAATTCTTGCAAAGGGAATTTCAGCGGTCTGTGAAAATAAAAACGCCCGACAAGCTGTAAGGCCTGCGGGCGAAACCAGGGGGAGGTTGGTTTTTATTTTTTCATCGAGCAAGTACTCATGCCGAAGATTGCATATGCCGGACAAAAACCGACAGCACCGGTTACTAGTGGAAGGATGCCGATCCAACCCCATGCACCGACGGTGCCAGAGGCGGCAAGCCCGACCAGTACTAGGCCGACAACTACCCGTAGAGCCCTATCGATGGTGCCTTCGTTGACTTTCATGTGTTGCTCCTTGTCTGATCTGTAAAGTGTGCAGGATAGTCCGGTTCAGCCTGAAAGTCTGTGACAATAATCACATAGCGAAGATAAACCTGCCAAGATACAAGAAATCAGCAATTGCTATGATTCTGCCAATTTCTTCAGTGCTGCCAAGTCAGTAATCTCGATTTGCTCCCGTCCCAGCTTAACCCAGCCTTGCTCGGCATAGCCTTTGAGCAAGCGGCTAACGATTTCCCTTGCGCTGCCAAGTTCGTCAGCCAGTGCCTGATGGGTCGTTTGGACTGGGTTAGCCTTGCTTGTAAGAAGATTGGCGAGACGTTGATCGAGTTTTTGGAAGGCTACCGCAGAAACCAGCTGCATCAGGTCGGTGAGCCGGTCTGAAAACAAGTGGAACACATAAGTGCGAAACGCTTCTTGTTTGCCGATCAGTGTTTGGAAAATTGATGCGGGGAGCATTACTATCTTTAGGGGCTGTTCCGCGGTGCCGCGAGCGTGATAGCGGGTGTGACCGAGAAGGCAGCTGCTGGTGAGGATGCAGCTCTCACCGGGCAATACATGATACAGCAACAGTTCACGCCCGTTAGGTGCCGCTTTGATTACTCTAATGCTGCCAGACAAAAGCAATGGAAATCCTTGGCACGGCTGGTTCTCATCGAATACCACTGTGCCGGCAGGCAGATGGATTGTAGTTGAAGTTGCAAGCAGGTCTTTCAGGTCTGGTTCGGATAATTCGCGTAGCATCGGATACTGCTGCAATAGACGGGACTGTGTGCTGGCATCTAGCATAACCGCTCCAATATTGTATTGCTGGGTGCTATACACCTGGCACTTTACGATTACTCCGGGCGCATTTGCGGAAACAGAATCACGTCGCGAATGCTCGCACAGTCGGTGAAAAGCATCACCAGCCTATCGATGCCAATGCCTTCACCTGCAGTTGGTGGCAAACCGTATTCCAGCGCGCGCACAAAATCATTGTCCTTGAACATCGCTTCCTCGTCGCCGGCATCCTTCGCAGCGACTTGTGCGTCGAAGCGCGCTGCCTGGTCTTCCGCATCGTTCAGCTCGGAGAATCCGTTGGCAATTTCGCGCCCGACAATGAACAGCTCGAATCGTTCGGTGATCTCAGGGTTTGAGTCACTGCTACGTGCCAGCGGGGAGACTTCAACAGGATAATCGACGATGAAGGTTGGATCGAACAACTGTGCCTCGGCCAGTTCCTCAAACAGGGAGAGTTGCAGCCCACCGATGCCGTCCTGGGGTTTGTATTTTGCTTTAAGGTCCTCCAGTTCGGCAATCACGAATTCACGGTCGTTGAGTTGACTGGTCGTGAATTGAGGATGATATTTCTGGATAGCCTGCACCATGGTCAGCCGCTGAAATGGCTTGGCCATATCCATTTCTCTCCCTTGGTAGCTGATTATCGTTGTGCCCAGAACATTTCTAGCCAATTCGCGAATCAGGTTTTCGCTGAAGTCCATCAGGTAACGATAATCGCGATAAGCCTCGTAAAATTCCAGCATCGTAAACTCGGGATTGTGGCGTGTGGATAATCCCTCATTGCGGAAATTTCGGTTGATCTCAAATACCTTTTCAAAGCCGCCCACCACCAGTCGCTTGAGGTACAACTCTGGTGCGATACGCAGATACATCTTCATGTCCAGCGCGTTATGATGGGTTTCAAATGGCTTGGCAGCTGCGCCACCCGGTATGGAGTGCATCATCGGTGTCTCGACTTCGAGATACCCATGCCGCACAAAGTACTCGCGCATCGACTGAATGATCCTGGTGCGGGTTATAAACACCTTGCGTGCATCCTCGTTGGTGATCAGGTCGAGATAACGCTGGCGGTATTTCTGCTCCTGATCCGACAAACCGTGGAATTTCTCTGGTAGGGGACGCAGCGCCTTGGTCAGCAAACGAACCTTGGTGACCCGAACGGAAAGTTCGCCGGTCTTGGTTTTGAACAGCGCGCCTTCTGCACCAAGTATGTCGCCGAGGTCATAGTGCTTGAATGCGTTGTGTGCCTCCTCGCTGGTGTCGTTGTTGCTGATGAACAACTGGATCCGCCCGCTCATGTCCTGGATCGTAGCAAAGCTGGCCTTGCCCATCACCCGTTTCAGCATCATGCGCCCGGCCACCGCTACATTGACTTGGGCAGCTTCAAGTTCATCATTAGACTTCTCGCCGAATTCTATGTGTAATTCACCCGCAAGATTCTTGCGCTGGAAGTCATTCGGGAATGCAATGCCGGCCTTACGAATAGCAGCAAGTTTGGCGCGACGTTCCTCGATCACCTGGTTTGTCTGGAGTATTGACGAGCCAGTTTCGTCGATGTCCCTGTCTATTTTCTGATCCAATTTTTCGCTTCCGCTAGTCATGTTATTCCTATTCAGACTTCCTGCTTCAGATAATTAATAAAGTGTCTAGTCTTGGTGAACGCTATAAATGGAAGATTGTGTCACGAACTGACAGTTCCATGCAATTCCGGGAACATATTGCCGCAATGTTGCAATGCTTGGTTCCGGTCAATATTAATTGACCGTCCATGTGATCTGGGAGTAACCTTCTGGCAATTGCTTGAAGAATCGAAACTACCGGCTTTCTTGTTACGAATACGTCGAATTTCATCCACGCAAGATATTCTTGAGGAAAATATTTTCAAGCCGTGCCATAGCGAGCAAAAAATCGGTATGTGCCATCTCCTAGTAATGACCAAATGCAAGGATGATTTGTACCCTGGTTTCATCCTCCTGAACAGGAGCAAGCTTTTCATGTGCAATTGGCAGCAACGATGAGTCCGATACAGTCGGCAATTGCATGGATTGGTGCTTATTTGGTCGTAGTCAGTGCGCCAATGTTCATGCTGTTGTTCGGCCAGACGCCACCTCCGGGTGGCTTTTGGTGGGATTTCGCGATGGCGCTCGGGTTTGCTGCTTCTGCGATGATGGGTGTGCAGTTCATTCTTACGGCCCGATTTCGCCATGCAACGGCTCCGTTCGGAATCGACATAATCTATTACTTTCATCGATTTCTTGCAATTTTTGCTTTTGTGATTGTGGGGATGCACTATCTCATTATTCGCATAGACAATCCTGAAGTACTTGGTGAATGGAATCCTTTCAATGCGCCTGCTCACATGTCGGCGGGGCGAGCTGCAATATCGCTTTTTGCCCTACTTGTGGGAAGTTCCCTTGTGAGGCGCAGGCTTGGAATCGATTACGACCTGTGGCGTTGGTCACATGCATTAGGGGCAACAGTCGCGTTCGCGTTGGCCCTCTGGCATGTCATTGGAACTGGGTACTATGTCGGAACTGATTGGAAACAGCTGCTTTGGACGGGTTATGGCCTGTTTTGGATTGCCCTGATCGGCTATGTGCGAATCGCCAAGCCTTTGCATATGCTGCGTAAACCTTACCGTGTTGTCGAAGTGCACCGCGAGCGAGGCGATGTTTTTA
>JAHEDW010000074.1:7507-10208 GCA_024641025.1 Gallionella sp.
CTGTAGAACCAGATGGTCATCCGGGAATATGCTTTCAACCCGGACAATTCGCATGGCTTACTCTAGGCAACTCTCCATTCACTTTAAGGGAACACCCATTTTCGATTGCTTCAAGTGCTTCTCGTAACCTATCAATAGAATTCGGAATCAAGGAGGTGGGTGATTTTACGCAAGCTGCCAGTAGGGTACAGAATGGGCAAAAGGCATATCTTGACGGGCCTTATGGCGCTTTCTCTATCGACCGTCATTCAGTAGCGCCCGGTTATGTATTCGTTGCCGGGGGCGTAGGCATCGTGCCCATCATGAGTATGTTGCGAACACTTGCTGACCGCAATGACCGCAGACCAATAACGTTGTTCTATGGTAATGCACGATGGGAGAGGGTACTTTACCGCGAAGAATTGGAGATGCTCTCTACCAAGCTCGATCTGAATATAGTGCATATAATCGGCGAGCACATCCTTGGCTGGCAGGGCGAACATGGATTGTTGACCCAATCGATACTGGATCGTAACTTGCCTGTTGATCGCGGCGAGCTGCAATATTTCATATGCGGACCGACAGTAATGACGCAGCTTGCTGAACGATGGTTGGCTGCACTTGGCATCCGACCTTCCAGGATACACAACGAACTTTTCGAATGGGTCTAGAACGATGCGTGAACGATTGGCAATTATCCTTGCTTCGTTGAGTGCCATTATCGTCGTGATTTTGGCTGCGGGTTTCAGCTTGTTGCATAACGCACCAAAACAACAGGGCTTTGCCAGTCAAGATTTGACTATGGCACCAAGGAACCAGACCACATTCAATGCAGCAGGCCGCGCTGTTTACGAAAAACTTGGATGTGAGGGCTGTCACTCAATTGGCGGTCAGGGTAACCCACGCATCCCACTTGACGGTGTAGGCCTGCATCGCACGCCCAAAGAGTTGCGTGACTGGGTCGTTGCAGCGGACAGTGTGCGGTCGCAACTTTCGGCATCGGTTGTGAGGATGAAGCAATCGTATGCTTCCATGCCAGAGGAAGAGCTGAAGGTGTTACTGGACTATCTGGCCAATCAGCGAGCGCCATCGGATTCCCGTTAACTTCGATGAAATTAATTCTATTACGTAATTGAAGAGACCATGGTATTCGTTGATAAAGTTATTTCGACAATTGCTGATGTGATTTGAGTTGGTTAATGCATCGAGGTTGAGATTCAAGAATAATAATAATCTGTCAGATTAGGGTTTAAGCAGATCATCAAATACTTCGGTTTCATGGGCGCATCTACTTGATTAGATAAGCAAATGGCAGTACTTGAACTTCCCACATACGAAAGCGTCATCTCAGCTTCCGAGCGTATCAAAGGCTACGCTCACCGCACACCTCTGATGCGTTCGCATGCTCTTGACAAGGCGCTTGGCGCGGAAGTCTTGTTCAAGTGTGAAAATTTGCAGCGTACTGGATCCTTCAAGTTTCGCGGCGCATTTAATGCCTTGTCGAATCTGGATGAGCAGCATCGGCGCGCCGGAGTGGTGACCTATTCCTCAGGTAACCATGCACAAGCTATCGCGCTGTCGGCCAGCCTGCTGAAAATCCCTGCCACGATAATCATGCCACATGACGCGCCTGCGTCCAAAGTTGCTGCAACCAAGAATTATGGTGGTAATGTAGTGATTTATAACCGCTACAAGGAAGACCGTGAACTGATCGCACGTGGGCTGGCTGAAGATCACGGGCTGAAACTTATCCCACCCTACGACAATCCGGAAGTTATCGCAGGCCAAGGAACTGCAGCGAAAGAGTTTTTCGAGGACGCTGACCAGATTGACTATTTGTTTGTCAGCCTTGGCGGTGGCGGTTTGCTTGCAGGTTCTGCACTCTCCGCCCGTGCGCTCGCTCCGGAGTGCAAACTCTATGGTGTCGAGCCGGAGGCTGGTAACGATGGTCAGCGTTCGTTTCGATCTGGCGCCATTGTCTACATCGATACACCCAGGACGATTGCCGATGGGGCGCAGACCCAGCATCTAGGCGAATACACCTTTCCGATCATCCACAGTTATGTGGACGATATCCTAACTGTCAAAGATGAACAGCTTGTCGACTGCATGAGGCTGTTCGCATCCCGCATGAAACTGGTGGTTGAACCTACAGGATGTCTCGGACTGGCTGCATCATACGACATGAGAACTCTGGTGCAAGGTAAAAGGATAGGAGTAATTATCAGCGGCGGGAACATCGATCTTGATCGTTATGGAACTTTGCTGGTGCAAGGTTTGTAGCACCAAGATTATTTAATCGGATGAACACCTTGGTTTTTCATGCAATAAAAGTGAAATTTATCCAATGTATCTGTCTTGCTTGGAACTAGCTGGGAGCATCAGCTAACCGTCTTTACATCGAATGAGAAGATGATCATTTGAGAAATCCAACCGATTTCCTGATCGGCCGCTCTATTAAAAGTCCTAAAAGATTGACAGAATGTCCTCGTAATGTGTCAAACCCCGATAGGGGTAACAAAGTCAGGATCACTTCGCTGATTTGACCTGTTCTGCTTGGTAAGCAAGTTTGGCAGCGCACTCGGCGAAATCGTGAAGCGATTTGTCTGAAATTATTCGTTTTACCTTTTTCTTCTTTAATACTTCACTATCAATTACCCTTAAATCAACCGGGACAAAGACGAATTTTCCGTCTTTCTTGCGATTGAATGCTATGGTGACT
>JAHEDW010000075.1 GCA_024641025.1 Gallionella sp.
CTTTGGAACGACTGAAGATGTTGAGGCACTGGCTAGTTCCCTTAATAAAAGAGATATGTTGCTTGTCCTGGACGTTGTGGTAAATCACACATCTAACGAGCATGAATGGGCACAAAAGGCTCGCAAAGGCGAAAAGAAATACCAGGATTACTACTATCTCTTTGACGACCGCAAGATTCCTGATGAATATGAACAATCCATGCCTGAGATCTTTCCGGCGAACTCACCTGGGAACTTCACATGGGATGAAGATTTGGGTAAGTGGGTGATGACGGTATTTCATGGATATCAATGGGACCTTAACTACCGCAATCCTGCCGTACTTATCGAAATGATCGACGTTATCCTGTTCTGGGCAAACAAGGGAGCGGACATCCTGCGACTGGATGCTGTGGCATTCCTGTGGAAAAAAATAGGCAGCACCTGCCAAAATGAACGCGAAGCGCATTTGCTGCTACAAATGATGAAAGACTGTTGCCAAGTGACCGCGCCGGGCGTGTTGTTCATTGCAGAGGCCATCGTTTCCCCTGGAGAAGTCACCAAGTACTTTGGCGACGATGCCATTAATGCCAAAGAGTGCGAGATCGCCTATAACGCCACTTTCATGTCATTGCTTTGGGATGCAGTTGCAACAAAGAATGCAAATCTGCTCAACCGTGGCGTAAGAAGTCTTCCAAGCAAGCTAGAACGCGCGACATGGCTAAATTATGTGCGCTGCCATGATGATATCGGCCTTGGCTTTGACGACAATGATGCTCAATTATCTGGCTACGATCCATTCAAGCATCGCCGCTTCCTGGTCGATTATTTCACAGGCAAGTTTCCAGGCTCACCAGCCAAAGGCTTGCCATTTGGGGAGAACCCCAAGACAGGTGATGCCCGTATCTCCGGTTCACTTGCCTCACTGGTAGGACTCGAAACAGCGATTGAGAATAAAGACGAAAATGCAACCGACGATGCAATAAAAACTATTTTACTTTTACACAGCATGATCCTATCTTTTGGCGGGATCCCACTGCTCTATTATGGTGATGCAATAGGTATGCTTAACAGCCTAGAATATCTTGCCGACCCATCTAAACGCGACGATAACCGCTGGGCACACCGCTCACATTTCGACTGGGACAAAGCAGAGAAACGCCATGAACCCGGAACCGTGGAATACCAGATATTCAACTCGCTGACGAAAATGATTGCCCTACGCAAAAGAATTGGCGCTTTCGCGGATTTTGATAACCGTCAGTTGCTTGCAGTGAACAACAATAATCTACTTGTATTCTCCAGGACTGATCCAAAGGACATCCATAAAAAAGTATTAGTAGTTGGTAACTTTAACTTCGAACCACAGACTTTGAATACAGGAATGTTAAAGGCGAACGGATTCTTCCAGCAGGACAGCATGAAGGATCTTTGCACGGACGTAGAGGTTGTAGCCAAAAATGAAACCATCATCATCCACCCGTTTACATGTTATTGGCTGACTAACTAAAATTTCACCTAGAGGCCTAAAGTATTTATCAGCGGAAAATACAAATTAGGTTTGGTGTCGGTTTCGGTCTATTTTTTATTTTTAAAAAAATCTGATTTTCTCAAGCCAGGATCTAACAACTTTATTTTTTCCTCGCGTGACAATCTCTTGATCTTGATTTCGCGCTTCTGGGCTGAAGACCTGTCTGTACATTTCTCCACATACACTAACCTTACGGGGAGGCGTCCCCGGGTATATTTGGCAGCAGTACCTTTGTTATGCGCTGCAACGCGCCTTTCAAGATCGTTGGTAATACCGGCATAAAGTGTTTCATCTGCACAGTGCAAGATGTAGCAGACCCAGCTCAAAGTTTGTCTCTCATCATGCCTCACTTAAGTTACCGGAATGAAGTTCGCCTGGTCCATGCGTAAGCCAGCATAACCACAATTAGCACCATGGCCCCTGAATTGCCCCAACGAACATATGGAGTGCTACCTGAATAACCTTGTGCCATGCCAAGCAGGACGGACTGCTGATGCTGTGGCAATTTCTGCATAACCTTGCCATCGGGCCCGATAATCGAAGTCACTCCTGTATTTGTTGCACGTAGCATCATACGGCCGGTCTCAAGTGCGCGCATTTGTGAAATCTGATTATGCTGTTCCGCAGCATGGGTTTCCCCATACCAAGCGTCATTTGTCATATTCAGCAGTACACTGGCTTTCGGCAGATGCCTGATGACTTCCTCGCCGAATACGTCTTCATAGCAGATATCGGGTGCCACCTGTTGCCCTGCAACTTGCAACGGGGGTTGCATCTGTCCTCCTCGAGCAAGATCACCCATCGGTATGTTCAATACTCCGTTAACAAACCAACCTAGCAACGGACGGATCGGAATGAACTCTCCAAACGGTACGAGATGGTGCTTTCGATATTTCTGCTCATCAGCTGATCCGAGCGTAAAAACACTGTTGTAGTAACCATCCATATCATGATCGAATGAACCGACTAGCACGTCGCCACCATTCCGCCTGGCGTGGTCGCGCAGCTGCTCGACCAGATGCTGTGGCACTTCACGGCGCAGCAACGGAAAGGCGGTTTCAGGGAGCACAATCAGTCGCGCTTCGCTTTCCAAGACAAGGCGCCGATAACTTTCGAGCGTACCGACCAAGGCATTTTCATCGAACTTTAAGTGTTGTGGAATATTGCCTTGCAACAATGCTACGCTGAATGGCTCGCCGATAGGGTGCGTCCAATTGACAGCACGCAACGCTATACCGGCACCCCACAATGCCACCAGCATCAACATTGAAATGCGAAAGCTACGAAAATTATAGCTGTAGGCAATCAAACCTGCACTCGCTGCCACCAATAGCGATACACCATATACACCAAACAAGGGCGCATATCCCGCTAGCGGACTGTCGCTCTGTGCATAACCCAGCGTTAACCACGGAAAACCGGTGAATATCGTTCCGCGAACCCATTCGACCAGTACCCAAATTGCAGGCATCACCAGTAATGTACGTAACCTAGTTGACACTGGAAAAATTGCTTGTATATAACCAACTAGCGCGTTGAACAATGCAAGGAATGCACAGAACAACAATGTTGCAGATAGCGCCAGCAACATCTGCATTTCGCCATAATCATGCAGTGCTACATAGACCCAACTTATTCCGGCACTGAACAGGCCAAGACCAAAGGTGAATCCGATCCACGCTGCTACATGTGGATTGTGGGCTCGCTGAAATAATATAAATAATGTTGCAAGGGCGGCTATCGGGACAGGAAAGAACCCGAACGGCGCAAAGCCAAATACACAAATCGCCCCAACAAAAAATGACAGTATTAAATTATTCTTTATTGGCCACATTAATGATTTATCGCAGTCTATGGTAACGTCGTCCTTCGCAGCATAACCGATAAGACCTCTACTCATCCAATCCTGGGAAGATGATGTAATCCGGTGAAACATACAAGGTTGCGCCCTGACATTTCTCTATAATTTACTGGCATCCTGTTCGACTAATATCTAAAATCAAAAAATTTCCCATTGCAATCGCCTCGGCTCAGCCACCCAACTTTGAATAATAGCATTGGTCACTTTCATTACTGCTGAACAAGATAATTTTGATGATATGCATTTCTATAGCGCTCTCAATTATTTCTCTACTGGCCTCACTTTGTGCTTAAATCGTATCTTACATAAACAGCATCGCGAAGTATCAATGGAAAAAATACGTTTGTCCAAAAGAATGTCAGAACTCGGTTTATGTTCACGCCGTGAAGCTGACAGTTATATCGAAAAAGGCTGGGTAGAAGTCGATGGAGAGGTTGTCAGCGAGCTCGGGAGTAAGGTCTTTCCTCACCAGAAAATCTCACTTCGCAGTTCGGCAGAGAATACCCAGCAGAATCGAGTGACAATATTGATCAACAAACCGATTGGCTATGTTTCTGGACAAGCTGAGCTCGACTACAAGCCTGCCATTGCCCTGCTGGACAACACAACCCACTGGAAAGAAGACGAATCACCGCTGCGTTTCCATCGAAGCCAACTCATCGGCCTAGCGCCAGCAGGTCGCTTAGATATTGACTCTCAAGGTTTGCTCGTACTCACTCAAGATGGCCGCATCGCCAAGCAACTGATCGGCAAGGATTCCAATGTGGACAAGGAATATCTAGTGCGTGTTCATGGCAAACTGGATGACAGTGGCCTGGCTTTGCTCTGCCAAGGTCTCAAGCTGGATGGAGAATATCTGAAGCCTGCAAAAGTGACTTGGCAAAATGAGGACCAACTGCGCTTCGTATTGCGTGAAGGGAAAAAACGTCAAATCCGCCGCATGTGCGAATTGGTCGGCCTAAAGGTTTCGGGACTTAAGCGTATCCGGATTGGCAAAGTTAAACTGGGGAAGCTGCCGGTGGGACAGTGGCGCTTTTTAGGGCCTGGAGAATATTTCTAGTACCAAGCTGCTGTCGCCATTTGATGGTCAACGCTCTGTCTTATTTAGCTGCAGTTCCTGCAAGCTTGATGGATAACCAAATAGCCAGCCTTGCCCGATTTCACAACCCATCCCTAAAAGTATTACCCTAATATCCTTTCTTTCGATTCCTTCAGCGACAACCTTCATGCCCAGTGATCGAGCTAGAGCGAGGGTTGAGCGGACGATTTCCTGACTTTGAACAGAGTCATCTATCGAGTTGATGAAAGCTGCATCTATCTTCACAGTGCTGATCGGATAGCGTTGCAATTGGCCCAGGCCAGAATGGCCCGCACCATAATCATCTAATGCTATACCACAACCCAATTTAATCAGTCTATTCATGATATTCAACGCAATCTCGGGGGAAGCGACCATAGCTGTCTCTGTTAATTCCAGCTTCAGTTCAGTAGGATTCATCTTGTGCTTTTCAATGATTGCCTTGATATTTTCAACAAGCATTTCATCATTGAGTTGGTTAGCAGATAAATTGACACTAATAAACGGGGCGTCAAGATTGGTGCACTTCCTCAACTCAGGCCAGTCTCTACAGGCTCGGTCAAGCGCCCACATCCCAATTTCCCTTATGAATCCGGTCTGTTCGGCGATCCAGAGAAAATCCTTTGGCTGTATGACCCCTTCAGTTGGATGGTGCCAACGTAACAGCGCTTCAAATCCGACAGTCTGTCCATCGGCAAGATCGCAAATTGGCTGATAGTGGAGATGAAATTCATCATGCGACAGGGCTCGCAACATTCCATGTGCTATTGCTATCTTTTGAGTTGCCTCACCCTTTGCGGTTCTGCGAAGACTAGAATGCTCTGGCGACAACTCCGCCTTGGTTGAAGACTCCAAGGCATCATTGACCTTTTCCCTGAAACGCTCAAGTATTACCAGCAGCAGATGTCGAAGGATAGGGTCGCTCTTTTCCAATAACCCATCCACAAGCTTGCGTGGAATAGGAACAAGCACTGCCTTCTCGATTACCCTGACGGTTGCTGTACGCGGCTGACGGTCTAGCAGTGACACCTCTCCGAAGAGTTCCCCTTTGCCAATCAATTTTATTCGACGCTCTCTACCTTGTTCCAATATAAATACTTCAACAATACCCTCTTCGATTAAATAGGCACAATCTCCCTCATCACCATATTCGAAAATATGCTGTCCGGCTTCAAAGACTTCCCGATCAAACTCATCGAACATATTTGCCCCTAACTACTCGAGTCAGGATGTATTTCCATTTCGCGGAATTGCCAAGCATTTGAATTGCCGGGTTGTGGCCACATGGATTAAGCCAAATGAAAAATATTTTATGCACTTTTTGCCACCGGTTTGCCTTGTTTAACCAGCAACGAATACAGCCTTCGACTATCCGCACGAAGTACGGTGAAGCTGAGTCCTCCAATATCGACGTGATCACCCCGCTTGGGAAGCCTCCCAGCAGCCTTAAGTACCAACCCCCCCACGGTATCGTACTCCTCATCACTGAACTCAGTTCCAAGTACCGCATTGAAATCCGCAATTTCAGTATCTGCCTTGACTCGAAACTGCCCAGAGGCATCCGGAATTATGTTGTCCTCGTCATCATCAAAATCGTATTCGTCCTCGATGTCACCTACAATCTGCTCCAAAACGTCCTCGATAGTTACCATGCCGGACACTCCGCCATATTCATCGGCCACCAAAGCAATATGGTTACGGTTGCTTCTAAAATCTCGCAATAACACATTGAGTCGCTTTGCTTCAGGAACAAACACAGCCGGACGAAGCATGTCTCTTACATTAAACTCCTCTCCGGCGTAATAACGCAGCAAATCCTTGGCCAACAAGATACCGATAATGTTGTCCTTGTCGCCATCGATCACGGGAAAACGTGAATGAGCAGTGTCTATCATGAAGGGTATGAATTTTTCTGGTGGCTCGCTGATGTCGATTACATCCATTTGAGCTCGAGGTATCATGATTTCTCGTACCTGCCGCTCGGAGACCTGCAGCACACCCTCCATCATAGATAAAGCGTCTGCATCAAGGAGATTGTGTTCATAGGATCTGTGGAGCAGTTCGATCAACTGCTCGCGATCTTCCGGTTCACGAAGCAAAAATGCTGAAAGGCGCTCCAGAAGTCCGGGTTTACTAGGTTCGGAATCGTCCATTTTGTCAGTGACTGATTACTTGGTAGGGATCAGGATATCTCAATTTTAGCATCAGCGCGGTTTCCAGTGACTCCATTACTGCTGCATCATTTTCGCTCAGGTGATCATACCCCTGCAAATGCAGAGCAGCATGAATGGTAAGGTGAGCAAAATGCGCCAATATATCCTTGTGCTGTGCAGCAGCCTCTTGTTCAACCACCGGTGCGCAAATTACCACGTCACCAACAAGTATAGGTGAATTTTTAGAAAGTGGTTTTTTCAAGAAATCATCATACACAAAGGTTAGTACGTTGGTCGCGTAGTCTTTACCTCGATATTCACTGTTCAATTTCCGTCCTTCAGTTTCATTGACAATGCGTACGGTGATAACCGCATCCCGATTCAGCGCCACGACGAGCCATTTCCTTAATTGCTGTCGGCTTGGTACCAGCTTGGATTCACTGGCATATTGTACGGATAGAGAAATCTTACTGGGTTTCATCCTGCTCATATCGTTCATAGGCCGTGACGATTTTTTGGACCAAAGGATGCCGAACCACATCCTCAGCAGAAAATTCACTGAAAGCAATACCCCGAACATCTCTAAGCACGTCACGCACTTCATTAAGGCCGCTCTTTTGTCCTCGTGCGAGATCGATTTGCGTTACATCGCCAGTAATCACTGCCTTGCTGCCAAACCCAATTCGGGTAAGAAACATCTTCATCTGCTCCGGCGTAGAGTTCTGGGCTTCATCGAGTATGATGAATGAATGGTTCAAGGTTCTTCCACGCATATAGGCCAATGGAGCAATCTCAATCACGCCACGCTCAAATGCCCGACTTACCTTTTCCATTCCCATTAAGTCATACAAGGCATCATAGAGAGGACGGAGATAAGGATCGACCTTTTGCGCCAAATCGCCGGGGAGAAACCCAAGCTTCTCTCCCGCCTCTACAGCCGGCCTTACCAAAACAATCCGGCGCACCGCCTCACGCTCCAGTGCATCAACAGCACAAGCCACCGCCAAGTATGTCTTCCCTGTACCTGCAGGGCCTATGCCAAAGGTGATATCGTGATCCTGAACAGCCTGGATATAACTGTTCTGGCGCGGGGTACGTCCTCGTATTTCGGCTTTGCGTGTCATTAACAATGGCACTGATTCAGTCAGAAACTGTGGCTCGCTATTCCGCCTCATCGCTTCGATCAGGCCAAGCTGAAAACGCTCCAGGGTAATTTCATGTTTGGCTTCACGGTATACATCAAGCAATACCTGACGTGCTAGTTCAGCCTGCATTCCCTGCACACTAAATTGCTCACCACGTCTTGAGATGCTTACCTCTAATGCGGTCTCTATTTGCCGAAGGTTCTCATCGAAAGCTCCACATAGATTGGCGAGACGTGCATTGTCAACCGGTTCAACTTTGAACTGCAAGGCTCGTATCGCTTCATCCATGACCGACTCTGTGGTTTATCTGCTTGTAATTCATTCCAACTTTCCACGAAGTGTATGTCGAACGACTTCGGTGATCTTTACTGCCACGAAATCACCTATCATCTCTGGCCTCCCCGAAAAGTTAACGATACGGTTGTTATCCGTACGCGCAGCCAATTCATTCGAATTCTTTTTCGATACACCCTCTACCAGTGCGCGCTGCACCGTGCCCAGCATAGAATGGGCAATTCTGGCTTCAAGCTGCTCAATACAACCCTGCAAACGATTAAGCCGTGCAACCTTGATTTCTTGTGGCGTGTCGTCATGTAATTCAGCAGCAGGTGTTCCAGGGCGCGGACTATAAAGGTAACTGAAGCTGTTATCGAACCCAACCTCATCGATTAGTTTCATGGTCGCTTCAAAATCCTGCTCTGTCTCGCCGGGAAACCCTACGATGAAATCTGATGTAATGCAAATATCAGGACGAGCCGTACGTATTCTGCGAATGATGGATTTATATTCCAGCACTGTGTGACCTCGTTTCATCGCTGCCAAAATACGATCAGATCCGGACTGCACTGGCAAATGCAGGTGGCTGACCAATTTTGGTTGAGTTGCATATAGGTCGATCAGGCGTTGAGACATGTCTCGTGGATGAGATGTGGTATATCTCAGCCGTTCAATCCCATCCAGCGCTGCTATTGACTTAAGCAAGTACGCGAAATCCACTGTGTCTCCATCATCGCCCATACCACGATAGGCGTTTACGTTTTGGCCGAGCAAAGTTACCTCTTTTACTCCCTGGCTCATCAGAGCCCCAACTTCCCTCATAACGTCAGCGAAAGGACGTGATACTTCTTCCCCGCGGGTATAGGGCACCACGCAGAAAGTACAGTATTTGCTGCATCCTTCCATGATAGAGACATAGGCCGCACCTGAAATTGACGCTGAATTCTCCGCGTAATGCGGGACAGATGCAGTCAGTTGATCGAATTTTTCGATTTCAGGAAAGCTGATATCAACCTGTGAAAGGCCTGATGTTCGTCGCGCTTGCAACAACTTGGGCAGGCGATGCAACGTCTGTGGTCCGAATACTACATCCACGTAGGGGGCACGCTTAAGGATTGCAGAGCCTTCTTGACTGGCCACACAACCTCCAACACCAATCAAGAGATTAGGCTTCAAGAGTTTTAGAGTGCGCACTCGCCCAAGATCTGAGAATACTTTCTCTTCGGCCTTTTCTCGAATCGAGCAAGTGTTAAATAAGATCACATCTGCATCTTCAGGCTTATCGGTTTGCACCATACCGTCACATGCACGCAATACGTCCGCCATCTTGTGCGAATCGTATTCATTCATCTGGCAGCCGAATGTTTTTATATACAATTTAGTTGTCACAGTGTGATGATACCTAGAATTTCGTACTGCTTTCGAATTTACATCCAATCATGGCAATTACCTAAATTAGCTAAGTCCCTATTTAATTTGTGTGTAATCCCGACTAAATTACTTGTATACTGTTTTGAGTTTCAGTCAACTGTTTATAAATGGTTGAATTTATTTACTCAATGGGAAGAGAATAATAATGGCAATTATCGCTACAGTCGCATCAATATTTACTGCTGCACTCGCAATTGGGTTCTCCGCCTGGATGCTTACTCAGGTATTCAGTAGCAAATAGGTATCAAAGTAAACAGGACTAATTAAGGTCCTATCGTCTGCCCCCCTTTGTCTGCGCTGCTAGCGCTGGACTTGTTTTTCTATGTAACAGTTGTTTACCAAAAAAAATTGTGCTACGATTCAACGCGCTTGTTATTGTGTTCAATCTAATTCTCTAGGGAGGGGAAAATGGCAATCATCGCAACAATCAGTTCTGTAGGTACCGCAACAGCAGCTGTTATTTTTGCCGTATGGATGGTTATGCAGTTATTTTCAAGTAAATAAAAATAAAAACGCATAGCGCCAATTAAAAAACCAGCCAAGGCTGGTTTTTTGTTTGGTGATAGGTTGTATTTATTACATTAAGATATGAAAAAGCCCCGACTAGCGGGGCTTCCATTTTGATT
>JAHEDW010000076.1 GCA_024641025.1 Gallionella sp.
GGAGCGGTGAGGTTACCGCGTACGGCATCAAAAGTGCCATGATGGAATTTCTGGATTTCATCAAAACCTACGAAAGGGGAAGTCATGAGCATTATCACCATCGGAATCGATCTTGCCAAGATTGTTTTTGCGGTCCATGGCGTCAATGAAAGCGGCAGTGCCGAACTGGTCGGTACGGTCCATACACATAGGTAACAGATTAGTCCAAGGACATAGGTAACAGTTATATCACAATAACGGGCACCAAGAAGGAGGTGCCCTATGCCCTGGAGCGATACGACGACTATGGACCAAAAAACTCAATTTATTGCAGACTACCTGCGCGAAGTACTCAGCATCACCGAACTGTGCGAATTGTATGGCATCAGCCGCAAGACGGGCTATGGCCTTTCGCGCCAGCACGTGAAATATTGGAAGCTCATGAAATGGAAGAAATGCGGCAAGGTTTTATTATCGGGACACATAATAAACGCGGGATGACTAGTCGTTCGCCATGGGATGGAGGTGAGCAGGAACGTGATCTTGCGGCGCACTATCGAAGTCATGCAGAGAAACTTTACGTTGCACAGCCAAACGTAGCGAATTTACTGGATAAAATTGCGCGAAGCTATGAGCATGATTGAAAGCGCGAGGATATTGAAGCGAATCTTCGTAAAGAGGGATATTAAATATATAGCGAACTTCCCAGTAAACTACACTGGCAGTTTTTCTAGAAATAGCCACCGACCGCTTAGGCCGAATAGGAGAAGTTCCGTCGATCTAGGTTTTACAGCTTGAGCAGTTACGTTCAAGACAGCTGCATCACCACCAATATTTAAAAGGAGAAAGCCCGAAAACATCTCGGGCTTCCTTACTTGCAACTTATACTGTCAAAACTTGCAGCTTATGCTGTAAAACTTCCAGCTTATGGTGTAACCCACAAGATTTAACCGCATGCTCCAATTGCTCCGCAACTGGTACAGAACTCGCAGCCGTCTTTCTTGATCAGTGTGGCATTATGGCATTCTTTGCAGCGCTTTCCTGCCAGCGCCCTGATTCCTGCCGTCTTGCTTTGCTTCTTGGGAATCTCCAACACACCCATCTGTTGCACCGGGTAGCCATGTTCATCGAGTATGCCAAGCATCGCATAGCGGTGGATGATCAGGTTGGCCACGTATGAAACAGTAGAAGGGTAGCTTTCCATCTTGACGCTACCTGGAACTCGGGCCATGAAATCACCGAGCGGTTCGCCAAAGTTTAGTAGTTTGCGCAGCTTCATGCCTATCCAGGCTGGATCGATGACGCGCATGTCCAGACTTAATACCTTGCAGAGTCCATCGAGGGCGCGAGGGTACACGCCTGCCAGCCACATCGAGTAGGGGCGGCGCTGTCCATCCGGCAGTACCAGTTCCTTCAGTCCCAGTACGAAGTCATCTCCGCTGCCTGCGTTGGAGATGTCCACTGTCCAGCTCATTGTGCCATCGGTACCTGTCTTCGGTTCCTTTCTTGCGAACAATGCGTCCATCATCGGGGTAGTTGCGTCCGTACCTACTTCCAGTGCGCCCAATTGTTCGATTCGGTATTTCAGCAAATGAGCAAAAGCAGAGACCAGGCTTGGCATGCGTTGCACTTGGCCGTCCGGTGGCATCTGCATGTCGAAGGCATCGTCACCGGCGGTCTTCATCAGCATCTCTAGTTTCATGCGCACCCACACTTGATCCTGCGTGCGCATGTCCATTGACAGCGATTTTGCCAGAGCACCAAGTCCGCGCGGTTGCTCCGAACCATTCACCCATACTTCGAAAGGATGATTTCGGCCGTTCGTGGTGTGCGAAACGAATATCACGAAACTTCCGAGTGGGTGCTTTACTACCTGCGATACCCATCCGGCGCTGCCATTCGGCAACTCAGGGCGGCCCGGCCATCGCAACGATGCGAGAGCAGGCGTTGGAGTGGCTTCCAGCATGATGCGCCGATCCTGATCGAAGACGAAGTCCTGAGGTTGTTCTTCCTTTTTTACCGTCGTACTATCCGGTGTGACTGAAAGCACTGAGCCCAATACGGTATTCGGGCGATAGGTCGCCAAGCCCTTCAGGCCGGCTTTCCATGCTTCGGTATAGAGGTTCTTGAAATCCTCATAAGGATAGTCCTCGGGCACATTAACAGTCTTGCTGATCGATGTGTCGATGAAAGGCGCGACGGCTGCGACCATCTTCATATGGTCGATTGCGGAGATCTCCAGCGCGGTGACAAATGCCGGCGGAAGGTGCTTCATGTCACCGCCCATGTTCTTGTACATTCGCCAAGCGTGGTCTTCCACCTGGTAGTCTTTGGTTCCTCCTTCTGCCATGCGTTTTTTGCGGGTATAAAACCAAGAAAAAGCGGGCTCGATACCATTCGAGGCGTTGTCGGCGAAGGCTAGTGAGATGGTGCCTGTCGGCGCGATCGACAGAAGATGGCTGTTGCGCATCCCGTGTGAACGTATCTTGTCTTTGATCTCGTCTGGCAAGCGCGAGGCAAAGCGCGGTGCCGACAGGTATTGGGAAGCATCCAGCAGCGGGAACGCGCCGCGTTCCTGGGCCAGATCTATTGAGGCGAGATAAGCCTCATCGCGCATGATGCGAGAGATGTCCGATGCGACTTCTCTCGCCTCATCAGTGTCGTAACGAAGGCCCAACATCACCAGCGCATCGCCTAACCCGGTAAAGCCGAGTCCGATGCGACGTTTGTTCTGTGCTTCCAATTGTTGTTCTGGTAATGGCCATGCAGTGACATCCAGCACGTTGTCCAACATGCGCACCGCGACACGTACAAGTTTCTTGAATTGAGCGAAGTTGAAGGAGGCATGTGGCGTATAAGGGTTTTCCATCATGCGGGTCAGGTCGATTGAACCAAGGCAGCAGCAGCCGTATGGAGGTAGTGGCTGCTCAGCACATGGATTCGTAGCCTCGATTATTTCACAATACGAAAGGTTGTTGTCACGGTTCATCAGGTCGATGAACAGAACCCCTGGTTCTGCATGGTCGTAGGTACTCTCCATGATCTGTTTCCACAGATCCGTAGCTTGTACCTTGCGATATACCCATTTGCCGTCGTTGCGCTGGTACGCACCCTGTTCCTTGAGCGTTTCCGAAGGTTCAGCGATATGCACCAACTCGAAAGGCTGGTTATTATCCAATGCATGCATCAACTCATCGGTTACCCCGACCGAGATATTGAAGTTTCGCAGGTCACCGTGGTCCTTGGCATGGATGAATCGCTCGATGTCAGGATGGTCGCATCGCAACACGCCCATTTGCGCGCCGCGCCGCGCACCCGCCGATTCGACAGTCTCGCAGGATCGATCAAACACCCGCATATAAGAGATTGGCCCGCTTGCCCGTGAATTGGTTCCCTTGACCTGCGCGCCTTCGGGACGTATTGCCGAAAAATCGTAACCTACCCCCCCACCTCGCCGCATGGTTTCCGCTGCCTGCTGCAAAGCATCGTAAATGCCAGGCTTGCCGTCGTGGATTCCTGATATGGCATCCCCCACCGGTTGTACGAAGCAGTTGATCAGGGTTGCCTGGTTTTTAAGGCCCGCTGCTGAATTAATGCGTCCGGCAGCCACAAAACCGTCCTCTTGTGCATCAAAGAAAAGCGATTCCCAATGTGCGCGCTGTTCAGGCTTTTCTGCCTGAGCCAGACCGCGCGCCACTCGCCGGCGTACGTCCTCTACCGTGTTTTCGCCTGGCTCGGCGTATTTCTCGAGCAGCACTTCGGTGCTGATCTCCTGATTGGTGATTACTTGATTCATTGATGTTGCCCCCTTGAAAATTCAGTTGTTAAATCTTATTTTTTGCGATTTTGTACCTTGCTGGTAGCCTGCGTCATTTGCTTCCTTGGCGTGCGTACTGCTATTTCCTGCGCATAACCCAGCAGGCCGACTGCATATGAACAATAAATTCAATGCCTTTTCTCGAAAATGTTCAAATACTCCAGATACTGATGGTCGAACAAAAATATAGTTGGCATGCTTCACTAGGGTGATGCGGTAGATCGGAAAGCAGATCATATGGAAAAGACTGACACTCAGATCGAACAAGACGAGTGGTAGGCCCATCGCATAGATAACCGGCATTGCCAGGTAGATCTGCGGCCGTAGTACGGTCATAAACCAGTGGGATGCACGCTGTTTGACGCGCTGTTGGACATCCTTGACGGTATGTTCGTGGGTAACGCGCTTGCCTAACTTCGAGTGCACCTGTCTGCTCGATGATCTGGTGCATCCTGTCGTTCATGACTTTCCTTTCTATGCATTTGCGGGATACGCATTCACGTACGAGGCGCTAATAAAATTCAAACGGCTGATCATGATGAGGAATCATGCAATCCATCCGGACCGGTGAAATCGCCCTCCAATCTGTTAGCTATTATCCCATCCACTGGATAGCGCTGATGCTCGGGATTGTTAGTCCCAAAAAAGCAAAAAACCACTATATGTAGTGGTCGACCAATCAATGTTGACTAATTGTAGGGGTCAGGAAGGTTTTTGCAAGCAAAAATTTTGGTCAATTTTTTTTGACTTTCTCCAACAATAACTTAGCTGAAAAAATAAAAACAAGGCACATAAATTGCCTGTTGACCTGCAAAGGCATCGCCCTGCCGGTCCGGTGCATTTCGGCCTGAAAGTGCACCGAAGTTGAGCGTACCAAGTGTTTTTGCCAGTGCAGGTATCAATCCAGCACGTGAGACACAAGCCCGTCTGCCAACTTGGGTTCGAACCAGGTGGATTTTGGTGGCATCACCTTATTGTCGTCGGCAACTGCCATCAAGCCTTCCATGGTGGTGGCGAACATAGAGAAGGCCACGGCCATGCCACCCTTGTCGACGCGCTTTTCAAGTTCAGATAGACCACGTATTCCCCCGACAAAATCTATTCGCTTGTCACGGCGTGGGTCGGTGATACCAAGCACGGGGGCGATCAGGTTGTTCTGCAACAAACTCACATCAAGGCGTTCCACTGGTTCACTGCTTGGCGTCAATCCGGCGCGAATCTGCAGTTGGTACCACTGCCCTGGCAAATACATGCCGAATTCCCCCGATTTTTCCGGTTTGACGGGGGTGGATCTCAATTGAACTGAAAAATTCTCGCCGATGCGCTGCAGGAATCTGGTTCTGTCCATTCCGTTCAGGTCTGTCATGACGCGGTTGTAATCCATGATTCTCATCTGGTGATGTGGGAATATCACCGAAAGGAAGTAGTTGTAGCTTTCGCTCCCGTTATGATTCGGATTTTTAATTTGTCGTGTTGCGGCCACACGGGAAGCAGCGGCAGAGCGGTGATGTCCGTCGGCGATGTAGAGCGCGCGCATGGAATCGAATGCCTCAGTAAGCTTTGAGATCATTGTGGCATCGCGTATCACCCATAAGCTATGGCGAATGCCGTCATCCGCTGTCAAGTCGGCATCAGGCGTTTCTGCAGATGCACTTGCCAGCAGTTTGTCAACTGAAGGGGCAGAAGGATAAGCTAGTAGAACCGGGCCGGTCTGGGCGTTAAGCGCATCGATCTGGCGCACCCTGTCGTCTTCCTTGTCCGGTCGGGTGAACTCATGTTTGCGAATCCGATTCGTGTTGTAGTCTGATACTGAAGCCGCTGCCACAAGTCCAGTCTGACTGTGAGTATCCATGACCAGTCGATATACGTAATAGCATGGCGATTCATCACGTACCAAGACTCCTTCGGCCAGCATCATGCCAAGGTTTTCTGCAGCTTTGGCGTAAACCTCTGGCGCATAGGGATCAGTTCCAGTTGGCAAGTCTATTTCCGGCTTGGAGATATGCAGGAAGCTCCAAGGCTTGCCTGCCGCGCGAACCCGTGCCTCTGCCGAAGAAAGTACATCGTAGGGTGGTGCGGCGACTTCGGCAGCGCGGGAAGGAGCGGGACGCAAACCTGTAAAGGGGCGTATCAGGGTCATCAGGATTCCTTGTATGTCTTTTAGAAAGGAGTGTCGAGAACGAACTGGATTTCTAACACATCGGTATTTTAAAGGATATTAGCATCTGGGTTGAACTAGAATGTCATCGATGAGGAAGGAAGCTGCACGATACCTCAATTTTTGCCGTACCCCGATCATTCCAAATCAGAAAGCGACCCGATATGTTTGTCGTGTTGACCATTGCACCTATTTTTCTTCTGATCCTGCTCGGTGTGGTCATGCGTCGCTGGTTCGGATTGCGCGAGGATTTCTGGCCGCAATTGGATCGGATGATCTATTTCGTATTCTTTCCAGCACTGCTGTTCTATTCACTTACTCACTTCCAGGTTGATTTTTCAAGTGCGACTCCGATGCTGCTGGTAGCGGTGCTATTTATGGCAACTGGCATCTTGTTGGGCTATGTGGCGCGCTATCTATTTAAAGCACCTGACAAAGTGCATTCCGCAACCTTTCAGGCTGCATTCCGGTTCAATAGCTTCATCGGCCTGGCCATCGCCGGAGGGATACATGGCAAGGAAGGTTTGGCGGCACTCGGTTTGTTACTTGGCTTTATGGTGCCAGTTGCTAATGTGGCTTCAGTGTTGATGCTTGCACGACACAGTGAGAGTCACTGGCTAAAGGAGATCTTGCTCAATCCATTGATTATTGCAACGGCTGGTGGTATTGCTTTCAGTCTGAGCGGATTGGAGCTGCCTGTTTTGGTCGGCAACTTCGTCGGCTTGCTATCGCAGGCTTCGGTCCCAATGGGCCTGATCGCAGTAGGTGCCGGACTTAGGGCAATAGGTTTTCACCACTATCAGGGAACGTTATGGTACGGCGTGATTGTCAAATTGCTGGTACTGCCCGGGATTGCATGGGGATTAGCAACGATGTTCGAACTCAACGGGGTGTATTACCACATTGCAGTACTGCTAGCTGCATTGCCGATCTCCACGATGACCTATGTGCTTGCAAACCGAATGGGTGCCGACGGTAACACCATAGCAGCGCAAGTCATGTTGAGCACAATGCTTGCCGTGCTGACGCTACCGTTCTGGTTGCTGTTGATGGGAGTATGAATTTACCGAACTGTAACAGTCTGAACAGCGAGCACAGATTAGAAAGAATGACATCTATAAAAACATCATCGTGACGAATAAACAAATTATTTATTTATGTGTGTTGATCAGGTTAGCTCCTTAAAAAACTGCGTTATTGCCAGCACCCGTTGATGCAAATCACCGTACCTCAATTCGATTCTTACCTTGTCCTGTCCCGACATCTTGATATGCCGTTTGTTCTGTATCATCGTGATGATCTTCATTGGATCTATCGGTGGATTCGGTACGAACTGGATCACGATGGCTTCTGAGGATGCATCTACCTTGATGATGCCCAGAAACCTTGCAGCGATGCGCAGGCGATGGCAATCCATCAGCATCTTTGCAGGTTCAGGCAACAGACCGAAACGGTCAATCAGTTCTTGGTGCATGTCATCCAGTGCTTCCTGAGTGTCGCAGTTTGCTAGTCGTTTGTAGATGACCAGGCGTTGATGGATGTCGCCGCAATAATCATTTGGCAACAGGACGGGAGTGTGCAAGTTGATCTCGGTAGTGACGCCGAGAGGGTGCGAAATGTCCGGTTCCCTTCCTTGCCGCAATGAATTGATAGCTGCGGAGAGCATGTCGTTGTATAGGCTAAATCCTATCTCCTGCATTTCGCCGCTTTGTGATTCGCCCAGTACCTCGCCCGCACCGCGTATCTCAAGGTCATGCATCGCCAGGTAGAATCCGCTGCCAAGCTGTTCCATCGCCTGGATCGCATCGAGTCTTTTTCTAGCCTGAACAGTCAATGCTTCAGTTTCAACTAGCAAATAAGCATAAGCCTGATGATGCGAACGGCCGACACGACCCCGCAACTGGTGCAACTGTGCGAGTCCGAAGCGGTCGGCACGATTTATCAGAATTGTGTTCGCGCTGGGTACGTCGATACCGGTTTCTATGATGGTGGTACACAAGAGCACATTGAAGCGCTGCTGATAGAAGTCACGCATTACTGCTTCCAGTTCGCGCTCATTCATTTGCCCGTGCGCGATGCGCAGGCGCGCTTCTGGTAATAGTGAGGTGAGCTTTTCTGCCATGTTGGCGATGGTGTCTACCTCGTTGTGCAGAAAGTAGATTTGTCCGCCGCGCTTCAGTTCGCGTAGCACTGCTTCCCGAATGATGCCATCGCTGGACTGAGAGACGAAGGTTTTGATTGAAAGGCGGCGTTGCGGTGCGGTGGCGATCACTGAGAAATCGCGCAGGCCTTCTAGAGACATCGCCAGCGTGCGAGGGATCGGGGTTGCTGTGAGTGTCAGTACATCTACCTCGGCGCGCAATGATTTCAATCTTTCTTTCTGCTGGACACCAAAGCGATGCTCCTCATCAATGATTACTAGGCCGAGATTGTGGAACTTCACCCCCTTCTGAATCAGCTTGTGCGTGCCGATGATAATATCGATCTTACCTTCCTCCATGTCCTTGAGCGCCTGATTTTGTTCCTTGGCAGAGCGAAAGCGAGATAGCTCAGCGATCTTGAGGGGAAGATCGGCGAATCGGTCGGAAAAATTCTGGAAATGCTGCTCTGCAAGCAGGGTGGTCGGCACTAGAACCGCGACCTGCTTGTTGTCCATTGCCGCGACGAATGCGGCGCGAAGCGCAACTTCAGTCTTGCCGAAACCGACGTCGCCGCAAACCAGACGGTCCATCGGCTTGCCCGACTGAAGGTCGGAAATTACTGCCTCGATGGCTGCTGCCTGGTCTGGAGTTTCCTCGAATCCGAAGCCGGCGGTGAACGCCTCATAGTCGTGAGACGTCAGCTTGAACGCATGGCCCTTGCGGGTAGCGCGCTGCGCGTAGAGGTTTAGCAATTCTGCGGCGGTATCGCGTACCTGTTTCATCGCACGGCGCTTTGCTTTTTCCCATGCACCGCTACCCAGTTTGTGCAGTGGTGCAGCTTCTGGCGATCCGCCGCTGTAACGGCTGATAACGTGCAATTGTGCTACCGGCACATACAACTTATCGCCTTCGGCATATTCCAATAGCAGGAATTCATTTTCTCCTTCGCCGAGGTCGAGATTGACCAATCCCTGATAGCGGGCGATGCCGTGCTGTTCATGAACTACCGGATCGCCAACCTTGAGTTCAGACAGATCTCGCAGCATGCCCTCGATATTACTTTTCTTCGCGGCACGAGCAGTCCGGCTTCGCGGCTGTGTCGCATACAGCTCGGTTTCTGTCACATATGCAAGATGTTCTTCGGTCAGTAGGAAGCCGTTCTGCAGCGGACCGACGGCGAGCATGAACTTATCCTTGCTTGTTACGAAGGTTTCATTGTTATCACACAACTCTGGCTTGAGACCGTATTCATGCAGATAACCAGCGATGATCTCACGACGACCGAGGCTGTCAGCAAGTAGTATTACCCGCCCTTGATAATCCTGAAGAAAATTCTGGAATGCCTGTGTCGGAATTTCGGCTCGTCGGTTAACCGCAATGTCTGGGAGTATCGCGGTGGCGCAAGGAATGAGCGTAACGCCATTTTCCTTGGAGACGACGTCCAGTCGAGCAAGTTCTTTTGCGTGGATATAGAACTGTTCAGCATCCAGAAACAGTTCATTCGGTTCCAATAGCGGTCGTTCCGGATCGCCCCGAAGGAGTTTGAAACGGGATGCGGCATCCTTGCTGAAGTTGGCGATGGCGTCATCTACTTCGTGATGCAGGCACAGCGTCGCAGTTTTTGGCAAGTATTCGAACAGCGTCGCAGTTTTGTCGAAGAATAGCGGCAAGTAATATTCGATGCCTGCAGGGGCGATGCCTTTGCTTATGTTCTTGTAAATATATGATCTGGACGGATCACCCTCGAATCTTTCACGGAATCCCTGACGGAATCGCGCCTGCCCGGCTTCGTCCAGTGGAAATTCGCGTGCTGGCAACAAGCGGATCTCCGGCACCGGATAAAGCGTGCGTTGGGTGTCGACGTCGAAAGTGGCGATGGTCTCGATATCATCGTCGAACAGGTCGATGCGGTATGGTAATACACTACCC
>JAHEDW010000024.1 GCA_024641025.1 Gallionella sp.
TGGTATAGCACAAATAACTGTCGGGCAGTCGCCACACTGCTTCAGTAAAATGGTTCTCGAATTCCTTTGGAATTGCATGCTGATCTCCTAGGATGTAATCCATATCTGAAAGTCCGGTAGTAGCGGGCAAACCTAGCCAAGTTACTTGCACCGGGGCAGGTTTCCAGGCGAATACAGCTAACCGGTTGTGTGCGGTGTGGCCAGAAAGATCAAGAAGAACATTTACACCATCGCTGTGGATCAAGCAAGCTGCAGATTCATCGGTTTTGCCAACCAATGATTTCCATTCAGAGAAGTACGGGCGTATACGTGCTGTAAGATCATCCTGCTCATGGTGTGTGGAGTAGGCGATCAGTTCGATCCGCGATGAGTCAATCCGGGCCAACAGACCCTCCAAAAAATGTCCAACGGAATGATTGCGCAGGTCACCGGAGACTAGTCCTACGCGGAGGCGTTCAGGCCTTGTAGAACAATGCCAGTATGAAAATCGCATACTAGCTCTTTTGGCAACAATCCGGCCAAACTGGCCCGCCAGTTCAAGGCGATACTCGGGGGCGTGACGCGTGATGAAGTTTAGATTAAATAGAAGGTTGCTATAGGCGCCAAAATAATCTGGGTTGATTTCCAGTGCGCGTTTATAACTCACCGTCGCATCGTTAATCTTTCCGATGTCTTGAAGAACATTGCCTTTAAAGATCCAAGCTTCGGCGTAATCTGGTTTGATAACGATAGCTTCTGCTATTGATGAGAGTGCATCTTCGTAACGTTTTAGATCATTTAGGGTTACACCCCTGAATGCCCATGCAGGCGCATAATCACCATTTAATTGTATGGCCTTGTCAAAATATTCAATTGCTTCTGAGTAATTATGATTTGCTCGCTCTATTAAGCCTAAGTTTTGCCAGGATTCAGGTGATTCTTGATCCAGAGAAATGGCCTTTAAGATGACTTCCTTGGCGACATCATATTTCTTCAATTTGATCAATGTTGCTGATAGGTTTGTCAGTGTTGATAACCTATCTGGAAAAAGTTTCAAAGATTGTTGAAGCTTGATTTCCGCTTCTTCGTAATTCTCCTTCTCGAAACATGCCAATCCTTCGAAAAAAAGATTTTTTGCCAGCTCAAAATTATTCATATATTGATAATGTGTACATTAACCAATTAGTAATAATTGGAAAAAATCTGGGTTTCATTCTTCAGTAAAACCAATAAGTAGCTGTCTTGCGCTGTACATACAGATGCAAACCTTATTGATCCGGCATTATTCATATCCTTAAGTAAGCATCAGCTTTACATAATTGTTACCGGTTCCATTCCGCGGTCAATTTGCGGTCGCGCCTATTTTCTGTGAGGTGAAGCATAAAGGCACAATCTTGACGATGTATTGTGATACCACGGTCACGCGTTACATAGCCTACTATCTCTTCAGGGGGGGCTGGATTGCAACATTTTGCGATACGGGTCATAAGGTTGTTCACCCCCCCTACTGTAATATCAGCTTTGGAATCGCGCTGCACAGAAGGTTTGTATACGTTTGGCTTTGCTGCTTCGATCACTTTTGTGGGCAATTCTTCCTGAATTGCGGTAGCAATTCGTCGCTGGCTGACCTCGTTGCGACCAATAGCCGCAAGAAAATCCTCTAGCTTGCTGTAATGTAATCTTTGGGCGAGTTTTTCCTGGTTAATTGTGATGACACCAACTCGGTGAAGTTCGCGATCTAGTTGCATCCTTCCCTGCGCAATACTTTCGTCGAGGTTCTGGCTTTTGAACCAGGCGCGTACCTTGGCACGAATACGCGAGCTTTGCAGAAAGCCAAGTGAAGGGTTTATCCAGTCGCGGCTAGGACCGCCCTGTTTGACGGTAAGTATTTCGACGCGCTGTCCGTTCTGCAATTTGTAATTGAGCGGCACGATGCCGCCATTTACCTTGGCACCACGGGTACGATGACCCAGGTCAGTATGCAGCGTGTAGGCAAATTCTACAGGGGTCGCACCCTTGGGTAAGGCGATAACTTTGCCTTGTGGCGTTAGAACGTAAACCTGGTCGTGGAATAATTCGTTCTTGAATTGCACCTGCAAGTCACTCTTGCCGGCGAGATCTTCCTTCCATTCCAGTATCTGGCGAAGCCAGGCGATCTTCTCATCGAACTGGGAGTCTGTTTTAACGCCCTCCTTGTAGCGCCAGTGGGCAGCTACGCCGAGTTCGGAATGTTGGTGCATCTCGCGGGTGCGAATCTGCACCTCGAGGGCTAATCCGCGAGGGCCAATCACAGCAGTATGCAGCGATCTATAGTTGTTGCTTTTGGGGTGAGCGATGTAATCGTCGAATTCACTTGTTATCGGCGTCCATAATTCGTGCACTAAACCGAGTGCGGTGTAACACCCCCTGATGCCATCGACTTTACTGTCATCGACCAGTATGCGTACCGCTCGAACATCATAAAGCTCGTTGAATTTCATCTGCTTGCGCTTCATCTTGTTGATGATGCTGTAGATGTGTTTGGGGCGTCCGGTCACTTCTGCTGGTATTCCTGATTTACTCAATGCCTGATCTAGTCTTGATACCACTTCCGCGATATAGGTTTCTCGGTCGACTCTACGCTCATCCAATAAGCTGGCAACATTCTTGTATAGCTCCGGTTCAAGATAACGAACTGAAAGGTCTTCCAATTCCCATTTCAGTTGCCATATGCCCAGACGGTTGGCCAAGGGGGCAAAGATGCTGATGGTCTGCAAAGCGGTCTGTTTTTGCTGCTGCGGAGTTGCACCGGAAAGATTGCGCATTGTCTGGGTTCGTTCAGCCAACTTGATTAAGACGACACGAATGTCCTGTACCATTGCCAACAGCATTTTGCGAAGGCTTTCAATCTGCTGAATATCGCCACCCTTTTTCTTTTCCCGCTTGTCCGAGCTGTGCTTTTCGCTGAATTGCTGGATTTGCTCCATACGCGATATGCCTTCGACAAGCATCTTCACGTTTGCACCATACTCCTTCTCGATTATTTCAGCCCAGTTGCTCAGATACTCTGGTACCGCATGAAGTATAGTTGCGGAAATCGTTTCATGGTCCAAGTGCATGTCAGCCAAGATTGCGGCTGCGCCAATCGCATGATCCATCAATTGTGCACCGGTCTGTTCGAACTTTCCTGAATAGAGTTGTTCTGCAAAATCGCAGGCACGGTTAATGGCATCTACCTCTTCGGGAGAAAATATCTTACTCAACTCTTCAAGCCATACTTTTACATCCTTAAAGTTTTTTGAGGATTGCGAAGACGGATTTTTCAATTTAGAAACCATGGCCCATTATTTGATCTGCGAACAATGATTGAATATCGATGACCACATTATGATGTGAATCAGATCAATACTTTCCACAGCATCTTTGTTGCCAGCACTACCAGCAGAAGTGCAAAGAGTTTGCGCAAGATTCCCGTTTTCAGGCGATGCGTACCTTTTGCACCAAGAGGTGCCGAGATGGCACTGGCCAGCGCGATCCAGAATAATGCCGGCAAATACACAAAGCCAAGACTGTTGGCGGGTAACAAGTCAATGTTCATTCCGATGAATATATAGCCGATCGTGCCACCAACTGCGACCGGGAATCCGATTGCGGCAGAAGTTCCAATAGCATTCCGCAGTGGAATGTTACACCACACAAGGAAGGGTACTACGATGGATCCACCGCCAATTGAGACCATGCTGCTCAACCATCCGGTCAATACACCAGTTACTGTCATGCCGGATGTCCCAGGTAGTTGTCGAGATGCGTGCGGACGTACACCCAGCAGGATCTGAGCAGCTACGGTATATACAAACAATGCGAAGAAAATCGCCAGCCCACCTGTCGGAATCGATGCCGCCAGTGATGCGCCAATTCCAGTTCCGATCAGGATGCCGGGGGTGATGTTGCGTACGACGGGCCAATTAACTGCACCATGCTTATGATGCTCGCGCAGACTTGCCAGAGAAGTGAACAAGATCGCAGCCATCGATGTTCCGAGAGCAAGGTGCATCATATGTTCCGTTGGAAAATTTTGTAAATCATACAAAAACATCAATACGGGTACCAGCACCAAACCGCCACCAACACCGAACAATCCTGCCAGGAATCCAGCGACTGTACCAAGCGCAAAATAGGCTGCATACCATTCCATCATGCGTTTGCCAATCTGGTGGTAATGAACTTCCATTCGTCAGGATCAACCGGCGTTATGGACAGCCGATTTCCGCGTTGCAGTGTGCGCATCCGTACAAGTTCAGGGTACTTTCGCAAATCGTCGATAGGGATGAGGTCGATCTTCTTGACCAATTTAACATCCACATTGAACCAGCGAGGCTGTTCCGGAGTGGCCTTGGGGTCGAAATATTTGCTCTCGCGGGTGTACTGAGTAGCATCGGGATAGGCAGTGCTACAGACTTTAGCAATACCGGCGATGCCCGGTTGTTTGCAATTAGAATGATAAAACAGCACGCCATCGCCTATATTCATCTGGTCGCGCATAAAGTTGCGCGCCTGATAATTGCGCACGCCATACCAAGCTACAGTCTGGTCGGGTAGTTCGGCGAGCTTGTCGATACTGCAATCAGAAGGTTCGGATTTCATCAGCCAAAAGCGCATGGTTTAATCCTGAAAATAAAAAGTGCGACCCGATCAGTTCAAGGTCGCACGGAAAAGGCACCAAATCAACATTACGTAAGGGGCCTTTGAATAGAGCCCCCCGCCTGTGCCGTTGACCCAGCATCTTGAACCTGGGTTCAAGAGGGCCGCTTTCCAGTTACATCAGG
This sequence comes from Gallionella sp., assembly GCA_024641025.1. Taxonomy (GTDB): domain Bacteria; phylum Pseudomonadota; class Gammaproteobacteria; order Burkholderiales; family Gallionellaceae; genus Gallionella. The sequence goes on from JAHEDW010000024.1 coordinate 4,785, forward strand.
TACATCCATATTGGACGCGCACAACAGTAACATCAAGGATCGCAGCCTAAGCCTTAGCTTATTGGTTCAAAGAATTATGAGCCTGACGAACACTGCAGGGGACAAACCCAAAAAATTTCAGTTCTAGCCAATGATACTCTGGCGAAACTGCTGCGGTAGCTAGATGGCTATTAGCTTGTCAGAACAATTTTTCTTGTTCAGATAAAGCCTCATCAATCGCTGACTGCATGGCACTCATTCTACGCGTAAAGTCGGCAAGGTCAACACCACGTCCGATTTTCATGTTGAGCAATTCATGAGTAATGTTGAGTGCGGCCATCAACGCGATCCGCTCAACACTGGCGATCTTGCCTGTATCGTGAATCTCGCGCATTTTCTTGTCTAGATAAGATACTGCATCGAGCAATTCTGCTCTTTCCTCCTCAGGGCAGGCGATGCGCAATTCTCTGTCGAGAATTTTGACATCCAGTGTCTTAATTGTGCTATTCATGACTGGTCTTCAGGGAGGGCAAGTAACAGCTTTTCCAGGCGTACTTTTGCGTTTCCGAGTTTATCACTGTACTGTCGATTATTGCTGAGAGCGTGCGCTAACTCCTGGCGTAACTGATTATTTTCAGTACGCAGCTTGCCGCTGACCTTTATCAGTTGCGCAAGTTTTCCCTCTAGTGCGGCCAATTCGTTCTCCATGTGCTGACTATAATTTGAAAAGTGCTGATAAGTCAAACGCTAAGAAGGTCTTGTGCAAGCGATTTGTAGGGGAGGTGGGTTGGTTTGGTATTGCTTGGAATCGATTACTTTATGTTAAAGTACCTGCTGCTTTAAGGTGCTCATCTGTAAGAATCATGAGTTAAACGGGAAGCAGGTACGGGAACTTAACATCCTTATGCCTGAGCTGCCCCCGCAACGGTAAGCAAGTGCGGATCTGCCAATATGCCACTGTGAACAATCATGGGAAGGCGGTTGATCAAGTCTTGTGAGCCCGGATACCGGCCTGGGAGCAATGGAACAGGAGATGCTACGGGCGGTAGCATCAGGATACATATGGACTGTAGCTCAGTTCGTGTTCTGGAAATTTCGCACGCAGTATTTCCTGGTTATTAATTCCCAGCGGGGACGCTGGGATTTACTCAGGAATTACAATGAAAAACAAAACAATCTTGGCCGCATTGTTCGGTGCGATTGCTGTCCCATTATTAGCTTTTGCAGAAACACCGATGGAATTGGTAATTGTCACTCCCTCACGCTTTGTTTCTTCTCCGGGTAGCTCTACTGTGGATGTTACAGTGATAACCGCTAGTGATATTGAAAAAAGTGCCGCCAGTACATTACCAGCCCTGCTGTCCCAGTATACCGGGATTCAGATTCGCAGCAATGACGGTACGCCTGATATGGCAATAGATTTGCGCGGATTCGGCATGTCAGGAAATCAGAACACGCTGGTATTGCTGGATGGTCAGCCCCTCAATGAGATTCAACTCACTGCAATTCGCTGGTCAGCCATACCGCTTGAATCTATAGACCGCATCGAGATCATGAACGGCAGCGGTGCAGTACTTTATGGGGGTGGAGCGACCGGCGGTACGATAAATATAATTACCAAACATCCTGCCAAGGAAAAGAACGGAAACATTGGCATAGGTCTAGCAAGCTACGATACCAAGGAATGGCAACTTGCATTCACTGGATCAGAAGATCGAATTGGCATGCGCGTCACAGCCAGTGGAAAAGATTCTTCCAACTATCGTGACAACAACAACATCTCTCAAAAAAACCTCGAAGCCGATTTGCACGGAGATATGGAACATGGTCAGGCTATCATCAAATTCGGCCTGGATACCCAGGATCTTCGTTATCCTGGCCCGCGCACTGTTGATCCGAGTATTGGGGTTAACGAGCTGGCAACGGATCCCCGGGGTACTGCAAGCCCATTGGATTATGGCAATCGTGAAGGGGGTCATGTCAGTCTGGGAACCACTCAACTGTTCGGCTTTGGACGACTGGCAGGAGAACTTTCCTATCGGGAAACCAAACAAAAAGCATATTTTGCTGCTTACGGTGGAAGCTATTTGGATACCAACCTTGATTTACTCTCCTTTACGCCCAGAATAAACGTTCCATTTCAAGTTGGCGGAAAGGATAATGAGTTTGTAACTGGATTGGATCTTGCCGATTGGAATTACGATTCCCGTCGCTCCAACGACCCTTCTACAATCAGCACACCGACAGTACAAATCCTGGCCAAACAGTCTAACCGTGCGTTGTATGCTCAGAACACCACGCAACTTGATCCCAGCACCAAGCTTACTTTGGGAGGTAGATTGCAACGTGTTGATTATCAAGTAAGAGATGTCGCGAATCCTGAAGCTTATGCATCAAGCAAGCAAGGCCGTTCTGTCCATGCATATGAGCTTGGAATTCGCCATCAAATGAATTCAGGAATATCACTGTTTGGCCGAATAGGCAGTAGCTTCAGGATAGCGACTGTAGACGAAGTCTTCGACCAATATGGCGGACCGATATTCGATTCCATAATTACGATTCTGGAACCGCAAACATCCCATGATAGCGAGGTAGGTTTCGACTACAAGAGCGGCAGCAATAACGTACGAGTGGCTCTATATCAGATGAACCTTTACAACGAGATCCAATACAACGCAATAACGTATACCAACATGAACCTTTCTCCGACCCGGCGTTATGGGATGGAGTTGGAAGGTTCGCATCATTATAGTGATGCGCTTGAAGTTGCTGCAGCATATAGTTATACGGTGGCGAAATTCCGAGAAGGTGTATATGGTGGTTTGAATATTTCGGGCAACGATATTCCATTAGTGCCTCGGCAACGTTTGGCACTCTCCGGTTCATGGCGGGCAACCGATAAGAGTATGCTGAATATGAATGCGGTTTACGTTGGAAAACAGCATTTTGACAACGATCAAACTGGCGCATTCGGCCAACTGATGCCTGCGTATACAGTTGTAGATATGAAACTTACTCACCACGAGGGATCGTGGAAGGTATCCGCAGCCGTGAACAATATTTTCAACCGGCAATATTTTACTTACGGAGTTGCCAGTACTTCCACTGCTGGGCGTTACAATGCTTACCCCATGCAGGAGCGCAACTATTCACTGAGTGCCAACTATGAGTTCTGACGGTAGTATCATTATTGGATGCTCGGGGAAAGTGAAGTTGTCAACCTTTGCAATTCAGCTTGCTTAGTGTAGTGTTGCATACACTAAATACAAGCTCATTTCAGGAGATACAATGAACAACATTAATTCCAAAGTCGTGGCAGTCTTTGCCACACTGGTCGTGCTGATGGCCGCGACCCGCTTTGATCATTTTGGGTCGGCAGTTTCGTTGCCCGATGCTTCATACGCAATATTCTTCCTTGGCGGCTTATATTTAGCCAGATACGTGCGACTATCTGTTGTGGCTTTTTCAGCCCTGATCATTGAGGCTGGTTTGATCGACTTCTACGCTACTTCCATCCAGGGTATCAGCGACTGGTGCATGACCCCTGCTTACTGGTTCTTGATTCCAACCTACGGCAGTTTGTGGTTCGTCGGGCGCTGGTTTGCATTGAGATATAAATTGGAAGGTGTGGGGTTGGTAGGGTTGGCCCTGGCATCTTGGGGGGCTTGCAGTTTCGCCTTCTTTCTCTCTAATGCTTCCTTCTATCTATTTTCTGAACATTTTGCCACCATGACTGCGGCTGAGTATGGGATGAACGTTGCACAATATTACGTCTCCTATGTCTCCGTCGCACTGCTATATATCGCTGGTGCAGTCGCACTTCAAATGACATTCGATATAGTAGCAAGGTTGCTTGATAGTTCGCGGTCCCAGGCAAGCTGAGGCACAGGCATCACAAAAGCCAAATTCATAATGCATGCAAGTAATAATTCCAGGAGATTGAAATGTCAGTACTTGTAGGTAAAGTTGCACCTGATTTCGACGCTGTTGCGGTGATGGGCAACAACGAATTCAATGAAACTTTTAACCTGAAAAAGCAAATCTCAGGTAAATATGCGGTGCTTTTTTTCTGGCCCTTGGATTTCACATTCGTGTGTCCTTCTGAGATCATTGCTTTCGACCACAGATTGGAAGAATTCAAGAAGCGTAATGTTGAAGTAGTCGGCGTTTCGATAGATTCTCATTTTACCCATCTCGCTTGGAAGAATACGCCGATTAACAATGGTGGGATCGGGCAAGTGAGATATCCTATGGTTGCTGATATTAAGCACGAAATCTGCAAAGCGTACGATGTGGAAGCGGAGGGTGGTGTGGCATATCGAGGATCATTCCTTATCGATAGAGCCGGAATTGTTCGTCATCAGGTAGTTAATGACCTTCCCTTGGGCCGTAATATCGACGAAATGCTGCGAATGGTAGATGCGCTGCAATTCACCGAAGAACACGGTGAGGTTTGCCCTGCAGGTTGGAGCAAAGGAAAAGCTGGTATGGGCGCCTCAACAGAAGGGGTGGCCAAATATCTGGCGACTCATGCCCAGGAGCTTTGATTCCGGAATGTAACCATTTAAAGCCACCTTTTCGGTGGCTTTTTGATTAATACGATTTCCTCCAAGGCTGCTAAAATCCGCCGCACTATGATATTCAGGGAGTGCACTCAATGCTGATCTGGTTCGTCATTCTGTATTTGCTGTTTTCCGTGGGTGTTGGTCTTTACGCTTCGAAGCGTGTGCACAATTCCCGGGACTTTGTTGTTGCTGGGCGTAATTTGCCGATGCCAATCGTAACTGCAACCGTGTTTGCCACCTGGTTTGGCGCTGAAACCGTATTGGGGATATCTGCAACTTTTGTGCAGGAAGGCTTGGGTAGCGTGGTTGCCGATCCGTTCGGCGCCAGCATGTGCTTGATACTCGCCGGACTGTTCTTTGCACCGCTGCTCTACCGGATGAACCTGCTAACTATCGGCGACTTTTACCGTGCTCGTTACAATAATGTCGTGGAACTGATCATGACAGTGTGCATCATGCTTTCCTATCTGGGTTGGGTGTCTGCTCAGGTTGTGGCACTGGGATTGGTATTTAACGTGGTCAGCGGCGGAGCAATCACCCAGGAGGCAGGTATGGTCCTTGGGCTCTCCATAGTGCTCGCCTACACGATGTTTGGAGGAATGTGGTCAGTAGCTTTGCTTGATTTCGTTCAAATGACAGTGATCATGGCTGCTTTGCTGCTGATTGCCGTAATGATCAGTGATGATGCTGGCGGGGTGGGAAACGTGGTCAGTCAGGCGCAGGCCGCAGGCAAGCTTGAATTTTTCCCTAGCGGCGGACTAGAAGCATGGATTCCCTTCATCGGGGCCGGCATTACCATGATGCTCGGTTCCATTCCACAGCAGGACGTATTCCAGCGCATGACTTCAGCCAAGGACGAGAAAACCGCAGTACGCGGGACGGTACTCGGGGGTATGCTTTATTTCGGCTTCGCATTCATCCCGATGTTTTTGGCATACTCTGCAACCCTCATCGATCCAGTGTTCTTTGAAGAACTGATCAAGAGTGACTCGCAGATGGTGCTACCGAGCCTGATCTTGAATCATACCCCGCTAATCGCCCAAGTGCTTTTCTTCGGTGCCTTGCTGTCGGCTATCATGAGCACGGCTTCGGCCACACTGCTCGCGCCTTCGGCGATGTTCACCGAAAATATCCTAAAGCACATTGCACTCAAGCATATGAGCGACAAGCAGATGCTGCGTACGATGCGCGTCATCCTGGTGACATTCGGCGGCATGGTGCTTTGGTTCGCGTTGAATTCGGAATCGAGCATATTCCACATGGTGGAAGATGCCTACAAAGTTACGCTGGTTGGTGCATTCGTACCGCTGGCATTTGGCCTATATTGGAAGCGCGCCAGCAACCAGGGTGCACTACTGTCTATTATGTTGGGAATAGGTTCATGGTTGTCTATGGAAATCATCAGCCCGGACACCTATTGGCCACCGCAACTGGTGGGCTTGATGTTCAGTATTGCCGGCATGCTGATTGGCTCGATGCTGCCCAATATGATCAGTGACCAGCATCACGCTCAGGCAAAAACTTGACCCGTGTCATCTTTCTGTCATAAAACCTTCATATTCTTCTTAATCTCGATACCGAGATAAGGACAAGTAATGAGCGCGAAGATTCTGATCGTGGAAGACGAACCGGCGATCCAGGAGTTGCTTGTGTTTAATGTGATGCAGGCCGGCTTTCAGGCATTGCGTGCTGAAAATGCGGAAAGCGCCTGGCAACAGATTCGTGAGAGTGTGCCACATTTGATTTTGCTGGATTGGATGTTGCCCGGCACCAGCGGGATTGTCTTCGCAAAACAGTTACGCTCCGATGCACTTACTAGAGATATTCCGATTATCATGTTGACTGCACGTGGGGAAGAGCGCGACAAGATATTGGGCCTTGAGTCCGGCGCTGATGATTACATAACAAAGCCGTTTTCACCGCGGGAGCTTATGGCACGGATACGCGCGGTTTTACGTCGCCATGTTTCGCAGTTGCCTGATGAAACGGTAACAATAAACGATCTGGAGCTTTCTCCTGAATCACATCGAGTGACCGCCAAGGGATTTGTCATTGAGGTCGGGCCGACGGAGTTTCGTCTGCTTCATTTTTTCATGACACATGCGGAACGTGTTCATAGCCGTACTCAGTTGCTCGATCAGGTATGGGGCACACAAGTATTCGTCGAGGAACGAACGGTCGATGTGCATATCAGGCGATTGAGGGCAGTACTGGAGCCTTTCGGATTGGATGGCTTGATCCAGACGGTGCGGGGCAGCGGATATCGCTTTTCGGTAGGCTAGGGGTTGATACGCCCGAAGTCTTGCACACTGTAACAAGTCGCTTTATCTAGGAGCATTGAGTTGCCGGATTTCTGGTTCAGATTGAGTTTGCCCGTTTTCTTCAGCGCGTTATTCGCGCTGTTGTTGTGGGGTTTGTTTTCGGGCATCTATGCGCTATGGTTCATGCTCCTGATGTTGCTGGTATTGATGGTGCGTCATGCAAGGCAGTTGCACAAGCTGGGGGAATGGCTGAATGATGCTCGGCCAGAAACCATACCTGAAGCAGGAGGTATATGGGATGACGTATTTTCTCAACTTTACAGGATGGTTAAAAAGCATCTCCAGACCAAACAAAAGCTTGCAGAAGAGCTGCAGCACATGGAACAGGCCACTGCAGCGTTGCCAGAGGGAGTTGTCATACTTAACGATATGAACCGCATTGAGTGGTTCAACCCGATTGCACAGCAGCATTTCTATCTTGATGCCGAGCATGATGTAATGCAGGACATTACTTATCTGGTAAGGCAGCCTGAGTTTATATCGTATCTCCATGAATCTGATTTCAGCAAACCGCTGATGATGAGACCGGCACGCCATGAAGACATGGTGTTGTCCATCAAGCTCATCCCTTATGGTGGGGACAAGCAATTATTGATAAGTCGAGATATCACACAATTCGAGCGTGTGGAAGGAATGCGTCGTGATTTTGTCGCCAATGTGTCTCACGAATTGCGTACACCCCTGACAGTGGTGAATGGTTTTGTAGAAAACTTGTTGGACTTGCCGGATCTCAGTCAAGACAGCGCGCAACGGCTATTGCAATTGATGGCAGAGCAGACAAAGCGTATGGAACATCTGGTTGCCGATTTGCTTACACTGTCTCGCCTCGAAAATAATCAGAATCCTCTACACGAGGAGGCCATTGACATTGGTGCGCTGCTCAACGAAGTCATTCAGGGAGGACGGTTGATAAGTGGCGGAAAGCATGATTTGGCTCTAGAAGTCAAAGCCAGAAAAACAATGTTGGGTAATCCCGAGGAATTGCGAAGTGCATTCGACAACCTGCTCATTAATGCTATCCGCTATACGCCCGAAGGGGGATCTATCTTGTTGCGTTGGTTCGAGCGCGCTGGACAGCAGGTCTATTCCGTCGTGGATAGCGGCATTGGAATTTCCACTCAGCACATTCCGCGTTTGACGGAACGATTTTATCGAGTGGATAGCAGTCGCTCGCGTGAAACCGGCGGGACCGGTCTTGGTCTTGCGATTGTTAAGCACATTGCGATGCGTCATCAGGCCAAACTAGAAATAATCAGCGAGGAAGGTCATGGGAGCACGTTTTCGCTGGTGTTCCCGGCAAGAAGACTGGTGTCGGAGAACAAATGACTGTTTCAGGGGTGCAGCTACCCGGTACTATTTAACTGGAATGACTTACTCGGTCAGCTATCCTCTGAATGTTGATATAACTTAAAGCTGACGCGTTCGAAATCGATTCCGCGCTCCACACTGAATCCCAGTTCAATTTGCTTAATTCCGGATATTTTACTTTCGATTTTGGCAAGTCGACCTGGCTGAAAATATCCAACCTTGAGGATCAGGCTTGGTGGAGTTTTTAGAGTAGGAACCTCATGCAATAGCAAGGCTGGCATATCGGTACCTTCATTGCTTGTCATGGTGATGCGGAGGGCTTCGGCAGCGCCAGGCAAACATTGCACGCCAATTCGCAACTGTCCGGTGCAAGTTACATTAACCCATTTGGATATCCCCATTACCCACTCGGTTGCACCTAGTATGCTGGTAGTTTCATCAACCGGTTGGAATGCGATCAGTTGGTTGAAGCTCAGTCGGCCACCGGTCATGTCTTCGCGGAGGAGCTGCGTGCCCATGACGCTTGCGTTTTCGACCCTCCAGGTTTCCAAGATGGGATCAATTCCTGCTTGTGATTCACCGATAGCATTGATAGGGGATTTGCCAAATGATTCAGTTTGTTTGGCAGAATGAGTGCCAGATTGCGTGAATGACTTTCCAGACAAATTTGCGTAAATATTCTCTAGCTTGTGGCAAAGCAGTGTTCGATGCTTGACCTCATGCCTGTCGCCAGAACGTGCATTGCGGTTTTCGCACCAGCATTGATGCAAATATGTAAGGAAATCGATGCAGTCTTTGGCGGTACAGTTGTCGCCAAGTTTAAGGTGTTTCGGAGTTTGCCCTTGCTGCATGAGGATCGTCTTGACGCGCAGTAATTTGCTCAATGGAATCATTGCTATATAACGCATGGTTTCACTGTGCATGACGCTCCTGCTCGGTAGTAAACCATGCGTACTTGCCAAGTCTATTGCTAGTGGCTGTGCATCCCCGCGACTGGATGTGAAGCTGCGTTCCACTTTTACGGTAGTGCTCCATTCTGACAACCAGCCATCTAGCAGTTGTAGATTAAAGCGGCTCAATTCGGCCGGACGCGCATAGCAGGCAAGGAGGGTTTTAACATAGATGCTCTCACAACTGCCGCGAGGTTGGATGCCATTCAAAGGATCTTGCACAGCAACTTGATGCAGGCCGTTGCTTTCGGTAAACGAGTATAGCTCATGCAATTGATGCCAAAGCCTTGGGTCGAATTCATAGCCGCAGCGCAAGTGCTCGAAAATCGCCAGCCCGCTGTATTGCAAGCAGCGGTGACATAACAAAGCACCTACATCAGCAAGCTGCTTATCGCCTGAAATATAGGCCTGCAGACAGCGTTGGTATCCTAATACAAGTACTTGCCAGAGTTGCACGATACCTGCGAACACCGTCATTTCACTTTCATTCAGGGGTAACGGTTTAGAGAACAGCCTTTTGGAGTAACTATCCTGAACATAACCGATCGTTTCCCGCAACAATTCAAGTGTATTAAGGCGATCCGAGCTGCGCATCGGGTAGCGATTGAATTCGCTGAGCTGAAAAAGCAACTGACTGTGAGCTGGCTGCAGATTGGTCAATTGTAATTGCGCCAGCCATGTTGAGCAGCTCGCTGTATCCTTGAAAGCTGGATTAGCCAGATCGTCAGTCGGTTCAAGGGGGAGTTTTAGCATGGCAGTTAGTGCAGGGATCTATACTTGAGGATTATGGGCCGGGATATTACATGGCACATGGTTTGGCTTGTTCTTCAGTTTTTGCTCGAAAGAAGGTCATTTTACAACAGCACCCGTTCTATACCGCCATCATTTGCCTTGGCGACATAATCCGGCAGCCAATCCTTGCCCAATAGTTGTTTGGCCATTTCCACCACGATATATTCTGCTGTAGTTCCACTGTCGTTGTTATACCGGGATAATCCTTGCTGACAGGACGGGCAGGAAGTCAGAATCTTTATTTCTCCGCGGAACCCCTTGTTACGAATTTCATCAGCGCCTTTACACATTTCCTGCTCCTTGCGGAAGCGAACTTGCGTAGCGATCTGCGGTAACGTTACACCGAACGTTCCTGATTCTCCACAGCAGCGTTCGTTCAATGGTACGTTTGTACCCATTAAGGTGTTCACTACTTGTTGGGGCTGATAGGTCTTCATTGGTGAATGGCATGGGTCGTGATACATATATCGAACGCCCTGGACATCCTGTAGTTGCAACTTCTTTTCTAACAAGTATTCGTGGATGTCGAGCAGACGGCATCCCGGGAAGATCTTATCGAACTGGTACTTTTGCAATTGGTCCATGCAAGTTCCGCAAGACACAATAACCGTTTTAATATCGAGATAATTCAGCGTATTAGCAACGCGATGAAACAACACCCGGTTGTCGGTTGTGATCTGGTTTGCCTTGTCAGCCTGACCAGAGGCATTTTGCGGATAGCCACAGCACAGATAACCAGGAGGTAATACTGTGATTGCGCCGACCTCATACAGCATTGCCTGCGTGGCCAGCCCAACTTGTCCGAACAAGCGTTCAGAACCACACCCTGGGAAGTAGAAAACTGCTTCGCTTTCCTCGTTCAATTTTCGCGGATTTCGTATTACTGGCACGATGTTGTTGTCTTCAATGTCGAGTAGCGCACGTGAGGTCTTCTTTGGAAGATTACCTGGCATGGGCTTATTGATGAAATGAATAACTTGTGACCTTAGCGGGACGTTGCCCACCGTTGCAGGTGGTCTTGCGGTTTGTCCTTTTAGCAAACCAAAATGTCTGGCCAATTGGTAGCCGATGCGTTGCGCAATGTAACCCCACTCGATGATCACTTTCCGTACCAGTTTAATAGTAGTCGGATCGGTCGCGTTGAGGAACAGCATCGAAGTCGCGGTGAGTGGATTGAATTTTTTCTTGCCCTGCTTTCGTAGGAAGTTGCGCATCGATATCGATACATTGCCGAAGTCGATGTCCACGGGGCACGGATTCAGGCATTTGTGGCACACGGTGCAGTGATCAGCGACATCGCTGAATTCGTCGAAGTGCTGGATAGAGATTCCGCGACGTGTCTGCTCCTCATACAGGAATGCCTCGATTAGCAGCGAAGTGCCGAGAATCTTGTTGCGTGGAGAGTACAGAAGATTGGCGCGTGGCACGTGCGTGCTGCAAACAGGCTTACATTTTCCACAGCGCAGGCAGTCCTTGATCGAATCGGAGATACCGCCCAACTCGCTCTTTTCCAAGATCAGGCTTTCCAGTTCCATTAGGTTAAAACTTGGGGTGTATGCACGCTCCAGATTTCCTCCAGCCAGCAGTTTGCCTTTGTTGAAGTGCCCGTCGGGATCGATCTGGTTTTTGTAAGCGGTGAAAGTGGCGATCTCGCCATCTTCGAGAAAATCGAATTTGGTGATTCCTATGCCGTGCTCACCGGAAATCACGCCGCCGAGATCTTTAGCCAATCGCATGATGCGTTCTACGGAAGCATTTGCCTGTTGAAGCATTTCATAGTCATCCGAGTTCACCGGTATGTTTGTATGCACGTTGCCATCCCCGGCATGCATGTGAAGTGCTATGAATACACGGCTCTTCAATACGCTTTGGTGAATCGCATAACACTGATCGAGAATTGGTTGATATGTGCTACCGGAAAATATCCGGCGAAGTTCATCTCGAATTTCACGTTTCCAAGAGGCACGGATTGTATGATCTTGCAGTAGGCTAAAGACAGTAGAACCTCGTTTCGGCATACCCAGATTGGTTGAAGTGATTGAACCGTTACCTTGGGCTTCCAGTTCTGATCCGGGCTTGTCCAGATTATCCCTGAGCCACTGCCACCGACTTCGAACTACCAACAGCAATTGCTTGGCCTCTTGCACTCGGTTACCGAGCAACTCGGAGTTGCCTAGTTGTTCGTCGTCTTGGTGGTACAGAGGTAGATCGCCGGCGAATAACTCATCAAGCGAATCGAGCAATTTGAGCTTATTGTGAAGCGATAACTCGATGTTGATTCGTTCTATTCCATCGCAATAATCCCCCATTCTCGGCAGCGGAATTACGACATCCTCGTTGATTTTGAAAGCGTTTGTGTGCTTGGCGATTGCAGCAGTACGAGCGCGATCAAGCCAGAATATCTTGCGTGCTTCTGCAGAAACCGCGATGAAGCCCTCGCCGCTGCGAAGGTTGGCCAGACGCACGATTTCCGATGCTGCCGTAGCGGCAGCATCCGCATCATCACTCACAACATCGGCAATCAGCACCATCTTCGGTCGTGTTCCCTGCCTCGATTTGGTGGCGTAGCCCACTGCCTTCAGGTAGCGTTCATCTAGATGTTCCAGTCCTGCCAGCAATGCGGTCGGATGTGATTCAAGGTAATCCTTGATCTCGACAATGGCTGGTACCGCTTCGCGTACCTGACCGAAAAATTCCAGACAAACTGTACGCGTGTGAGTGTGGGCGCGATGCAGGATGAAACGTGCAGACGTGATGATTCCGTCACAGCCTTCTTTCTGGATTCCTGGTAGTCCTGACAGGAACTTGTCTGTGACATCTTTTCCCAGACCAGTCTTGCGGAATGCGGTGCCGGGGATGCTCAGCGTTTCAGGCGTGCCAAGCATTGCTTTGCCATCCGCCGCATAACGTTTGATTCTAAATCTTGCAGTAGCGACATCGTGAATCTTACCGATATTGTGATCTAGTCGCTCCACTTCCATCCATAAGCCATCTGGTGTGACCATGCGCCATGAAGCAAGATTATCGAGCGCAGTACCCCAAAGTACTGCCTTTTTTCCACCGGCATTCATCGCCACGTTGCCACCTATACACGAGGCGTCCGCCGAAGTCGGGTCGACCGCGAATACCAAATCTTCTGCCTCTGCTGCTTCCATTACTCGCCTGGTTACTACGCCGGCGCCACAAAGGATGGTCGAGCTGGGTTTGGTTAATCCAGGCAGGATCAGATGTTCCACGGCCGAAAGCCGATCGAGCTTTTCTGTGTTGATTACCGCAGAGCACTTATCAAGCGGGACAGCTCCACCGGTATATCCGGTGCCACCGCCGCGCGGGATGATGGTAAGTTTAAGTTCGATGCAAGCGCGAACCAGTGCAGCAACTTCTTCATCAGTATCGGGATGTAGCACAACGAATGGGTACTCGACACGCCAGTCTGTGGCGTCCGTCACATGTGAGACGCGCGCTAATCCATCGAACTGGATATTGTCTCGCCGGGTGATTCGGCCAAATACGCGCAAAACGCGATCGCGCAAACGCAAAGTTTGTTCGAATTCGGCAGCGAATTTGTCGACCGCGGCTCTGGAAAGTGCTAGCAGGCGTTCAACAGATTCGTTTGACTGACGGCGCTCATCAATAGCACTCAGTCGGTGTTGGAGTGCTCCAATCAAAGCTGAGCGACGTTTGCTGTTTCCCAGCAGATCATCCTGCAGATAAGGGTTGCGCGATACTACCCAGATATCGCCCAGCACCTCATATAGCATCTGTGCGGAACGTCCGGTGCGGCGCTCCTCGCGTAGTTTGTTGATGATATCCCACGCCTCGCTGCCAAGGATACGCAAAACGATTTCGCGATCGGAAAAAGAAGTGTAGTTGTATGGTATCTCGCGCAAACGTGCCGTCATTGGAAACCTCTAATACCTGCTTTGCCGGTCAATTGCGTTGTGGCGTGCTCGTTCATTCCTAGTTTGTCCGATTTGATATGCCTCGTCATTCAAAGCGCTGGCACGTGGCCAGGCACGCGACGGTTTTGGAGGTTACCAAGCCCGGGCTGATTGAATCGAGGGGCGCATTTTACCTGAATGCGGCCAGTCACTCGATACCTAAGAGAACGAGGACAGGATGAAAAAATTGAGTCACAGTTGATTAATGACTGACTAGCAAGCTTTGGCTGATTACTATATGGATTTGCGGTTCGTTTGCTGTTAGATTACGCTCTGGTGTGGCTCGCAGCTCCAGAGTTCTGGAAATAACCGGGGAATCAAGTTATACACCTAATATGATCCTTATGCGGCATTCACTACTTAAACTTGGAATAGTTCAAATTTGCCTGATGTTCTATCCGATAAGCCAGGCAGAAGGATATGAGCTTGGTCAAGGGTGGCCGGTTGGAAAATTTCTCTTGTCCGGTTATGTAAATATTGAGCTGGTTGACAGATTTGATGCTCCGACGAAACTCGAACTTGATGACATTAGCCTATTAGCAAGTGGCCGAATAAATAAGTGGGTAAATCCTTTCGTGGAAGCCGAACTATCCAAATACACCCTGATTGAGCAAGGTGGTGGAAGCGGAGGCGGTGATTTCATAGTTGAACGGTTTTACAACGATTCGATCGTTTCCGAGAATAGTACGCTGAGAATCGGCAAGATTCTCTCACCTTTGGGCGATTGGAATCTGGAACATGCCGCACCCTTGATTCCCATTATTACCCGACCTTATACGACAGCGCGCGGCTTTGCAGCTTATTCGAGCGGTGTTAGTTGGTTACATGAACCAGAAATTGGCGCTTCAACAAACTGGCAACTTTATTGGCAACCTGACACGGAATGGTTCAAGCGTCCCGCTAATCAGGCGCCAAGGAGTTTCCGCAATGTTTATGGTGGCCACATCTACAAGACCTTTGGCTTGCTAGACAAGATTGGCGCTTCCTTGCAGCATGGCGATTTCATAGAGACAGGTGAAACTTATTCCCTTTTTGGGATTAATGCCAACAAATCCTTGGGCAAACTTAAACTCGAATGCGAAGCCATAACAGCAAATTTCTCAGGTACGGTATTGCCTGGAGCACCCTCCCGGTTACATGATAAAGAATCAGGGATTTTTGGACTTGCTGACTATGCTGTAACTTCAAAGTGGCACGGTATAGTTTCCGGTGAGTATTATCAGGATCACACTGTGAGCGAAACCTCGCGTTCCACTTTGGTGGCGGCAGCTTATAGACCAAGTGTTCCGGTGGTATGGAAGCTCGAGTACATTCACCAAGCGGGAATGTCTTTGTCTATCGGAACGATTCGTACCGGTTGGAAGGCTTCTTTCTCTACGCTATTCTGATGCGTGCATTACTGTTAATTTACGGAATGTTGTTTGCCTCTGTGGGTCAGGCAGAAGAATTGTTGATAATCGCGTCACCACAGGTGAATGAATCGACGATCACAATAGAACAACTGGCCGAAATTTTTAAGTTAAAAAAGACTTACTGGACCGATAACGTTCGAGTGGTGCCTGTCAATCGTGAAGCGTCGAGCGTAGAACGCGAAACATTCTCTAAACATATCTTTAACCTTCCCACGCAAGAGCTAGGGGAGTACTGGAACCGCCTTAGATTCCAAGGCAAGCTTCCTCCACTAGTTCAGACATCAGATCAGGCCGTTCTGAGTTTCGTTCGCAGTGTCCCAGGCGCAATTGGCTATATCAATGCCAAACAGAAACCTACAGGGGTGAAAATTTTGCTGCAAATACCATGAAGCATTCGTTGAATCAGAGCAACTTATGATACCTGAAATCTTTGTAGGGGCAATCGCACGAAAGCTCCTACTAGCATTCTTTTCAGTATTCATTTTTACCTATCTTGTAACAGCTCTAGTGGTGCAAAGCTCAGTCCGCTCCGCGGTGACCGACTCGGAACTAGCCAATTTATCCCAACTAGCCGATCTTAAACTCGGAAGCCTGAATTCAAGATTCGAACAACTCTCGATTAACTTGCGTGCCTGGGCCAAGCTGGACGTGATGAATGACATTGCATCAGATGACGTGGATAAGCGGGTAGAACACACACTGGAGAGCTTGGCAAAGGATTATGCGCTGGATGGTGAAATTTACGTCTTTAATTCTAATGGAAGATTGGTTGCTTCCAGTGACCTCCAGCATAATATAGAGAGCTTACCGGATGTATGGAAACAGTCCGGTAAGCCGGATTTCGTTAACAAACATCCCAGTCCAGTTGACGGTGAGGACATCGTGGCGTTGGTAGTTCCGATTGAGGCAACATTTTCGAAGGGCTATCAGCTTGGTACCATCGTGATGGCCAATCACTGGAGTGGTGTAAGAGCTGCTTTGCCAGAACAGGCGCTACTTCTGTACCATCAGCAGGCTTCAGTGCAGCAGGAAACCTTTCAGAACTCTCCGGCTTCAGGAAATTCTTCTGCTTACAATTCGGTGCGTCAAGATTCAGTTGTCCTGCTCGATTCGACACTTGATGAAACAGTGCAGAGCAAGTCGATATCTGAGTTAGCGCATCTCAAAGGATGGACACGCATCGGCAATAACCAATATCTGGTTAACAGCGCTTTGCAGGATTCAGGTCTGCTTTCAGGATGGGAGATCGTGATGTTGCACGACCCCAGTGAGCTTTATCATACTGTTCACTTGGTGATTTTCAAGTTGGCTATTCTTGGTCTTTTCCTGACTTTGCCGCTTATCCTTGCTATAAGCTGGTTAGCCAGAAGGTTAACCAAACCATTACGTCAGTTGACACAGTTTGTCTCTGAAATTACCGACACTGATGACCTGTCCAAACGGCTCGAAATACAATCTGATGACGAGATTGGAATATTGGCAAACAACTTTAACCGCATGGCGGCAAGACTTGAAAGTGGAGCGAAAGCACATCGTGAGGCCGAAACGCGACTACGAGCCACTATTGATAATGCCTTGGATGCAGTAGTGCAGATACATGCTGATGGATTCATTATCGGATGGAATGATCAGGCCGCCAGCATTTTTGGCTGGTCAAGAGCAGAAGCCGAAGGACGATTGCTGCATGAATTGATCATTCCTCCCGAGCAGCGCAAGCAGCATCTCAGCGATTTGCAACATTTGCTGAGTTTAGGTGAAGGCCGGAGCCTGAATTCCCGGATCGAAAGGACGGCACTTCATCGTGACGGACACGAGTTTCCAGTTGAATGGGCAATAACCACTATCGTGGTGGAAGGCAAGCACGAGTTCAGCGCTTTTATCCGCGACATAACTCATAAGAAGGAATCCGAGGAGCTTATCTGGAAGCAGGCAAATTTTGACAAAGTGACCGGATTGCCGAATCGTCACATGTTCCACGAACGCATGGAACAAGAAATAAAGAAGGCAAGTCGTACCGGTCAGCAGATGGCACTGCTGTTTATCGATCTGGACCGGTTTAAGGAAATAAACGATACGCTGGGACATGACGCAGGTGACATCCTGTTGGTTGAAACTTCACATCGAATCAGCAGTTGCGTGCGCGAGTCAGATTCTGTTGCACGGTTTGGCGGCGATGAATTTACTGTGATTTTGATGGAAGTTGGTGACACAGGCAACATAGAGCGGGTTTCCCAGTGCATACTGCAGAAGCTGGCCGAACCGTTTCATCTCAGAGATGAAGTGGTCTATATTTCAGCAAGTATCGGAATCACGATGTATCCGAATGATGCCGTCAATGTTGAAGACCTCCTCAAGAACGCCGATCAAGCGATGTATGTAGCGAAGAGCAAAGGGCGCAATCAATCTAGTTATTATACTTCCGAACTTCAGGATGCAGCTCAGGAACGTCGGCGCCTGGTAAACGACTTGCGTGATGCTTTGGCATCCGACCAGTTTCTGCTTTACTTTCAGCCGATCATGGATACAGCAACCGGCCGTATCCGAAAAGCCGAAGCTCTGTTGCGCTGGCAGCACCCAGAACGTGGTTTGGTCAGCTCTATGGAATTCATTATGCTTGCCGAGGAAACAGGGCTTATTAATGAAATCGGCGATTGGGTATTCAAAGAGTCTGCGCGGTGGGCAAAACGCTGGAGAAATGAGTTTGCGAAGGATTTTCAAGTTAGCGTAAATGTGTCTCCGGTGCAATTCCAGTCAGGCGGCCACTTTTGCGATGCATGGGAAGTTTATTTACAGGGTATCGGCCTTGCTGGGCAGAATATCGTCATAGAGATTACCGAAAGCTTATTGCTGAATGCGGCGAAGAGTGTCACTAACCGCTTGCTCAGGTTTCGCGATGCTGGAATTCAGGTTGCAATCGATGATTTCGGAACCGGCTATTCATCACTATCCTATCTAAAGAAATTTGATATTGATTATCTGAAAATCGATAAGTCCTTTGTAGATAACCTTGAAACAGATGCAAATGACATGGTTTTATCTGAGGCTATCATCGTGATGGCTCACAAACTGGGACTGAAAGTGATTGCTGAGGGAGTTGAATCTGAAACACAACTCAAGCTGTTGAGTGATTCAGGCTGCGATTATGCGCAGGGCCATCTTTTCTCCAAGCCTGTGCCTCCAGATGAATTTGAGGCGCTGCTCAAGCGATCCGAGCAGGGCTAAAGTTTGCAAAAGTATAAATGTTCATGCGCCAACAATCCGATCATTCCGGAATAAAAGTATTTTTCGCGCTGTGGCCTTCCACTTCAGAGTGTAGAAACTTGGCCGAATGGCAAAAGCTCCTGGACTCATTTTGCGGTGGACGAGCGATGCATGGCGAGACGCTGCATAGCACCCTGGTGTTTATCGGAAATATCGATAAATCCATGCTGGAGTCCCTACATTTGGCCGGACTAGAGGTGAGTGGGCAACTCTTTGAATTGTGTTTGGATGTGGCCCGCTACTGGGGCCATAACCACATCGTCTATGCTGCACCTTCTCATCTGCCCCTACCTTTGGTACAGCTGGCCCAGTCGCTGCAACAGAGTCTTGCTAGGCACGGATTCAAGTTTGATCATCGAGAGTTCCGTCCGCATGTTACGCTGATACGGAACGCGCGCTGGAATGAAGCGCCTTTGCCTGAGATGCGACCGGTGTGCTGGCAGATAAGGGACTTCGTCCTGGTTCAATCTCTAAGCCATCAGGGGCGCGTCGCTTATCGCGTGCTGGATCGATTTCCATTGGGACCAAATACAACTGTCGATCTGTGTGACACTTTTAGCTGATCATGCTTCTACTTGCTCTATATTCCTGTATTCCGTGGTTTTAAACTTGATATTTATGGATAATGCCGCCCACCGGTCATCAGTATCAGGAGTGAATGCATGCTTTATATTTTTACGCTGGAACGCAGTCGGCTGGTCAGCATCCGGCCGGACGAGGTAACGACCAGAAAGCCAATCTGGGTGGATATCGTTGAGCCCACTGAAACAGAACGCTCCTGGGTGACTGAGACTTTTGCAATCACGCTGCCTTATCCCGAACATTTGCGTGACATTGAAGAGAGCGCTCGATTTTACGAGGAGAACGAGGAGCTTCATGTGCGCTCCGATTTTCTGCAAGGAAAGGAAATCGGAACTCTTAGCGTGATCGTTGCATTCGTGATTTCTCATAATGTGCTGTTCAGCCTGCATGATCAGGATTTGCCGCTGTTCAAGCTGTTTCGCTTGCGCACTCAGCGGCAGCCAAATCTGGTAGATGACAGCCTTGACGTACTGATCGATCTATATGAGTCTGATGTGGAAATTTCTGCCGATACTTTGGAGGAAGTATATGTGGAGCTTGGCAGTATCGGGAACCAGGTGCTAAATACCACATTGGGGGACAAAGATGCGGGCACGGTGCTTGCAAAAATCGCCCACAATGAATACCTGAATGGACGAATTCGCCGTAACCTTATGGATACCCGCCGTGCAATCTCATTCCTGATGCGCAGCAAGTTGCTAAAGCCAAATCAACTAGATGAGGCACGCCAGATCATCCAGGACATAGATTCGTTGGGTGGCCATACAGCGTTTTTGTTCGACAAGATAAACTTCTTGATGAACACAACAGTCGGATTCATCAACGTCAACCAGAACAAAATAGTGCGCATGTTCTCTGTTGCATCGGTGGCATTGTTGCCACCCACACTGATCGCGTCGATCTACGGCATGAACTTCAAATTCATGCCGGAATTGGAATGGACAAACGGATATTTGTTCTCCCTGTCATTGATGGTCATTTCGGTTGTACTGCCATTCTGGATGTTTCATCGAAAAGGATGGCTGAAGTAGTCCTCAGCATCATGTAGGATTAAAGGTAATGTTTGGCAGGAGAACTCTTGAAATCCATGTTAAGGAAATTCCACAATACATTTCTGATATTGAACTTAGGGGTCCCAATATTCTTCTGCGCTTTGCCTGTCCGATCGGTATTTGCAGAAAGCGAAATTTTATTGCCATGTGCGCAGAAGTTTCCTGACGAAGATGCCGAGCGTTTGAAGTGCTACGATCTGCTCGCCGTCCCACCTTCCCAGTCTGGACAATCGATACAAGAAAGCCTTATTCCTAAGCAGGAATCAGAGGCGACAGCTGGTCTTGGCACTCCTACGCTCAGGGAAGAACGTTCTTACCTTACCAGGGTGTGGAATCTGGATGACCTGTCTACGCTTGACCCGAGCAAGTTGGGTCGTCTCCATCCTTACCGGCAAAATTACCTCATCATAAAGAAGACAAGCAACCCTAATCGCCAACCTAGTTCCCCACTCATCGATCATAATGTAATACTTCCCATCGACCTCGACACGGTTGAAGCCAAGTTCCAGTTGAGTGTCAAGGCGGACATTGGAGATAAAAGCAATGTCGACTTCATGGGAATAAAATCCATCCGATTCTGGGGGGCCTACACCCAACAATCCGACTGGCAGGTGTTCAATCTTCGCAACTCATCTCCGTTCCGCGAAACCGTATATGAGCCAGAATTGATCGTCACGCTTGGCACTGGCCACGCATCAGGACTGAAACTTATCAATCTTGGCTGGTTGCACCAGTCGAATGGTAGTTCATTGCCCGAGTCGCGTAGCTGGAACAGAATTTATGTGCTTGGCGGCTGGGAATGGAACGACATGACTTCGATCCTGATGCGCGGATGGTGGCGCATTCCAGAGGATATCTCCAAGGACGACAACCCGGATATAAGCGATTATCTCGGACGAGCTGACCTGATTTTACGCTGGGAGCCGCACGACAAAACACAAGCTGTCGCAATACTGTTGCGTGATAATCTGAGTGTGAAAAAGAACCGTGGTTTCGTGCAGATTGATTGGGCAACATCCGTGAGGTTTGGTAGTGCAGCGCGTATGCACATTCAGTTAACTTCAGGTTACGGCGAAAGCCTGATCGACTACAATCATCGGCAGAATACGATTGGTATGGGATTCTCCTTTCGTGAATGGTAAGTCCATCCAATTTGATCCCTGCTGTCCCGTAGAATGATATTGGAACAGCCTTGGGATTGGCCTTAATAAATGGATTCAGGATAATAAAATGCAAATCAGTAAATCATCGCTTAGCCACTACCAGCGAATTGGTGGGGAGGAAAAGGTCCGCTCGCTGGTTAATCAGTTTTATCAATTGATGGATGCGTTGCCAGAGGCATATGGCATTCGCAAGCTGCATGCCACGGATCTGCGTAGTGCGAATGACAAGTTGTTCAAGTTCCTGTCAGGTTGGATGGGCGGCCCGCAGTTATATACGGAGCAATACGGACACCCAATGCTGCGTCGTCGTCATTTTCCTTATGCCATTGGAGAAGCCGAGCGAGACCAGTGGCTGCTATGCATGAATCAGGCGTTAGACGAAGTGATAGAAGACGTGGAACTACGTCAGGAACTAGCAGCTGCCTTTGCCAAAGTTGCAGATCACATGCGAAACCGTGAGCTTTAGTCTACTAATCAAAGGCGGACTCCAACTATTCCATCATCAAAATTATCTTTCCCAACACACTGCCTTTCTCAATAATCCGATGCGCTTCGCAAGCCTCATGAAGTGGAAGTGCATAGGAAACCAGCACGCCGATTTTGCCGGATTCAACCAATTTTGCCCCCGCCTCCAGTATCTTCCGTTGGCGGATTCGCTCACCATGCAATTTCATCAATTGCGGCGTAAGCATCAGTTCGTAACATAGCGACAGATTGCGCAGCCGTGCCATTTGAGCGGCTTCGACCGATAAGGGGTTGGCGAGTAGGGTGACAACTTTGCCGCCGATCCGTGCTGCTTCGAAAGAACGCGAAAAGATCTCACCGCCTACAGTGTCCAGAACGACGTCGACTCCTTTGTCCTTGGTCCAATCGATTACATCCACGACAAAATCCATTTCCTTGTAGCGAACAATTTTTTCTGCCTCAAGACCTTGTGCCAACCCTTCCTTTTTGTCATCGCTGACTGTGACAGCTGCGCGGGCACCAAGATGATTCGCTAGTTGCAAGGCTATATGTCCTACGCCACCGGTGCCACCATGGATCAAAATCGTGTTCCCAGCCTGAAGATTGGCGCGCTCGATTAGTGCTTCCCACGCCGTGATCAATACCAGTGGTAACCCGGCACAGTCCTGCAAACTAATATTAGAAGGGCATGCTGCGCAGTACTCTTCATGAACAGTAGTGTACTCGGCATAGCAGCCCGGTTCGTCGCCGATGCCGCCATTGTAGAAAAAGACAGCGTCGCCCTCTTTGAAGCGTGTTACTGCACTACCCGCTCTTTCAACGATGCCCGCCCCATCGCAACCAAGTATCGTTGGTAACTTGTCGGGGTAATAGACCGGTTTGGCTCGTAGCTTGGCATCGAGCGGATTTACTCCCGCTGCAGCGAGCTTTATGCGGAGGTGGTTCGGTGAAGGCAACTCGGGTTTATCGGCATCGTACATCGCCAGTACCTCGGGATCGCCTGCGCTGGTCATCAGGATGGCTTTCATGAAATGCTCGCTTATCTATTCGGACGAATGGCTATGTTAAACTGACCTCCTCATTTGCGCATCATTATTGGCAGGGTTGCTATGTCTGGAAATACATTAGGTCGTTTATTCACTGTGACATCATTCGGAGAGTCGCATGGTGCGGCGCTTGGCTGTGTCGTGGATGGCTGCCCCCCTGGGCTGGCATTGAGCGAGGCCGATATTCAGCATGATCTGGACAGGCGCAAGCCAGGTACATCACGCCATGTCACCCAACGACGCGAATCCGATACGGTCGAGATTCTTTCAGGAGTGTTCGAGGGTATGACCACCGGTACGCCGATTGCATTGTTGATCCGCAATGAAGACCAGCGCAGCAAGGATTATGGCGAAATTGCCAACACTTTTCGGCCAGGGCATGCTGACTATACCTACACGCAGAAATATGGTTTTCGGGATTACCGTGGTGGAGGACGTGCATCTGCGCGCGAAACGGCGGTGCGTGTTGCGGCTGGCGCGATCGCAAAAAAATGGCTGGGTGAACGTTACGGCATAATGGTGCGCGGATATCTGACGCAGATCGGAGAAATAGAAATCCCCTTCAAGAGCTGGGATTCTGTCAACGACAACCCTTTCTTTGCGCCTGATTCTGGCGTGGTGGCAGCGCTTGAAGATTACATGGATGCGCTGCGCAAGTCCGGTGATTCCGTCGGCGCCAAACTTTCAGTGGTTGCCCAGAACGTGCCGGTGGGTTGGGGAGAGCCTGTATACGACCGACTTGATGCGGATATTGCCTATGCGCTGATGAGCATCAACGCAGTCAAGGGTGTGGAGATTGGCGCAGGTTTTGGTTGTGTGATACAGAAGGGCAGCGAACACGGCGACGAATTGACGCCGCAGGGATTCTTGTCGAATCATGCCGGAGGTATACTTGGCGGCATCTCGACCGGGCAGGAAATCATAGCGCATCTCGCTGTAAAACCAACCTCCAGCATCCGCATCCCCCGCCAAAGTATCGACTTGCATGGAGCGGCGACGACAGTTGCAACCCATGGGCGTCACGATCCTTGCGTCGGTATCCGTGCTACGCCAATCGCTGAAGCGATGCTTGCGCTGGTACTGATTGATCATGCCTTGCGCCATCGTGCCCAGAATGCCGATGTGAAGTGTGCCACTCCAAAGATTCCTGGCAGCGTGGTCGCCAAAAAGTAATTCAAAAGGATTCAATTTTTAGATGGTTCGAAAAGTTATTCCCTAGCTCTTATATTGAGGACCCAGCATGCATACGACAGTGGAAATTCTCGGCAAAGAGGTCCTGGTAGAGTGGAGTGCGTCAGCAGCAAGAGAGTTGGAAAGCCTTGCTGAGCCATTGTTTGTTGAAATGGAGCTTTATTTCAGCTGTCTTATCAGAAAAGCCGTACGCTTTAGACGGACCACACGATCAGGTAACTTTGCCATTGCCGGACCTCACTTGCAAATCGGGTTCAGGCCAGTAATGACCAAGGCTTGTCGGGTCGGAGATTTCGAGGATGAGCCTCCTTTGGAGGATTTTCCCATCGTCAAGCCTGAGGCTTTTGTTCCTAAGCGGCTAACGATCGACTATAAAGCAGGAAGCTGGGCAGGTGAGTTTTTCCTTAAAAGCACCAATCCGCTTAATGTTTAGGAAGAAAAAAGAATACTAAGGAGAGTAGCCATGCAACTCGACGATCGGAGCCTGAATATCCTTTTCCGCGAGGCACATACACACAGCAATTGGCTGGACAAGCCAATCAGTGATGCGCTTCTTCAGCAAGTATATGACTTGATGAAGTGGGCGCCCACTAGCGCAAATAGCAGCCCGGCTCGTATCGTGTTTGTGCGAAGCGCGGCAGGCAAACAACGCTTGTTACCGGCAATGTCTCCGGGCAATCTGGAAAAGACCCGTACCGCTCCGGTCACGGCCATCATCGCACACGATCTGGAATTCTATGAGAAATTGCCCACTTTGTTTCCACATGCCGACGCGCGTTCATGGTTTGCCGGCAACCAGTCTTTGATCGAGACCACAGCTTTTCGCAATGGCACTCTGCAAGGTGCGTATCTGCTTCTTGCGGCCCGCTCGCTCGGACTAGATGCCGGCCCGATGTCAGGTTTTGATAATGAAAAAGTCGACAGGGAATTTTTTCCTGATAGCAATGTCAAATCCAACTTCTTGATAAATCTCGGCTACGGTGACAGTAGCAAACTCTTTCCGCGAAGCCCCCGTCTCAGATTTGAAGAGGCAGTACAGATATTGTAGGTGAGCAGCGGAGTGATTCTTACCAATACGCGATTGTGGGGGACTGATGATTACCAGATCGAATGTATTTTTGTATGCCCTGATTTTTCTCATGTTGCTTGTCTCATCCGGCAGCGCCTATTCTAAAAACGTTGACTGCCGTTCATGCCACGTTCGCGACTCTTCCTCGGGTGCTGGCGATTTGGGCGCTGTTTACGCTAATTCAGCTAACCATCATTCAGTCGATATCAATTACCCAGTCGGCTTGAGGGCAGATCGGAATTTCCACTTACCGAGCGGACAAAGCGGGGATATCGCATTCTTCGACACGAACGGAAATGGTCAGCCAGATATCGATGAGATCCAGTTGTTCGGCACAGATGGCGCAATAACGATAACCTGCTCGTCATGCCATGGAGAGCATGGTTCAACTGAGCCTACAGTGGGAGTCCCGAAAAACGCATATTTGCGCATCACAACTGAAGGGAGCAAGTTGTGCTCCACTTGTCATAATCAATAGAAGTGCACTGCAGGTCCAGTTCAAACACGTTTGTGCAAGGATTAATCTGGTCAGCGAGCTCTGGAATATTTGACAGTAAATTCAAGTCCTCAGAAAATGAATCTTACCTCGCTTGAGGCATCCTTATGCTTAACGGGATTTTTTATACCTTGCGCCGATGTGGCGTTCGCCGCGTTCACTGGCAAGTGAAACTTGCTTTTGACGCTCCATGGCAGATCTTCGTTTTTCCGGAGTAAGGCTGTCGTAGCAGTTTGGACACGAGACGCCGGCCTGATATTTGGGTGAGGCTTTTTCTGACATGCTGAGTGGGCGAGTACATCCGTAACACAGTTCATAATTTCCCGGTGTCAGGCCTTGTCCAACTGCGACGCGGTGATCGAATACGAAACATTCTCCCTTCCAAAGGCTTTTTTCGGCCGGTACCTGCTCAAGATATTTTAGTATTCCGCCCTGTAAATGATATACCGCGGGGAAGCCTTGCTGCTGCATGTATGCAGAGGCCTTTTCACAACGTATCCCGCCAGTGCAGAACATTGCGACGCGAGGTTGATTTTTCGCATTGAAGTGCTTCCTGACGTAATCCGGGAATTCTCGGAATGTGGTTATGCGCGGATCGATGGCCCCCTGGAAGGTGCCGATTTCAACTTCATATTCATTGCGAGTATCCACCAGCAGCACGCTAGGGTCGCTTATCAGTGCGTTCCAATCTTCGGGTTTGACATATATACCGGCCTGTTTGGTAGGGTCGATGCCTTGCACACCCATCGTCACGATCTCTTTTTTCAGCTTGACCTTCATCCGGTTGAATGGGGGTGTTTCGGAAAAGGATTCCTTGTGTTGAAGGTCAGCAAGGCGAGGGTCGCTGCGCAGATGCTCAAGCATCAGGTCGATACTTGCGCGAGTGCCAGCGATGGTGCCGTTGATGCCTTCGTTTGCGAGTAGCAAAGTACCGGTGATACCGAGTAAATCGCACTGCGCTTGCAACGGTGCACGCATCTTCCCACAGTCACTGAGCTTTACAAACTTATAGAGTGCCGCGACGGTCCAGCGGGTCATCCTATTTCCTTGTCACGGCGAATGTATAGGCGATAGTGCTCGTTCATGTCACCCTTGCGGCTGCCTTCCCAGATTTTTTTCCATCGCGTATCGTCAAGCGTCGGCTTGGATATCTTGCCACCCTGGATCAGGCGTAGGTCACAGCGATGTTTCAAATCTCGCCGAGTGATGATGTTGCCGAAATAGTGAAGCATCGCACGCTGGGCCTCGCCGAGGTGTTCACTTGCAATACACTGGTACTGTTTAGGCAAGGACTGCTTAAGCGAAAAGACCATGTTGCGATAACTCTTGCCGCTGTCAAGCCAAGGCAGCCAAAGGGTCATTGCGAGTATCCATATCAGCGTGACACCTGAAGCCCAGTTTACTACCGACCGGCGCATCGAGCGTCCCACGCGCCAAACCAGGATTGCCCAAAGTACGGTGGCGATGATAGCGATGACAAACGGTGTGGTTTGCAGCTCCGGATCGAAACCCGGTTGGTAATCCTTGAGCCAGTGGGTGATCTTGGCCTGATTATCCAACAACAGGCCTGCCCATCCCCACCACATCAAGATCGCGATCAGCGCGAAAGTCATCAACCCAAACCAGTCCAGCGCGTTGGCAGCCCCGCGCTTCAATATCGACAATGAAGCAGCTGCCAGCAGCGCAATCGGTAACAGCATCGGCAACGCATATACTTCCTTGATATTTGGCACCAGGCTGAGTGTCACCAGCATCACAAAAAAACTGACTAGCGGCAATTGCAGATCATCGCGCTGTTTAAGTCGTTTGCGCGACTTCCACACTACCCAAAATGCCAGTGGCAGCGCGGGCCATGCCAGCCACGGCAGACTCTCAACGTAATATAATGCTTCGATGCTTGGGCCAGCTTTTGCATAGTCTAGCCAATTGCCGATGTTGCGGTACCAGGCCCATTCCGAGAACAATTTAGGGGATTGAAGATACAGCAGCAGCGGCCAGATTATCAGCCATGGCAAGGCAAACAGAATGGCGATGGTCAGACTATGGAAATATTTCAGCACGCGCCAGTTACTGAACAATAATGGCAAAAGCATTGCAATCAGCAGAAACAGCACCGGCGAAATGAAGCCTTTGGACATGAAACCGATGCCCATGCCCGTTCCGATCAGGGCACCTGCGCGCATGAATCGTTCACGGCTAAGGGTGAATCCGTAAATCATCATCGCACAACCGGTGAGCAGTGCAACATCGGTGATCATCTCATGCGAGCGCACCATCATACCAAGGCATCCAATTAGTATGATTGCGGCAGCCCAGCCACGAAATTCTCCATACAGATTGCGACTTGCGAGTCCAGTGAATAGCAGGGTCAGTGCGGTGTATAAGCCGCTAGCTAGGCGCGCACCATCATGCAGTGGCAGCAGAAATGACCACGTTTTGGCGAAAAGAGCTGCTGTCCAATAATACAGCGGCGGCTTATCCATATATGGTTCACCTGCCAGCGTTGGAACCAGCCAGTTTCCGTCGTGCACCATTGAGTAGATCAAACCGAAGCTGTAGGCTTCATCCGGTTTCCACGGATCGTGACCTACTAACCCGGTACCTAACCAGACCAAGCACAGCAGTCCGAGCAGCACAGCTTTCGCGGGCGTGATCGGGTTTGGATCAGTGGGTCTTATAAAATACATGCGTCAGCCTATCTTTGGTTCGGCGCCGATTAGACAGAGGGCATTGTCACCACAAACAAAAAAGGCAGCAAACGCTGCCTTTGGGAGTGACTACAGCGCGGAATGATTAAGCCGCGGTCTTGGTGCCGTATTTCTGGCGGAACTTGTCGATTCGACCAGCAGTGTCGACAATCTTCTGGGTGCCGGTATAGAACGGGTGGCATTCTGAACATACTTCGACATTCAGGGTTGGCTTAGTAATCACTGACTTGGTCTTGAAGCTGTTGCCGCAACTGCAGGTCACAGTGATTTCCTGGTAGTTCGGGTGGATATCTGATTTCATTTGCTTTCCTTGCTATTAGTTTGGTGCGGCGGGTGTACGCACTCACAGGGGGGCGCATTATCCATAAAAAGAAGGTATTGCGCAAATTATTTGGGGGTTGGGCCGTACCGGACCCAAGCGCTTGCTTTACATAAATACTTGTCGTGCCAGTACAATTAACATCAGGATTTATAGGAGCGTTATGGGTTCACTAAGTCGCAATGACTTCCGTACTTTGGTGCTGGCCGCATTGGGCGGTGCGCTCGAGTTCTACGATTTCATCATCTTTGTGTTTTTTGCTGTGGCAATCGGTCAATTGTTCTTTCCGCCGGACATGCCGGATTGGCTGCGGCAGCTGCAGACTTTCGGCATATTCGCTGCGGGCTACCTGGCGCGCCCACTAGGGGGGGTCGTGATGGCACATTTTGGTGATATGTTGGGGCGCAAACGCATGTTCATGCTTAGTATCTTTCTGATGGCGTTGCCAACGCTCGCAATCGGCTTACTGCCTACCTATGCCGTAATCGGAATCTGGGCGCCGCTGCTGTTGCTTGCATTGCGTGTACTACAAGGCGCGGCAATCGGAGGGGAGATTCCGGGTGCATGGGTGTTCGTGTCCGAACATGTGCCACAACGTCATGTAGGCTTTGCCTGCGGTACGCTCACTGCAGGACTGACCGGAGGCATTTTGCTGGGTTCGCTGGTGGCAACTGCAATCAACAAGGCTTATTCTCCGGTTGAACTGCTCGCAGAAGGGTGGCGCGTGCCGTTCATCATCGGCGGGGCCTTTGGTCTGTTATCAGTTTGGTTGCGACAATGGTTGCATGAAACGCCAGTATTCAAG
>JAHEDW010000124.1 GCA_024641025.1 Gallionella sp.
TTTCCGATGAAGCTGTACACGCTCTACTCACCGCCGAATCATCGCGACGGGGTCGTGCACAAAACACGTGCGGCGGCGGCAGCCGATGACGAGGAATTTGACGGGGTGACGACGGAGTAAAGACGTCACTACAGGATGGCTTCACTGCCTATAAAAAAGCCCCGCCGAAGCGGGGCGATTCCTGTTCGCGATGGATCAATCGAGAGTGATCCTATGTGTATTGAACCTCAATTGAATTGTAAGCACAAAGCAATCGCATACACGTAGTTACTCTGGTAATAGCTGTCCGATATAGACGCCTGCCACATCCTCCCGTACCCTTCTACAGGATAATTGGTATTAACATATGCAAGATAGTCTGATTCCCAAATATAAGGATACGATTGTAAGACTCCGCCATAGCCGTACGCGGCCCCGCCGGTCAACGCACTCCCAGCTGGGCAAACGGCCTCTGCGTAACAATAGTTGCTACCGTAACAGTAGTTGTAATTATACACTCGCAGTTCGGTGACGGCCGTTGATCCGCCACCATTGTTTGCTGCGCATACGACGCTCCCGTCTGCCTGGATTTGCTGAATCGACTGGTCTGGCAAACAGGACCCAGAAACAATCATCTGCTTCATCGCCAGCGAGGCATTAATTTGGCCAATCTCGGCCTGCATAACACCGATCAGATCGAGGTTGTTATCGATTTGGTCTTGCAGCGATACGCCGAGTTCTTGAATCGACTGGTTGAGGGTTGTTATCAACGTTGAGTTGCTATCTATCGCAACTTGTAGATTTCCATCGGCATCACCAAGGTTATTTATCTGAAGCTGCAGATCAGCGTTGTCCTGCTCCAGGACAAGTACCTGGCCTTGAAGTGAGACCACATCGGCCGCGTTTGCGGTAATCTGTCCCTCAAGTAGCACGTTCGTAGTTTGCAATGCGAGGATTGCGTCTTCATTTGCGCCGACTCGCGCTTCAATCGAATCCACCCGGTCAACAAGAGAGTCGACTTGGTCCTGCAATGTGGATACCGAACCCTCTACCTCAACAATCTGCCCCGCTAATTCGATAAACGGTTTGCCATTGGGGTTAGCACCCTTATTGGTATTACTACCTGCTGATGCCTGCTGAGAGCAAAATGCAATGGCGAGCATTCCAAGCGCAATCTTCGTTATCGATTTTCCAACGCCATTTCTTTTAGTAATCATCGTGATTATTTTCCTTCTTTTTTGTTAGACAAAATGAAATGAATGCACCCCGGTAAGGAGCGCACGATGATTTGCAAGGGAAAGCGACGTCGCCTGGATTCGGCAGACAGTCGTGTTGCAGACATTTATTTGCAACGAGTTATGGTCTTGGGTTGCAAAAAATGATGGGTGCTGCGGACGCAGCGACACTGAGTGACACTTTGATAATCTCCCCCGAAATCGTGTTTGTTTCTTATTCTTTATTATGTAAAGCACGTAACGAGATGATCATCGTCAGTAAGAACACTTGTACCTTTGTTTATCTGCAGAAGCAAATTAAGGATGCAATAGGGTCGCGTCAGCGTATCCATACAAACCCAATTTTGGGTAAAACGCCCGCAATCGGAATAACTCAGTTGCACGTTTTCAACTGCTTGTAGGTGATTTGTAATAAGTGCGGTGCTGATAAGAGAACTCTTATCGTCGGGAACTACTATTTGTTGCTGCGCAGTGCGACGGGAACCCGTGATCCAAAAAAAGGGTCGGACCGCTTTTTAAATGCGGTCCGACCCCATTCAAACAATTACTTCCGCTTCGCATCCTCAGGGTTCATGCCCTTGAGGAACTTGAACAGATCGCTGTCGGTGGACAATACCAGCGTCGTATTTTTGCCGATGAGGTCCTCATACGATTGCATGGTGCGAGTGAACTCGTAAAACTCCACCGCCTCGCGGCTCTGGTTATAGGCCTTGGCATAGATCTCGGTCGCCTTGGCATCAGCCAGGCCGCGAATCTCTTCCACTTGGCGATAGGCTTCGGACTGGATCTTGTCGAGTTCACGCACGCGATTACCGCTAATACGTGCCGCCTCACCGTTGCCCTCGGAGAGGAAGCGTTCAGCGATCTGGCGCCGTTCACTAATCATACGATCGTATATTTTCGGACGTACGCTTTCGTTGTAGTTGATGCGTTTGAAACGGATATCCAATAGTTCGATACCGAATACTTGCACTTTGCTGGACGCCGCCGAATATATTTCTTCCTCGACCAACTTCCGACCTTTCTGAATCGGCACCAGCGTACCGAAGTCGCCCTCCTGCTCAGAGCCAGTCAACAACGCGTCGCGTAGTGGCACCCGATCTTTGGTGGTGCGGATGATCTCGATCAACTCGTGCTTGGCAACAGCATTACGGGTCTCGCTGCCGAGGATGTCGTCAAGACGCGATTGCGCGCTACGTTCATCACGCAGGCGCAAGAAATACTGCAGCGGATCGACGATGCGCCAGCGCGCGTACAGGTCGACGGAAATATACAGCTTGTCCTTGGTCGGCATGTCCGACGGGCTGCCATCCCACTCGAGGATGCGTTTATCGATCGGATTAATTTCCTGGATAAACGGCGTCTTCATTTTCAGACCGGCCGTGACAATCGGCTCACCCACTGGCTTGCCAAACTGCGTGATGATCACCTGCTCGACTTCGTTCACCGTGTAGATCGAATTCATCACAACGAAGATCGTCAATCCCACCGCTGCCAATAGGCCTAGTTGTTTATTCTGGCTCATGGCTGCGCTCCTTTTTTGCTGTCGAGATTGAGCAAGGGCAAAATTCCCT
>JAHEDW010000025.1 GCA_024641025.1 Gallionella sp.
ATGTCTGCAATTGGGACGAATGCGACGGTCGGCCCGTTAGCAATTCTGTATTTCGTGGGTCAGCTTAACACGCAGCAGCAGCCGTTCAAAGCCTGGGCAGTGACAGGCAACAATGGCCGAGAAGCAGGCGCTCATTGTGATAGTCGTTTGCACAAAATCCAGCAAGTGCTGGTTACATCGATGGTCGGGAATTCGCCGAATCGGCTTGGGGACGCCACCAAATTCCGTGCATTACTGGGAATCTTGAGGCGGCAATGGTATGACTATTTCCTAGTGCCCACACTCAACGTGTTTGGCGCCATAAAATCAGATAGTTAGTCTTGATTTTCAGATTGGCAATATAGTCGTATCTAGTTGTGTCGAGCTAAGCCTTGCATCTCTTTAGGTCTAAACCTCTCCCTGCGTCGTTTGGCTATACATCGGCCCAATGCCTGGCGTTGAGGTGTTGATGTACTTGCCAGCACCCCGCGCTGTTGCTTGGCAATGTCTGCCCGCAGGCCTTCCAGTTGGGCGAGGTGTTACGCGCAATACCAGTTAGAACAGCCATCCGAATTCCGCTAAGCGTATGCGGAAGTGGAAGCTTGATCCAACAATCGGATACTCTGGCGGGGCATAAACACCCAGCTTCGTTAGGACCGGCGCAGGGAACAGCGTAGTATATTAGGGAGGATTGTGGCATGAACTACAAGCGTTCCTTATGAATTATGTAGAATTATTGCGAAAAGAATAATTATAGTTTTCAGAATAATTCACCATAATTTGATGGTCTGACCAGCGAGCGATGCGTGAAGATAAGAATCCGTATGCTGTATTTTCGGACGGGAATCGGGACCGGTTCGTTCGCAGCGAACTTTGAGTTTGCACAAGAACTGTCTACCTCAAATCAACCGTACTTTCGCGACTATTTAAGCAACATAGTATTCGCAGGTTCGAATGAGGTGAAATACTGGTGTGAAAAGGGACGCTTTAAAAAGTAATGCAGTTTATGAATATGACTTACTTAAGTAATTGGAAAGCCAAAATATTGTCTGAAAGCCATGGGACGCCAAGAAATTCAGTGCTTTGCTGGGAATCTTGATGTAGCTAATGGTATAACTACTTCCCAGTGCCCACATTCATCTTGTTGGGCACGCCATATAAATCAAAGGCCTGCATAAGTGCAAGCCTTTTTTATTGCCACTTGGCAAACGTTTGGCAAACGGGCATAACTAATAATTACACATTAAGTGCCATCTCTAGGCCATGATCGCGCAATGCAGAGCGATATGCGTGATGAGGTTCAGCTATGTGCCACAATTAATAGTTGACATCCATTTCTAAAAGCAACGTTCCAGAGCTGTGGTTTGACACACAAGGTGACGGGGCGCAGACTGTCGCGCATTCGCAAGTCAGGTAGCGTTACAGGAGAAAAGAATGTCCAAAAAACGGTTCCACTGCCAATCGGTTGCTCACGAAGGCATAAAAAGCATCAGCATTACCGATGACGCGCACCACTTCTGCATTACCTTGGAAGACGCAGGCAATAGACTCACCGCCCTAAAAGAAGCAATCGCCATCGGAAAATATCCTATCACCATGGAACTGGTGAACTCCTGTGTCAAATTGATGGCCGGCCCGAGCGTGAAATATCACGTCACACAACACGATGCCGAGAAGTTTCTCCATTCGCTGGATAAAGCGCTACAACATTGAGACGCAAGCACACAAAAAGAAAAGCCTC
Source organism: Gallionella sp. (assembly GCA_024641025.1). Taxonomy (GTDB): domain Bacteria; phylum Pseudomonadota; class Gammaproteobacteria; order Burkholderiales; family Gallionellaceae; genus Gallionella. The sequence goes on from JAHEDW010000025.1 coordinate 1,721, forward strand.
GTAAAGACGTGAGGCTTTATATTCGTAGAATTTTCAAGGTTGCTAATTGTAATCTTAAACACTGGTCTTGTCTGATGAGGTATTCGTGACCGGCCACAAGCGGATGTTAGTTGTGCTGCAAATTCTTTAACTTTGTATTTATGCGGACGACCATTATCTGGGAAAAGAGGCGATCATGAACATCCTCTATTTCCGTTTTGCCAATTCTTTTCTCGAGCCAATTTGGAACCGCAACTGTGTGGCAAGCGTGCAGATCACACTCGCCGAAGATTTCGGCGTGAAGGGTCGTGGCAGGTTTTACGAAAGTGCTGGTTGCTTGCGCGACGTGATCCAGAACCATCTGTTCCAGATCGTTGCGCTGTTGGCGATGGAGCCGCCTGCCTATCAGGGTTATGCCGCTGTCCACAACGAAAAAGCCAAGGTGTTCCAGGCCATGCGTCCATTACGGCCGTACGAGGTGGTGTTCGGCCAGTACAGCGGCTACCGCAAGGAGCCGGGTGTGGCGAAGAGATCGGAGATCGAGACTTTCTGTGCGCTGAAGCTGCATATCGATTCGTGGCGCTGGCAAGGCGTGCCCAGTATCTGCGCTCTGGGAAATGCATGGCGGTCACTGCAGCAGAGGTACTGGTGGAGTTAAAGCCGCCGCCGCAAAGATTGTTTGATGACTCTGCCCCGGTGAACGGACGTGCAAATTATCTGCGGTTCCGACTTTCTCCTAATACCGCAGTAGTGCTTGCTGCACGTGTCAAACGCGCTGGTAAGGAGTTCGTCGGTGACCAGCGCGAGCTCTATCTGCTGAATGAGCAGTCAGGAAAAGAGACTCCCTATGAACGGCTTTTGGGTGATGCTATGGCTGGCGATGGTGCATTGTTCACCCGTGAGGACGCGATTGAGTCTGCCTGGGCGGTGGTCGATCCCGTTCTTGATATGCCGCGCACCGTTTACCCCTACAAGCCCGGCAGCTGGGGGCCGAAACAGGCTGATGCGCTGATTTCGGGAGACGTCAACTGGCACAACCCGATACTGGTGAAGGAGCAATAATGAACGCCTCACAACAATGAGTTGCAGCCGATTGTTGTGCCAAGAGGTATGAGAGGGTTTAGCTTTAAACTACTCGAAGTAGGTTTACAAGAAATGGCTGCAACAGGTAAGTGCTACAAAGTCGAACAAATCATCAACATTTACGGACTGAATCTGTTTCATGACATTAACCATCAAGTGAATCCAGGATATTCCTGTCTGACTTGCTTGGCTTAACGACGCGACGTTTCAGCCGGTCATTCAAGTGTTCCATTGCGACATAAAATGCTGGTGTGATATAGAGCGTGAGCATCTGAGAAAATAGCAGGCCGCCTACTACAGCAATTCCCAGCGGCCTCCGTGCCTCGGAGCCCATACCACTACCCAGCGCGATGGGCAGTGTGCCAAAAATGGCGGCGAGTGTGGTCATCATGATGGGTCGGAAGCGAACCAGGCAGGCCTGGATGATTGCGTCACGCGCGGAGGCGGCTTGTTCGCGGCGAATTTGCACCGCGAAGTCCACCATAATAATGCCGTTTTTCTTTACCAGGCCCACCAGCAGTATCAAACCGACGAAGCTGAAGATGTTAAGTTCCTGGCCAAAGACGATCAACGTCAGCAGGGCACCGAACATAGCCAGTGGCAAAGCGGTGAGGATGGTGATGGGATGGATGAAATGTTCGTACAGTATGGCCAACACCATGTAGATCACCAGCACGGTGATAAGCATCAGCATCGGCATACCCACCAGCGAATCGCGGAAAGTCTGTGCGTTTCCGGTAAAGCTGGCGGTTATCTCTGCCGGCAGACTGATGCGAGCCAACTCGTCGACGCGGTTGGTTATGTCACCCAGAGAAGTCCCGGGCGCCAGATTGAAGGACAAGGTTACTGCTGGCAGTTGGCCAAAATGACTTACTGACAACGGTCCCACGCCTGGTGCGATGTCCGCCACGGCGCGTAATGGTACCAATTTGCCGTTGTTCGCCGGTACATATAGCGCATTGAGCGCATCGATATTTACTTGATACTGCGGCGCAAGCTCCATGATCACTTGATACTCGTCAGTGGCTCCATAAATGGTGCTGACCTGGCCGCCACCGTAGGCACCATACAAGGTGGCTTGAATCTGCTCGGCGCTCACGCCCAGCGCGGCAGCAGTATCGCGCTGGATGTTGATATTGACCTGTGGATTGCTTAACTCCAGACTACTGTTGACATCCTGCACGCCACCCACCTCGGCAAGTTTTGGCTCGAAAACTGTTGCTGCCTGATCCAGCGCATCCACGTCCGGCCCTTGCAGCACATATTGATATTGGCCGCTGCCTCCCAGGCTGCCAATGCGTATCGCAGGTGGGTTCTGGAAATACACCTGCATCTCCCGTACCTCGGCCACCGCACGCCGCAATTGCTGCAATACCGTCTCGGCGCTGTCTCGACGCTCGTCCTGTGGTTTTAGACGTATGAACATTCGACCGATGTTGCCGCCGCTGACCCCACCCCGCCCTTGTCCGGCACTGGACATTGCAGCAGCGATGTTGGGATTCTGCATCACGATACGTGCTACGCGCGCCTGCAGTACCTGGAGTTGATCGAAAGTTATACCTTCCGGTGCCTTGGTGTCGGCAATGATCTGGCCGGTGTCTTCGCTGGGGATAAAACCTTTGGGGATGGCGCCGAAAAGATAGAAACTAAAACCCAGGATAAGCGCCGCCGCGATCAACATGTATCGCCAATGATCTACCGACCAGGTCAGGGTATAACCATATGCGTCGCGCACCCGGTCGAATCCGCGTTCCAGCCAAAGATAAAGTCGACCGTGGCGTTCGCTGTCTTGGAGAAAGCGGCTGCTCAGCATAGGCGTGAGCGTAAGTGAAACCACACCCGAGATCAGAATTGCAATAGTGACGGTGAGAGCGAACTCGCGGAACAAACGGCCCACCAGTCCGCTCATGAAGATGATGGGGATGAACACGGCCACCAGCGACAAAGTCATCGATATCACTGTGAAACCGATCTCCCGTGTTCCTATCAATGCTGCCTGCATGGGCACCTCGCCTTTTTCGCGGTAGCGCACGATATTTTCCAGCACGACGATGGCGTCATCCACCACGAAACCCACAGCCAGCGTGATGGCCATCAGCGAAAGGTTATCGAGGCTAAAGCCGAATATCTTCATCAGCGCGAAAGTGCCAATCAGCGAGGTGGGCAGGGCCAGCGCGCTGATCAGCGTGGCGCGCGGGTTACGAAGGAACAGGAAGATCACACCTACGACCAGGATTATTGCAAGGCCAAGAGTGAACTTTACTTCATGGATCGAGCCATTGATGAAATCGGCGCGATCATAGAGCAACCGTAGCGTGGCGTCGCCCGGCGCCTGGCGGGTGAGCTCAGCCAAGCGCGCCCGTACCGCCTGCGAAACCTGCACCGTGTTGGCACCGGGCTGGCGCTTCACCGCCAACACGATTGCTGGGCGAAGCCCCTTTTCTTCCGCGGTGTTATCGAAGAAAGTTGTGATCTGTTTATCCTGTTCGGTGCTGTCCTTGGCCTGGCCCACATCAGAAAGATGTACCGGTGCACCGTTGCGGTAAGCGATCACCAGACGATTGTAGGCGGCAGCATCCTGCAACTGGCCTTCAGCTTGTAAGGTATAACTGCGCACGCTTCCGTTGAGCGTACCGGTTGGGAGGTTGGTGTTGCCGGCCTGAACCGCCTGTTGCACCTGCGCAAGCGAGAGATTGCGCGCAGCCAGTGCGTACGGATTCATGTGGAGACGTACCGCATATTTTTGTGAACCGAATACCAGCACTTGCGCCACGCCGGGTATGGTGGATATCTGCTGGGCGACCCGAGTCTCGGCGTACTCGTCGAGTTGGGTGAGCGGCAATTGCTCAGCGGACAGGGCGAGATAGATGATGGAAAAGTCGGCGGGATTGACCTTGCGCAGGTTCGGTGGCGAAGGCATGTTGTTCGGCAGACGGCGGATGCTTTGCGAGATTGCGGTCTGAACGTCCTGCGCAGCAGCATCAATGTCACGATCAAGATCAAATTGCAGGGTGATGCGGGTGCTGCCGGTGGAACTCGTCGAGTCCATGGAGGATACGCCGGGAATGGCACTAAACTGCCGCTCCAAAGGCGTGGCGACCGCAGCCGCCATGGTCTGTGGGTCGGCGCCTGGCAGATTGGCGGAAACGCTGATGGTAGGGAAATCAACGTTAGGCAGTTCGCTCACTGGCAAACTAAAATAGGCAGCGATGCCGAACACGATTAGTGCTGACATGACCATGGTGGTCATCACCGGACGGTGAATGAAGGGAGCAGAAATATTCACGGTCGTTGCGGCACCTGCGTGTTCTCGGCGGATTCAGCTGTAACGACCTTGACGCCCGGACGAAGATTGCGCGGCGCACGCGTAACCACTATCTCGCCAGGCTTGAGGCCGGAAGAGATCACTGCCAAGTCTCCCACCTGACGATCTACTTGCACTGTCCGGATCACCGCGCTTCCCTGCTCGACGACATATACGAAGTTACCACTCTGGCCGGTCTGCACAGCAGTTTGAGGAATTACTACAGCATCGGGTTGCAGCGCGAACCGGGTACGTACACCGACATATTGCCCTGGCCATAATTGCTCATTTGAATTGGCCACTCTTGCCTTGAGCAAAACCGTGCCGGTATCGGTGTCCACAGAATTGTCGATAAAAACCAGTTCACCCTGACCTAACTCACCGCTTTCATCCTCGTTGGTGATGAAGATGCGGATACTTTTTTGGGATTGATAACGGCGCAACTCGGACAGTCTCTGTTGCGGAATACTGTATATCACCAAAATTGGTTGCATCTGGTTGATAACCACAAGCGGGTTGCTGTCACCGGGTGCAACTAGGTTGCCGGGCTTGGCGCCAAGGCTGCCGGTGCGACCGGTAATGGGCGCGCGGATATCAGTATAGGAAAAATTGATCTCGGCCTGTTTTAGTGCTGCCTGTGCCTGATCCACCGCAACTCGTGCGGTGTCATACTCCTGGTTGGTGACGTATTCCTTGGTAGCCAGAGGTGCCAGACGCTGCGACTGTTCCTTGGCGAATTCCAACTCGGCGCGCGCAGCGATCAGGGTGGTTTCATATTGCGAAGGATCGATGCGAAATAACTTTTGACCCTTGTTCACCGTTTGGCCTTCCCTGAAGTAAACATCCTTCAGCATGCCGCTCACCTGTGGGCGGATCTGTACGCTGTGTTCGGGTTGCACCTGACCTACCACCTGCAACGAGATCGGCATGGCCTGAACCCGCACAGCAACAGTCTCTACGATCAGCGGTTTGACGGGGCCTTTACCCTTGGACTTGCCGCCACCATCATCGGTACGCCACTCCACCAGCGCCATCAGTAGGGCAATGGTGACAACAGTGATAATAATAAGAATATATTTGCGCGTCACGGTGACTCCATCATTGTTAAGGGCATCCTGAGGCCGCCCACTGCATGGCCCAGGGCGGTTCGTGCTGCCGCCCAATCTAGTCGCGCTTGCACCTGCTGCACGCGTGCATTTGCTAGCGTGTTCTGCGAGATCAGTAAATCGAGTATCGTTTCAAGTCCGCTCTTGTAGCGCGCATTCGATACTTCTGCTGCCAACATTGCGCTCTTCAATTGCGCGTCGCTGCTCTCCATTATTACCGCGGCGGTACGTAACTCTTGGTAGGACTGCCACACCTGAAGCTCCACCTGGCTGCGTAAATCATCACGATCGGCGCTAGCACCGTCTAACTGTGCTTCGGCCTGATGGATTGCGGCACGGTCGCCGAACCCGGCGAACAGAGGAATTTTGAGGCTGAGAAGGGCACTGAACTGGGAGCTGTTGCCGACATCACGCACCCGGGTACGACCGCTGAAGGCATCGAAGTTGAGTGTGGGCAGGCCACTACCACGCATGGATACCAGTTTCGCCGCGGCTGCCTGTTCACGTGCCTTGGCGGCGAGCAGTTCAGGGCGCGCACTACGGGCATCACTCATCAAACTTTCCACGGATTGTGCCAAGATTTCCAACTTCGGCTGGCTTTTCCATTCGGCTAGTGCCAGCAAAGTGTCGGGCGAATCTCCAATCGCTGTCGCCAGCGAACCGCGCGCCGAAGCCAATTGTCCCTCAGCTTGCTGCAAAGCAAGTTTACTGCCGGCCAGTGCCGCCTCGGCCTTGTAAACATCGCCCGCGGTGGCAAGGCCGGAGGTCCTGCGATCCTGTGCAGCCGCAAGATTGGTTTCTGCATCCAGCAAACTCTGACGATTTACTACAACTACTGCCTGCAGACCCAGCACATGAAAGTAAGCTTGTTCAACCTGCAAGATCACATCCTGGATGGTTTGATCATGACTCAATTGCACCGAGACGAGATCGAATTTGCTCTGATCAAGCAACCCGCTACGGGTTCCAAAATCAAACAAAAGATAACTCAGGCTGACGCTGGCTCCATAACGATCCTGGATATCGGCGGGCTGACCAGAAAAATTCAGGGCACGGTTGCGCTGCTTTGTAATTGTTGCATCAATCTGCGGCCAATAGCCAGCACGCGCCAATTCGACGCCGGCCTCGGAAGCACGGATCGCTGTCCATCCAGAACGGGTCTTGGGATTGCGCCGCAACGCCAAGTCGGTGAGTTGGATCAAGGTTAGTGCTTGGGTGTTCGCCTCTGCCTGATTTCCATGTGCAGCATTGGAATCGGCAACCACATCCGTCGTCGAGACCAACAAGGCTACAAGGAGCAAAGGGCTTAAGAATGTGGTTGTATTCAATTTATAACGACTAGAATGACTTTATAGCAGCGTTCAGCTTAAGTTCGATCTTATTGCCTATTCGACGCCATCATACAACTGCCGAATGAAGCTGTCTTGCCTGATTGTACATTCGGGAGAATGATTTGCCCCGTAAGAAGCATCCTTATCCCCTTAACTGGATCAATTTTTTGAGGTCGATGGCGATTGGCGTCTTTCTTACGAGGTCGCTCGTTCATTTGTGGACAAGGCTGTTGAAGCGCGAGGGAAGGGTGAGGGTTCTGTTTGCCATCATGGATGTAGCTGACATGACTCACGAAGTTTTCTGCCCCTGCGCAACCTGCCGGTATCGCCATGCCATCACGCTAAGCGTGATGACCGTTAGCGGTATTAAGAACCAACCCATTGCCAAGGAGAAGTCGGTCTGAGCATCATGGCCAGAAACTTCCAAAATCAAGTAGGTGCTATAGGCCGCATAGTAAGCCAAAAACAATATACCCTCCCAACGGGCGATGAGGTGACCAGTAAAAAAGATTGGTAGGCAGGCCACCGCCACTGCGATCATTACTAGTAAGTCGAAGCCAAACAACGATGGTGCCACGGCGAGGCTGTCTGGCGAAACAAGTGCGGTGAAGCCCAGCACGGCGAGGATATTGAAAATATTGCTACCAATGATGTTACCCACTGCGATATCACGCTCACCACGGATGGATGCCACAATAGAGGTCGCCACCTCGGGCAATCCGGTGCCTGCCGCAACAATGGTCAAACCCACAATCAGCTCACTCATGCCCAGTTCACTCGCCACAGTCACAGCGGCCTCCACAAGCAAATCGGCACCGAGTACTAGCAAGCATAATCCCACCAACACAAGCAATAACTGTATCGCCCAGTGGTGATCCCAAGGCTGACCGCCCCCAGTGATCAACTTCTGGTGCTCTTCGTGATTTGCGGCAGTCTCCCGACGGCTTTGGCGGATGACAAAAAATGTATAGGCCAGCAATAATGCGACAAACAGCAAACCATCCCAACGGCTGATGTTTCCATCTATTGCCAGGATCCATAGCAATAACGACACCCCGATCATCAACGGCACCTCCTGGCGGATCAGTTGCCGATGTACTAGTAGGGGTATGATTGCTGCAGAAAGCCCGAGTATGAAAAGAATGTTAAAAATATTACTACCAACGACATTACCGAGGGCGATATCTGCTCGGCCGGACCAAGCCGACTGTACTGACACCGCTAACTCGGGTGAACTGGTGCCTAAAGCGACGACTGTCAGTCCGACCACTAATGGTGAGATGCCCAGCGACAGCGCGAGTTTAGAGGCACCGCGGACGAGTACCTCGGCGCCAACCACTAGCAGCACTAAACCGAGAAAGAACCAACCAAATATCGAGATATCCATATATTCCTATCCTCGCGAACAGCGCAAAAAACACCGGCAAGCAGCAGCCTACACTACAAGGAAGTACTTGAAAAATGCCTCAATTATCTAGGGTTCTTTGCGTTCGGTCGCCCATCAGTCGGACAAATTGTGCAACAAGCGCTTGCGTTCTAGGAATCGCCGCCCAGCCAAGAGCCTGCCGATGTTGCGATCTTTGTTCCTGTCGCATCCCCAGCGTGTTCCAACCACTCGCGCCATATAGCCAGTGACACCGCAAGCAGCACAGGTCCCAGGAACATGCCAATCAGACCGAAGCTGTTTAGTCCTCCTAGCACGGCGAGGAAAACCAGCAGAAAGGGGATGCGGGTCGGCCCGCTAATGGCTAGCGGCCGAATCAGGTTGTCTACCCAGCTTACTACCAGCGCACCCCACAGAATCAGTCCAATCGCTGCGCTGGTTTCACCTTGCGCCAATAAGACGAGGGACAGCCCTATCCAGACTACAGGGCCGACGAAGGGAATAAGGGATACCAGTGCGGTCACTGCGCCCCACAGCGCCGGTGCAGGGACGCCCGCGACCCAGTAGCCCAACCCGGTCAGTATCCCTTGGATCAAGGCAGTGAGAACGATGCCAAATACGACTGCACGCACGGTTATTCCTACGGAATCCAGGTACCCGCGCGCGGCTTTTCCAAGCCAATGCGCCAGAATGCGGCCAAACTGTGCCAGCAAATGGGCACCATGACGATAGAGAAAGAACAGCGCGAATACCGCTAAACCAAACTTGGCTAAATTGCGCCCCAGTCCACCTATCACCGACTTCCAGTTCTCTGGGTCCGTGAGCCCAGCTGCCTCGATTCTGGCTTGCAACCAAGCTGGGTCGGCTTGAATTTGCATATATTGCGCAACGAGCCATCCTGCTGTCGGCCAGTCGTGAACAGCGGGCGGTAGTGGCGGCATCCCATTTTCTGCTATTTGCCGTATCACCGCAGAGGCACTCGCTACATCGCCCGCCACGCTGAGTGTTACCCATGCCAATGGTGCGAGTAGCGTGACCGTCACGCCAACGCTCATCAAGAATGCCGCCAACGCCTCCCGCCCAGCGAGCCTGCGTTCGAGCCGAACATACAACGGCCAGGTGACGTAAGCGAGGATACCCGCCCAGGCGAGTGCTGCGAAAAACGGCGACAGTAACCAAAGCGTAGAGCCGAAGACAATCGCCAGGAAGGCGATAGCCGCGTTGCGGCGCACATGTGGAGGCACAATTCCTGGTGACATGTTTTATTACTCGAGTACCTAACCGTTTTTGCCTGGAATAGTCATTGCTGCTCTGAATCGCGACTATTCATTGCTGTTCGAAAAGCCCAGCAAATGCAGCAAGCTCGTAAAGAGATTGAAAATTGAAACAAACAGGGTCACCGTCGCCAACACATAATTGGTTTCGCCGCCGTGAATGATGTTACTCGTCTCGTAAAGGATGAGGCCCGACATCAACAGGACAAAGGCAGCAGAAACAGTGAGTGATAGTGCTGGAATCTCGAAGAATATCGCCGCCAAACCAGCCACAAAAGCGACCAGGATGGCAACCGTCAGGAATCCACCCATGAAGCTGAAATCCTTACGTGTGCTTAGTGCATAACCAGACAGCCCAAGGAATATCACCGCGGTACCACCCATGGCAGTCATCACTGTCTGTCCGCCGTTGGGTAGGCCAAGATAATGACTAATGATGGGCCCCAGGGTGTAGCCCATGAACCCAGTGAGGGCGAAAACGGAGACCAAACCCCAGCCACTGTTACTCAATTTGGCCGTGAGGAATAGCAATCCGAAATACCCTGCCAATGTCAGGATCAGGCCAGGGTGAGGGAGATTCATTGCTATCGATGAGGCGGCGGTTAAGGCAGCAAACACTAGGGTCATCGACAACAGCATATAAGTGTTGCGGATGATCTTGTTCCTTGTCAGCGCAGATCCGGTGAATGTTTGGTTAGTGTTGCCTGCTGGCAGGGATTGAAGAGAATTCATGATCGATTCCTTTCTTGATTGGGTTTGAAAACTAAATCTGATCGGGTATGCCCGATACTAAAGATGTGTACTTGAAGCTTCCGTGGGGATGCTCTCGCTGGCGTTCGAGTCGACGCGCAACTGCGCGTTCGGCGCGATCAACCGCACGATCTATCGCGACATATAAGTCTGATTCGGTATCCTTGATCACGATATCTTGCTTATGCTGCATGGGTAACTGTATGTGGCAGCGTTTGTCGTTGCCACCACGGGGCCCATTAATATCCGAGAGACGCACGATAACTTTACGCACATCATGAGCGGCCCAGCTGAGGGCAAACTGCAAACGCCTTTCGGTATGCTCGCGCAGGCCGTCGGTTAATTCGAAACCACTTGCTTGAATATCGATACGCATGAAATTTACTCCTTTTGGGTTGAACACGAGACGTATGCTAGTGTGAATGTATAGATCTTACTATTCGAATATTCTGATACAATACATCGAAAAAAACGATGTATTAACGTGCGCCAGAAAGGGCCAATCCAGCAGATATCTGGCGCCTTTTATGCGTTGATTATCATTCGATATAGGGAGCTTCATGGCCACACTCAACTACAAGCATTTGCGATATTTCTGGATGGTTGCCAGGACAGGTAGCATTGCGCGCTCAGCCGAGCAGTTGCACCTTGCACCACATTCCATCAGCGGACAATTAAAGGAGTTCGAGGAAACGCTGGGGGTGGAACTCTTTCGCCGGGTAGGGCGAAACCTCGAGTTGACCGAATCTGGTCGGCGCATATTGAGCTACGCAGAAGATATCTTCAGTATCGGCGACGAGTTACTTGAAGTCTTGCGTGACCAGAAACTAAGAAAGTCAATAACGTTTAGGGTAGGGGTAGCCGACTCCGTCTCAAAACTAATTGCATATCATCTGGTGGAACCAGCACTCCAACTTGCGGAACCGGTGCGTCTGGTTTGCCGAGAAGGTCGTTTGTCAGCGCTGTTGGCAGAGTTGTCTGTACATCGACTCGACTTGATTATTGCCGACCGTCCAATGCCAACCAATTTGAATGTCCGTGGTTATAGCCACCTTCTCGGTGCATGCGGCTTGACGGTGTTTGGCACGCGGCAACTAGCGAAGAAGTTACCAGGTGGTTTTCCGGAGAAACTCGACAATGCACCGTTTTTGCTTCCGGGTGAAGATGTCGACATTCGCGCCAAGCTTATCCGCTGGCTGGATACCAACAAACTACGACCCCGCATCGTTGGTGAATTTGACGATAGCGCACTTATGAAGGCATTCGGGCAAGCCAGTGTCGGCCTGTTCGTTGCTCCAACTGCGATTGCCGATCAAATCTGCGAACAGTACCAAGTTATAAAGATCGGCCGAATTGATTCGGTGATTGAGCAACTTTACGCAATTACGGCTGAACGTCGAATTACCCACCCGGCGATCGTTGCGATCAGCGCTGCAGCTCGTCAGGATGTTTTTGGAGGGGCCAAGCTTTAGAATAGGAAAGGCAAACCAAAGCACCCCATCGATATGAGCCGGGGACGTGTCGCGAATGCTGCTTCTGGCGACCATTGTTTATGCTGGTTGCGGTTAACTTCCGAATAATCCCAACCAGGAATATTCATCAAGGATTTGCTTCAGTCTGCACGAACGTATGTCACATTCGGGACAATTAAAGTGACATAGGACAATAACCGGTAGGATATTTCCAGATTGGCTTATGGCATATATAGCAAAGCGCCTATTTCTGATCGGCGCATACATCGCTAAAATTGTGCCAGTAGATATAATGTACTCGGTGTTTCTTGTCGCCGGACTTAAAAGAATGGGATTGGTGCATCTCTGGACACATCCGCCACTAAGCGAGAGTGAAAATGTCAGTCCGTATTTCGCTAAAGACGTTTGCTATAACATTCATCAGCGTACTCGTCTTGTACGCGATGTTTGGTTGGTTGATTCTGCCACGAATAATCCACTCCCAGGCGGAGAGGTACATTGTCGAAATGACCGGACGCCACCTTACACTCGATCAGCCTAAATTCAATCCCTTCTTACTAGACCTGCAAATTGCTAACCTTAGACTCAATGAGCCCGACGGCAAGCTGCTGCTATCCATTCGCACACTTGAAATAGACATTTCGATTTCTAGTCTGTTCCGACGCGCGCTTGTGTTCGACTTTATCAGATTGGACGGGCCGGAAGGTGAGGTAGTCCTGACACAAAACGGAAAGCTCAACTGGTTGGTGCTGCTAGATGAACTGAAAGGCAGTGAAGTCAAAACCAAGGAAAAAAGCCATGAAGCCCTGCCGCGGTTGGACATCCAGCACTTTGTACTAAGTGATGGAAGGCTCAATTTTTCCGATGACAAGACTGGGTTCCACACGCACTTTGATCCGCTGGCCTTGGAACTCAGGGATATCTCTACGCTGCCTGATGATCAGGGTAGTTACAAGATCGAAGCCAATACCGGGTTGGGCGCTCACATACTTTGGCAGGGGCGGATGGAACTCGCACAGATGGAGATCAAAGGTACCTTTGAGGTAGATGGTGTGGACCTTGAATTGCTGGCTCCTTATCTGAAGAACTTGTTGCCGACTACACCCCCGAAAGGTTTGCTATCAATGTCGACTGACTACAGGGTCTTCTCTGAAGCTGATCGACTAGACCTGACACTCGACAATGCCAAAGCTAAAGTCAATGACCTGCGCCTGAGTTCCGATAAAAAATCTGGCCCCCACATCGCGATAGACACAATCGAGATAGACAAATCGCGTTTCAACCTGAGAAGCAACATGCTTGTATTGGGAACATTAATCATTAAAGGCAGCGCGATATCGAAACTAGGTTCTCGTGCTACGCCGGCAAAGCTGATGCGGCTCGATACGCTGGCTTTTGAAGATGTACGCATTGATTTTGACAAGCATGACCTTGCACTAGCACACGTTGGACTTGGTGATGGGGAGTTGATGGTAGTTCGCCATGCCAACGGAAACTTTAATGTAATTGAACTGTTGCAAGCAGCACTTCTCGCCGCGCCGGCCAAACTGGAAGAACATCGACGCAACATAGTAGAGCCTTGGCATTACAGCTTAGATAAATTCGAACTGAAAGAAATATCAATAGGATTCCGCGACGAAAAAGTTTCGCCCGCTGCCGATTTTATGGCCAGGGACATTTCACTCAATATTCTCGGCATCAGCGATGATCTCGCAAACCCGCTACCGATAGAGGCCACACTTCGATCACGCGATGGTGGCCGACTAAGGGTGAGCGGAAAGATTGTTCCTTCCATACCCTCGACCGATCTTCTTGTCAGGCTTTACGGACTGTCACTGAAGCCGGTCCAACCCTACCTTAACTCTGTGGCTAAGCTCACGCTTGAGAAGGGAAAACTCGATATCAATGGACGAGCCAGATATGGCAAGCGTGGTGGTAAGTTCAAGGGAAGTTTTGAGTTGAGCAACCTGCGCCTTGTTGAGGACGAGACGAATGTCACCTTTCTGGCCTGGAAGTCGATGCTCAGTCGAGACATGGAAGTGAGCCAGAAGGGAGTCGATATCGGTGAGCTGGGAATTGATGGCCTTGAATGCAGGCTTATTATCGACAAAAACAAGTCGGTAAACCTCACTCAGATTTTGCGTAAGGCAGACGTTTCCACTGAAGTGTCCAGCAATGTAGCGCAGGAGAAAATCCCGGACAAGCCTAAGGAAGCAGCGTCCAACTTTCTAATGAATATAGATCGCGTGAAAATTAGTAATGGTTCGATGGATTACGCTGACTATTCGCTGCTGTTACCTTTTGGTGCAAATATCCATGACCTGAATGGATCGCTTGTCAGCCTGTCTTCGCGCCCTGACGCAGAAGGGCAGGTCGAACTGGACGGCCACGTGGACGAATATGGCCTGGCGCGAGCGCGTGGCATGATCAACCTGTTCAACCCGACCGACCACACTGATATCAAGGTGGTATTCCGCAATGTCGAGATGGTCCGGCTGACTCCCTACTCAGCAACATTTGCAGGAAGGAATATTGTCTCAGGAAAACTCTCGCTGGACCTGGAATACAAGATCAAGAAGCGACAGCTTGAAGGAAAGAATCAGATTGTGATGGACAAGTTGACTCTGGGTGACCGGGTAGAAAGTCCCAGCGCCCTGAGTCTGCCTTTGGATCTCGCCATAGCAATTTTGGAGGATTCAGAGGGTCGCATAGACCTTGGTCTACCCGTATCCGGAAGCCTGGATGACCCGAAATTCAGCTACGGCAGCTTAATCTGGAAGGCCTTTGTCAACATAATCGGCAAGATTGCCACTGCGCCTTTTCGCGCCCTTGCGAGTTTGTTCGGGGGCGGTGAGAAATTTGAATTCATCGCATTCGAGTTTGGTAAACATAATGTTTCGCCACCGGAGGAGGAGAAACTTGTTCATCTCGCAAATATGTTAAACAAAAGACCCAAACTGTCGCTCACAGTGCATGGGGTATATGCGGATACTGATCGAGTTGCACTTCAGGATTTGCAATTACGACGAAAATTGGCAAACATGGCTGGACAACATTTAGGGGACAATGAGGATCCTGGAATGCAATCAACGAACTCGGCGAAGGTACAGTCAGCGCTGGAAAAACTTTATTCCGAGAAAACCAGTTCAAGCGAACTTGCAGCACGCAAAGCAGCTTACCGTGCGGCTAACCCAGGGATGTTGCAAGAAGGTGTCGGAGAAAAAATGGTGTCATTCCTGTCTGGTATGTTTCGCGAAAAACGTACCCTGAATACGGATGAAGTAGAGCAACTGAAAGGAACAGACTTCTACGGGATATTGTTCCAGCGCCTACGAGATCTCGAGACAGTCACAGATACTCAGTTGCAAGATCTGGCCAAAGCGCGTGGCAATAGCACGATAGCAACTCTACAGGCCGCTGGTTTTCCGTTGGAGCGCATTAAACTCGCGGCATCTGAAAAAGTGCCTGGTACGGATTATGACGTGCCATTGAAACTCGAACTCGGCACAGACTTCCAGTCGTCAACCCAACTTCCAGCCAGCCCAACATCTCAAATAGAAGTTAAGTAGTTATAAGCCTGCTCAAGATTAAAGTAGCCTTGTTGTTATTTTAAGCTTTGCATATTTACAGACAAAAGCTTGGGTTAAAACAGACTTCCATATTGCCGTCCGAGATCATCTTTGGTTTGTGACTTTTAGCACAGACACACATAAGAAATATCCTTACATTACTGCTTCTGACAAACGAAATAAGGAATCCGAATGGAAAGTAATTCTTGTGGCATTGAGC
Source organism: Gallionella sp. (assembly GCA_024641025.1). Taxonomy (GTDB): domain Bacteria; phylum Pseudomonadota; class Gammaproteobacteria; order Burkholderiales; family Gallionellaceae; genus Gallionella. The sequence continues at coordinate 17,193 of JAHEDW010000025.1, forward strand.
GCTCACTGCGGGTGCTCGTTGGTTTGGTGTTGATCACCCTGACATACACAGGTACCGTTGGTGTTTGGGGTTGGGTTGGTGTAATCCCACTATTTACTGGTATTGCCGGATTTTGTCCCGCTTATAGCCTATTCGGATTGAACACTTGCAGTACAAGAAAAAAGCAATAAATGCTTATTCCTGACATGCATTCAATTAATTCATTTTATACGAGGAAAATTATGAAGACGAAAATAACCCTAATTGCACTTTTATCGCTGACCACTTCCGGAGTCTATGCCGACGATCTCAGCAGATACCAGGAAGAAAGTCGCGCTTTGGCGATACCTTTCCTGAAAAATCTCGCTGCCGAAAACAAAAAGGCGGTTGAGGAGGGTGGGCATGAATCTGCGATTAAAGTCTGTACTGAAGTTGCACCAAAGATGGCAGGTGATATTTCCCGTCAGAATGGTTTGAAACTGACGCGCGTCAGTTTGAAGGTACGCAATCCATTGCTCGGTACACCTGACGCTTGGGAGCAAAAAAATCTGCAGGCGTTTGAAGCGCGTGCCGCCAAAGGTGAAAAGCCAGAAACAATGGAAGTCGCTGAGATCGTGCAAGAGCCTGCCGGAAAATCCTTCCGATTTATGAAAGCCATCGCGCTGCAGCCCGGTTGCGTTGCATGCCACGGCAATGCTGATCAAATATCAAGCGATGTCAAAGCAAGGTTAAGTGAACAATACCCTCATGACAAAGCAACTGGGTATAGTCCTGGTCAAATACGTGGTGCCGTCAGTATCAAGCGCCCGATCGAACAAAACTAAATCAATTTTCAACACCAAATTATTAGAGGAGATTATGTTTAAGAAGACTTTAATGATGACTGTATTATCAGGTGTCTTGCTATCTGCAACTGGGCTTGCTATTGCGGCTGACCAGGATCGTGACCGTCTACACGATCACGATCAAATGCAAGACCGAGACTAAGACAGATTGCAGGATCGTGATAAAGACAGGATATTCGGAAGTCAGTTGATGACTGAACAAGAACGTAACCAGTATCGAAACCAAATCCGTTCTGCAAAATCCGACAAGGAAAGGGAAAAGATCCGTGCTGAACACCCATGAGCGCATGCAGGAGCGTGCCAAGGAGCGTGGAGTAACCATTCTGGATGATCCGCCGGCAAAGGGTGGCAGCATGGGTTCTGGCGGAGGACGTGGACGCTAGTTCTCGCTTGACTGATGCTTCATATAAAAGGGCCTGCGCGAATTTTCGCGTAGGCCCTTTTGTTATTGAATCTATTTCGTCACAAAGAAGCTTTGTCTGGTGAGCTTTGAGGTGCTGACATGGATCGAAATCTGAGAGTTAGTGTTTTGGTGGGTTATGATTGGTTTTGTAGTTTTGCTTCATGCCAAAAGGAGACACACAATGAGTGTGGTATATATTCAAACAGTGACTCTCGCAGAGCCAGCAGTACTCAAAGCAGATGACGCCTGAGTCCTCTTCCAAGATCGTAAAGACAAGCAAAGCAACTCTTGCGCTACTTTTAGATCAGGCAATAGAAGACGCGTCTAAAGATCAGCTTGTCCAGGCAGTTGCGCCGCTGCATCCTGCCGAAATTGCGGATACCCTGGAATCGCTTCCCTATGAAAAACGTCTGTTCCTCTGGAGACTGCTGGACGCCGACACCAAGGGAGACGTGCTGGTCGAAACCCATGGCGAGGTGCGTGAACAACTGATCGGAGAGACAACTGCTGAAGAGTTGGTAATGGCCGTTGAGCGTTTGGATATGGACGCCCTGGCTGACTTGGATGCACATCTGCCCGGCGAAGTTGTTTCTGCCGTATTGATGGCGATGGATGCGCAGCGGCGGCGGCGCTTCGATGCGGTACGCTCCTATCCTGACGATACTGCGGGCGGATTGATGGATGCAGACGCAATTGCTGTCAGGGGGGACGTTACGCTTGAAGTTGTACTTCGATATGTGCGCCAGCTTAGACGCCAACAGGGGTCGGTTCCGGAGCATATTGATACCCTCATGGTGGTCAACAATGACAATTACTATATAGGCATGCTTCACTTGGTCGATCTGGTTTCATTTGACCAGCGCAGCTCTGTTGCGGAGGTAATGGATAGCGAGATAGAGCCCATTCCGGCTGACATGCCTGCAAGCAAAGTGGCTCGAGCTTTCGAGGACCGGGACTTGATCTCCGCCGCAGTGGTTGACAAATCAGGTCAATTGATCGGCCGCATTACCGTAGACGATGTGGTGGACGTTATCCGGGAAGAAGGTGACCGGTCGGTCAGACACTTGGGCGGCGTCCATGCTGAAACGGATATCTTCGCTCCAGTCTTGACGAGCGCGAGGCATCGCGCGGTGTGGTTGGGCGTCAATCTGATCAATGGCTTTATTGCTGCATGGGTGATTGGTATGTTTGGAGAAAGTATTGAAAAGATGGTTGCTCTGGCAATACTCATGCCCGTGGTAGCGGGAATGGGAGGTGTGGCTGGCACGCAGACGATGACCATCGTGATACGTGGACTTGCGCAGGAGACGGTGATAAGCGGGAATGTTCTGCGACTTCTTTACAAGGAGTTAACCGTGGGGGCCTTGAATGGCCTGCTATTGGGCGTGCTAGTAGGTACTGTAGCCATGTTCTGGTTTGACAATACAACGCTTGGTTTGGTCTTTGCGTTGGCCCTGATCATCAATCTGTGCGTCGCAGCATTTGCCGGGACACTTTTTCCACTGCTTTTACATCGAATGGGGATTGATCCCGCCCTTGCCGGCGGGGTGCTTTTGATAGCAGCGACGGATGTAATTGGATTTACGGTGTTTCTCGGACTTGCCACACTGATTTTGATGTGAAGCATTTTTTCAATTAATGTTTCAAACCATTACAGATCTAGTGTTTGGCACATATCGAAACTGACAGTCGTCAGGCTCCGATATGTGTCGCTGAATCAATATGCGTAGTATTGCTAGCAGATTGGTAACATGAAACCATGAAGTGGTGAATCGTGCCAATAGTGGCCTTCAATGCCGCCCCCCAAAGGCGAATTTAGTGTTAGATTTCCTTTGTGGTCCCTGTCCGTATTATTAATAAATATGCGGACGGGAAAAACAGAGGGGTTCCAATGAGTAAATCAGTTATCGAAAATAAGCACGCCTTGTTATTTTTAATAGTACTGACCGGTGGGCACGTCTAACAACTGCAATGTGTGATAGATAAAAAGCAAAAATAAAGGGGAGTTGAACCTAAAATGTTTGATAGAGTCGGATAATAAGAAATATGAAAAATTCTGATGGCAACATAGAAGTGGCGGATATTGATAACGCAATTCAGATGTTAAATAAATACGCAAATGAGACCAGTATAAAACCATTGATATCGATATTAGAAGCGTTAAGAGAAGACTTGCACAGCGAATCACTTTTAGCACAACTTACTAATTCATGGAGGAATCTTGGTGTGTATCAAGGTACAGTTTTAACCTATGTGCCATATTTTTATACTTTTATTCAGGATGATATTTTTGGAGATAATTTAAAATAAATGTGGTCAGTGTTGCACTTTATTCTTGAATTCAAGCAGAGCTTCACCAGGCCTTGTTTTTTGACCATGCAATAATTTTCTGGCAGCGTCTACCTTCCGGTTGATAATATGACCACGTGACAAGCTGCTTAGAAGTAGCCCTTCGGATGTTGAACCAAAATCATAGAATCCACCAAGTCCAGGGAAACTCAGATTTTAAATAAATTCTTATAAATTATGCCTTCATTGCTTACTCGGTTTTACAATTACTAATGATCATCAGAATGATGACTTCATGAAAACAAGACTCGGAAAATTTCTATCACCGACTGCTGCTATTTTTATCGGACTACTGGTTGCAACACATGTCATGGCCACAGAAGAACCAAAATTTAAATTAATCGAAAGAAATGGTGAATTCGAGCTGAGATTATACGAGCCGATGATAGTTGCAGAAACTTATGTACGCGGCTCACTCAATGAGGCTTCTAGTGCAGGGTTCAGGTTGATCGCCGGTTATATCTTTGGAGGCAACAAAAGTCGTCAGAGCAATGTGTCAGAAAAGATTGCTATGACAGCGCCTGTTACACTTGAGCAAAGTTCTCAAAAGATCGCGATGACGGCACCTGTCATGGTAGAAAACAATGAGGATCGCTGGCGTGTGCATTTCGTTATGCCTGCTTCACACACCTTAACCAGCTTGCCCATCCCAACCGACTCGCGTGTTTCTCTACGAGAAATTGCTGAGCAGAAAGTCGCAGTCATTGTTTTTTCAGGCTTTGCAGGGGAGGATAAGGTTAAGGACAAGACTGCAGCGTTGCTTGATTGGATTAAGTCACAAGGACTAGAGGCAACCTCAACGCCACGACTTGCACGCTATAACCCGCCGTGGACGCTTCCATTCATGCGGCGCAATGAAATACTGATCAACATTAAATAGTCTGACTGATCTCAAACAAAGATCAAATAGCCTAAAATTGACATAAGCCAAGTGATCTGAATAATTCTACTGATCAAAAGGGCCACTATTGCCATTATGATACTTGTTTCGAAGCCCGAATAACGGCTCGGAGCTGCATTCAGTGCTTCAACCTGATTTTCCATTGGATTCATAGCAAGGTGAGCCGAAGATAGTTTTCCAAAGCAATAAGCTTGCTAAATTTAATTTTGAGTCACTATTGGGATGGTCGATGATTAAGAGAAAATGCACTTGTGGCGCCGACGCAGATATTCGTCGTCAAACTCGTCGTGCGTTGGATGGGCGTGACGAAGTCGTTTATGGCGTGGTCTGTCCGGTGTGCGGACAGAGCGGCCCGGTTGTATCGGCTGAAGGAAAAGACGAGGAAGCTGTCATCACTGAAGCTGTTCTGGCCTGGAACGACATGTACGCCCGTCTTCGCTCGGCCTGACATTTAAAGAACAGTTGGAAAAGTTCTTGGTGAAATTGCCACTGACTGCTTAGTGCTTGGCAATTTTAAATTGTGGCAGGGTGGTGTGTGACAGTTGCGGTTTATCGGGGTTTGGAATATCCAGAAAGAATGCTGACGGCCGAGACCGACGACAAACATTTTCAGGACCAAGCGGATTTTGAAGAGAAAGCTTCTGATGAATTTAACCTGAATGTTTTGCTGTCTTCTGGAAACACGAGCTGATTTGCAGAATGTGCAATCGATCCCCTGTTCCTATTGCTGGACTGTGCAAGGCTTTAGCTTGACCAATAAGTAACGACCGAATCTTACAGGTGCACTTGGCATTACACCTACGCACCCAAAATAGCCGGCTGTTGCCGGCATACTCCAACATCGATTCTAACCACTGAAGGGAAGATTTAATTCGCCAGTTTTAGGATGAAATCAACTAGTTCCTTGATCTCGGCTTGCTTGGTGCCTTCAGTATCGATTGCAGGCATGGCCAAACTTCCCCAGTTTCCCGATCCGCCCTTGGAAATCTTGACTTGCAGCGCTGCTGCTGCGCCAGCGTCGCCTTTGTACTTGTTGGCAACGTCTTGCCAGGTCGGGCCAAGCAACTTCTTGTCAATAGTATGGCAAGCCGTGCAATACATCTTGATTGCCAGTTCTGGCATTTCTGTTGCTAATGCACTTCCTGAGAACAATATACCTGCTGCTACTATGCTTGGGACAATGGATTTCATCAATTAAATCTCCGATTTATAATTGAAACACTTAAAATGGTGCCAACATTCTATCTTCACACTTCACGCTAGACGCCCCATTTACTTTACATCGGATTTGCCAAGATTTGCGACAATATTTGCACTTCAAGTCCATCCTTCAGGCAATTCAATGCACTAGATTCGCCGTATCGTATACGAATACCCAACTACCGTATTCTGCTGGTTATGTTCGGAATCGAATGGTCACTTAGAGCCAGTAACGGAACTTCAAATTGACCTCCCATTTGATTCAATTCAGCAAAGACCGATGATACTCTTGCTACACCGTCGTGATGCGTACTTAAATTCAACATCTTGTTAGACTTGATGCTTTTCCATCCGAGGATAATGCGTCTGTTGAGGGTGTTGATAAATTTGAAAAGGAATTACGAAACCTGTTTCAGATGAAGAGGCTCGCGCTTTAGTTAAACTATTTGACACTAATGATTGCTACAGGCATAGCTGGGGCTATGCTTCATCTTATTGAACGCACCTGACTGCCCACTAGCGGACTGTTTCGCCAATTTGATCAATGAGTGGGTTGCTACACTGCATGATCGTGCAGTTCACTGAACAATTATTTGCCATCATTAGTAACGCGTCGCCCAGGACACAATCCAGCCGGTCGATAATTCATTAGGCGGGTATTTGGCGATTAAACACAGGAATCCTTTAGGGATACAAGCCGCGCCGGTCACGTGCTGCCAATACACGTGTGCAGGCGATGATAAAGGCGGCGGTGCGCAGCGACACTTTGCGCTCCACGGCCAGATCGGCCACTGCATGGAATGCTTCTGCCATGATTTTTTCCAGTCGATCATTGATTTCCTGCTCGCTCCAGAAAAAGCTCGAGAAATCTTGCACCCACTCGAAATAGCTGACCGTCACGCCACCGGCGTTGGCAATCACATCCGGTACCACGGTAATGCCGCGTTTTGCAAGTACATCGTCCGCCTCGGGAAGCGTTGGGCCGTTGGCTCCCTCTACGATGATTTTGGTATCAAGCTGTTCCGCAAGCGCTGCATCGATTTGGCTTTCGAGCGCTGCTGGTACCAAATAGTCGCTGGGCACGAGCCAGAAATCATCCACGCTGATAGTTTCCACACCCGGCATGTCGACGAGTCGACCGCCGGCTTTGACTAATGCAATGGCAGCCTCGACATCAATACCAGTCGGATTGGCTACGCTGCCGCTGGCATCCTGCAGTGCCACGATACGCGCTCCGGCCGCAGCGAAACATTGCGCTGCCACCGAACCCACATTGCCGAAGCCCTGCACCACCACGTGGGCATCCTTCATCGCCAGTCCCTGCAGCAAACCTGCTTCGCGCGCTGTGACAAAAACACCGCGTCCGGTAGCCTCGCGACGACCCAGGCTGCCGCCCAGACTGAGGGGCTTGCCGGTCACGACGCCGGACACCGTGGCGCCCTGATTAACGGAATAAGTATCCATCATCCAAGCCATGGTCTGTTCGTTGGAGCCGACATCCGGGGCAGGGATATCCTTGTTCGGGCCGATAAGAATGCCGATCTCCGAGGTGTAGCGGCGCGTCAACCGTTCCAGTTCTGCAATTGACAATAAAGCCGGGTCTACCCGCACCCCCCCTTTTGCGCCGCCAAAGGGCAGGTTCAAGGCGGCATTCTTGATGGTCATCCAGCCTGACAGCGCCATCACTTCATTCATGGATACGTTCGGATGAAAACGCACGCCGCCCTTGCCAGGACCGCGCGAGAGATTGTGATGAACCCGATATCCCTCGAAATGCGCCAGCGTACCGTCATCGCGACGAATCGGAATACCGACATTGAGCACCCGTTTCGGATGCTTCAGGGTATCCAGCCAGTAACCGAGTTTGCCGAGATGCGGCGCCACGCGGTCGATCTGCTCGATGAAGCTGGCCCAAGGCTGCGGTTTTGCAGGGTCAAGAAAAGACAACATCTTATTTGTAGTTACATGAATATTCATTTGTCACCCTTTTTGCTTAAAGGAAATAAATGCACAAGCTATCAATATTTCCAGGTAATGAACACATACAACTATCGAGTAGCCACTATGAATTGTATGTAAGGCCTAAAAGTTGCAAAAATTGACTATGCCCGCATACTGACTGGCATTCCTCAATGCCGTCACACTTTACTCGCATCCGCGAAACAAACCTGAAAGAGAAATTCTCCCTTAAGATGCTTAACCAACCATAGGGATGAAAACTGATATATCCATCTTGGATGGTAAGCTAGCGGATACCCTGAAAGTAACTATTACTCTCTAGTATAATGAATTCACTTATTTATCCTGGTTATGACGACAAGAATAGCTTGCTCTGGTTCGAATAATGTTGTGTCAGGCAGTTAGAGCACAGTGATCTTTTCGGTTTTGACTGACAACACTTCTTAAGCCTCTTCGGAGCAGAAAGAATTTCTTGACATGACTATCCGTGTAGCAATCAGCCACAAAACTACCTACCACTATGATCATGCCGTACAACTGTCGCCACACATTTTCCGACTTCGCCCGGCTGTGCATTCTCGCACACCGATAACTGCCTATTCGCTTAAGATCAACCCGAAAAAACATTTTATCAACTGGCAGCAGGATCCTTTCGGTAACTATCTGGCGCGTATCGTCTTCCCAGAGAAATCCACCGAACTTTCGGTAGAGGTTGATTTGATTGCCGAGATGACGGTATACAACCCCTTTGATTTTTTTGTGGAGGAATATGCCGAAAAATTTCCATTTAATTATCCGCAACAATTACTCAAGGAGCTTGCACCTTATCTTGAAGTCGGCGAATCAGGTGTGCTGCTGCAAAAGTTCCTTGATGATACTGACCTTAACCAGCAGGGCATCGTTGATTTTCTGGTAGCCATCAACCATCGTCTACATCACGCTGTCAATTATTCCGTGCGTATGGAGCCCGGCGTGCAGACCTGCGAGCAAACACTGGGAAACAAGATTGGTTCTTGCCGCGATTCCGGTTGGTTGCTGGTGCAGATACTCCGTCATCTGGGACTTGCGGCGCGCTTCGTATCCGGATATCTGGTGCAATTGGTGGCCGATGTCAAATCACTCGACGGGCCTTCCGGCACTGACAAGGATTTCACTGACCTGCATGCATGGACTGAAGTCTTTATTCCCGGTGCCGGATGGATCGGCCTCGATCCGACCTCAGGATTGTTTGCGGGAGAAGGGCACATACCGCTCGCTTGTGCCGCCGATTACGTCAGTGCCGCGCCGGTTACGGGTGGATTCAGCGGCAAGGCCAACACCTCGTTTACTTTCAGCAACAGCGTGACACGCATCCATGAAGACCCGCGCGTCACTAAACCCTATTCGGATGAGCAGTGGACTGCTATCAACGCGCTTGGCGAAAAGGTCGACAAAGCGCTGAAAAAAGGTGATGTGCGTCTTACTATGGGCGGCGAGCCGACCTTTGTCTCCATAGACGACATGGACGCGCCGGAATGGAACATCGATGCCGACGGCAAGCAAAAACGCAAACTTGCTGGTGAACTGATGCGGCGACTGCGCGAAAGTTTTGCACCGGGCGGTTTGTTGTATCTGGGCCAGGGAAAATGGTATCCGGGTGAGCCGCTGCCGCGCTGGCAACTCGCCGCGTTCTGGCGCAAGGACGGTAAATCCGTCTGGAAGAACCCTGCTTTGCAAGCCGACGAGGGCAAGGATTACGGCTACAAGCCCGTACATGCCGAGCGCTTCATCCGTGAGCTGGCGAAACGACTGGGGTTGAAAGGAAAGCATATTCTTCCCGGCTACGAAGACCCGCTATATTATTTATTGCAGGAAGGCTTGGTTCCCAACAATCTCGATCCACTCAAGGTTGATTTGAAAGATGATCTCGAGCGCAAGCGACTCAGCAAAGTGCTGAGCGAAGATTTGGGCGCGCCGGTTGGATACGTACTGCCGCTGCACTGGAGTCATAAAATCAATACCTGGAGCAGCAGTGCGTGGAAATTCCGCCGCGGCGAAATGTTCCTGGTACCGGGCGATTCATCGATGGGTTTGCGTCTGCCGCTGAACAGCCTACCATGGGTTCCGTACGAGGATCGCGACCACGAGCACGAACGCAGCTTGTTTGAAGCAGTGGAACCTTTGGGTGATATCGACTCCGAGATCAGTCGCAGATACAGCAAGACCAGCAAGAAAGCGGCACATCCGACCGAAATGGAAGCCGCGGATGACGAAGATACGCCGGACAATCCGAAATACACGCCGCATACTGCACTCTCAGTAGAAAGCCGCGAAGGTCGCTTGTATGTATTCCTGCCACCCACCAAAGCCCTTGAGCATTACCTCGACCTCATCGCGTCCATTGAGGCTACTGCTAAAGAATTAAAGTTGCCGGTTGTGATCGAGGGTTATCAACCACCGCACGACCTGCGCCTCTCCCGCTTGCCTGTCACGCCTGACCCAGGCGTGATCGAGGTCAACATTCATCCGGCATCAAGCTGGAAAGAGTTGGTGCATAACACCACCACACTGTATGAACTGGCACGGCTGACGCGACTAGGAACAGAAAAATTCATGCTGGACGGACGCCACACTGGTACCGGCGGCGGCAATCATGTCACGCTGGGTGGCCTTACACCTGCTGACAGTCCAATCCTGCGCCGACCTGATTTACTGCGCAGCCTGATCACCTACTGGCAGCACCATCCGGCACTGTCCTATCTGTTCTCCGGACTGTTCATCGGCCCAACCAGCCAAGCGCCGCGTGTGGATGAAGCACGCAACGACAATCTGTACGAACTGGAGATCGCCTTTCAGCAGATGCCCGATGGCGAAGTCCCCACTCCGTGGATAGTGGACAGGCTGCTACGCAACCTGCTGGTGGATATGACGGGAAATACTCACCGCAGCGAATTCTGCATCGACAAGCTCTATGCGCCCGGTTCCGAGACCGGACGCCTGGGTCTGTTGGAACTGCGCGCCTTCGAAATGCCACCCCACGCGCAGATGAGCCTGATGCAGATCCTGCTGTTGCGTTCGCTGGTCGCGTGGTTCTGGAAACAGCCATACAAAAAACCGCTGGTGCGTTGGGGCACGCAACTGCATGATCGCTTCATGCTGCCACATTTCATTGCCGGCGATATTCACGATGTCGCGCGCGACCTGCAGGACGCGGGCTTCGATTTCAGACCGGAATGGATCGCACCGTTCCTGGAATTTCGCTTCCCGCATATGGGGACATTGCAGGTCGACGACCTGCAACTCGAACTGCACCAAGCCATCGAACCATGGCAAGTGCTGGGCGAGGAGATCACTAGCACCGGCATGGCGCGTTATGTGGATTCCTCAGTCGAACGTTTGCAGGTTAAATTGACCGGCGCGATGGGGGAACGCTATGCACTTAACTGCAATGGCCGCCGCGTGCCTTTGCGCGCAACTTCGACACCGGGCGAAATGATCGCTGGTGTCCGGTATCGCGCATGGAATCCGCCCTCCGCGCTGCATCCCACCATTGACGTGCAAGCCCCGCTGATATTCGACATCATTGACACCTGGAGCGAACGCGCTATCGGCGGCTGCACCTACCATGTTAGCCATCCCGGTGGACGCAATTACGACACACTGCCGGTTAACGCCTACGAGGCCGAAGCGCGCCGCGTGAGCCGTTTCTGGGATCACGGCCACTCACCGGAAGAAACGCCTGCTGAGTTGCCGCCAGAAACACCCAACAAGGATTTTCCGTTCACGCTGGATTTGCGCTGGCATGCACGCAAGTGAATTACATTTGGTGATTCATTCAAAAATGGAAATCCTGTGAGCTACAAAGAAATATTCTCTGGAATGGCAGAAGAATTGAAAAGCATGAAAAACAGCGGCACTGTTGCTGCTTATATCCCAAAATTATGCGAGGTAGACCCGGACAAATTTGGCGCGCACCTTCTTACTATCGACAACCAGCACTTTTGCTTTGGTGATTCCAACGAAAAATTTTCCATACAGAGCATCGCAAAAGTATTGTCCCTTGCGATGGCTTTTGAATTGGAAGAGGATAAGCTGTGGGAGAGGGTGGGCGTTGAGCCGTCAGGCATATCTTTTAATTCCTTATTGCAGCTGGAAGCAGGTAAAGGTATTCCCCGAAACCCGCTGGTGAACGCGGGTGCTCTGGTGATCAGCGACATTCTTGTGAGCAGTCTGAAAAATCCCAAGCGGGAATTGATCGAATTTATCAGGAAGGCTTCGGGTAATGCAGAGATTGCCTATTCTCCAGCCATCGTCGAGTCAGAAAAATTAACGGGTTTCAAGAATGCGGCGTTGATCAACCTGATGAAATCGTATGGCAATATAAAAAATGATATTGATACAGTTTTGGATTTTTATTTTAACTTATGCTCGATTGAAATGACCTGCAAAGAATTGGCCGAAACGTTTTTGTTCCTCGCGGCAGATGGTATCAATCCCTTGAGCGGCATAAGAATCGTTGATTCCAGTAAGGCAAAGCGCATCAACGCGATCATGCAGCTCTGCGGATTTTATGACGAGGCAGGAGAGTTCGCCTTCAAGGTGGGATTGCCGGGAAAGAGCGGGGTGGGTGGTGGAATAATAGCAATTCATCCCGATGTTTACAGTATTGCTGTTTGGAGTCCAAAATTAAACAGCAAAGGCAACTCCTACAGAGGAATGAAAATCCTCGAGTACTTGACGACAAGAACTAAGTCATCAATATTTTGAGTGTTGCTAGGTACTGCTTAAGGCGCCGCTTTTAGGCCATATTGTTACGACGTCAGTCTTGCCACATCCACCGAAACTTCCAATACATGGTTCTCGCCACCGAATACCACACCCTTGAGCGGAGTGATGTCACCATATCCCCGTCCCCACGCGACGATGATGTGTTGATCGCCGGGTATCTGGTTATTGGTCGGGTCAAAGTCCATCCAGCCTACATCGGGTAAGTAGACAGAAAACCAGGCATGCGAGGCATCCGAGCCAACCAATTTCTCCTTGCCAGGTGGCGGTAGGGTTTCGATATAGCCGCTTACATAACGGGCGGCCAGACCATAGGAGCGGATGCAACCAATAGCAACGTGGGCAAAATCCTGGCAAACGCCGCGTCGATGCTCCAGCACAGTTTGCACTGGCGTGGACAGGGTGGTGAATTCCGAATCAAAGGTGAACTCAGCGTGGATGCGTTGCATCAGATCATTGACAGCTTCAAATAAAGGCCTGCCAGGCGTGAATGAAGGTTGTGCATAAGCAGCAAGTTCAAGGCTGGTCTTGATGTAGGGAGAATCCAGAGTGTATTGACGTGCATCCAGCACTTCGATATGTTTATCACGCAGAAGTATTTCTTTGACGTCTTCCCACGAAATGTTGCTGGAAAGACCCAGTTGCCAGGTACCACCAAGCACTTCCACTTCGCTGATAGCTGTGATGGCGAATGTGTTGTGGGGTTCAGTGATAGTGAAATAAGCGATCTTGTTACCGAAAAAGTCTTCCCGAACACGAAAATCGGATTCCTTGGGTGTGATCTCAAGGCGTGCGGAAATCAAATGCTGGTGTTGACACTCACGCGGCAACAAGCGAGCCTCGTTGTAGGAATGTCCGACCAGACCGGTGTATTTATATGAGGTGGTATGGGTAATGCGGTAGCGCACAAGTTTACCTTCGGGATTAAGATGCAAGAAATATCGACCGCTTGTCTGCTTGCAGGCACATATTTCCTAGACTGAAAATCATTTCAAAGTGGTTGCGGGCTACTGTCGTGGCGGAAATATTCGGCAGTGATGGCATCAGACAAAGCGTTCATCAAGTAGTAGAGGCGACTCAGCAATTGATCCAGGTTCTCGCGTATATCTTCCTCGGAAACCACCATCAGGTCGTTCAGATTGATCAGGTCGATCATGGAGCCAGCCTCCAGCATCAGACGTTCTTCTGTGCTGAAACGCTTCGCCTTGCCAGCACTGGGCAATTTTGAAACATGATTTTTCAGGCAGGCGATCTGAAAAGCAAGTGAACGGGGGTTGTTGACATCGAGCAGCAGCAATTCTAGAAAAGCTGACAGCTCGAAGTAGCTGCGATAATGTTGTCGGTAGCAGATTGTATTGTCACTAGCGTCCAGCAGTGATTCTATGAGTTGTGCTTCCACACTATCGCGATGATGCACAGACATAACATTACGCAGCATTGAGATAGTCAGCATTGCGCGTTCCAGGCGGCGTCCAATATCGAGGAACAACCAACCGTTGCCGCGCGTCATATTTTCCATGGACAAACCGCTGAAAGCACTTAAAGTGGTGATTTGGCGATCCATTAGTTCCTGCAATTTCCACAGCGCGTTTTCACCCAGTTGCAGCGGTTGATCAAGGTGTTCGTCCATATCGTCCAATACCCGCCAGATATCCGTGGACCAGAGATCTCTTACAGAGTATCCGGTACGCACCACATTACGCAGCAAGTTGGCAATGCTTCCGCTACGCTGCTCATCAAGTGCAGCAGCAATAAGTTCGGACTCTGGTGATTTAAGCAAGGCTGAATGATCCTCATCCAGAAAGCCGGGCCAAGTACCGGTCAGGTTGGCTACACCGCGCAACAAGCATTGAAGGCTCTCATCGTAATCAGGATCATTATTATGAGGGTTGATATACAACTTTCTAACTGTAGCGCGCAGTAAACGAATACTGCCTTCGGCACGCTCGGCATAACGGCCGACCCAGTAGATGTTATCAGCAGCTCTACTGGGTAACGCATGTTCATTTCCTCTGGTCGCCGATGCGCCGATGTTTCTGGCCGTTTCATACTTTAACTCCGGCTCTGTGGAGATCACCCAGGCATCTTTACTGATACTTCCAGCCCGCCCTGAGATCAGCATGTCGCCTTTTTCCGGAGCGCTGCTGCTCAGTCCTCCCGGCATAACTTCGTACCCATTTCGGTCGGCTGCGGCAAAACAACGAAGCATCACCTTGCGTGGCTCGAAGCCTTGTGGGGTGACGCAGGGTGCTGTAGAAAAACTGACATGTTCCTGTCCGACATATAAGGCAGGGTTGGTGCGAATGCGTTCGCGCAATTCGGCAAGTTGAGCCTGGCTGAGCAAGTGACCCAACACCGGACTTGTCCCGTGTGCGCGATAAATCGGTTTGATGACCAGCTTGTCCAGGTTGGCCAGCACATAATCCATCTCCAGCGGCTGACCACACCACCAGGTCGCCGCAGACTGCAATTTAAGTGTCTCTCCGAGGAAGTGCTTGGCGATCCCCGGAAGGAAAGGCTGAATGCCTGGATTTTCCAGTATGCCGCTTCCCAGCGGGTTGGCGATAGCGACGTTACCGCGGCGTGCAACTTCCAGTAAACCAGTAACACCCAATCGTGAATCTGCGCGCAATTCCAACGGGTCACAGTAAGTGTCATCCACGCGTCGAATGATCACATCCACACGCTTCAATCCGGTCAGTGATTTTAGCCAGACATATCCGTCACGCACAGTGAGGTCGTCACCCTGTACCAACGGGTAGCCAAGAAAAGCAGCCAGATAAGCGTGTTCAAAGTAAGTTTCGTTAAAAGGCCCCGGCGTGAGAAGTACGATGAGTGGTGATTCAGCATTAGGTGGTGCAATGGCAGTCAGTCCGGAATGCATCGACTTGAAAAAATTTGCCAGTCGACGCGTTTGGGATTTACGGAATAAATTAGGCATCACGCGTGATACAGCCACTCGGTTCTCCAGGGCATATCCTGTGCCTGAAGGCGCCTGAGTGCGATCGCTGACCACCCACATCTTTTGATCCGGGCCACGCGCGAGGTCTGCGGCATAAAGAACCAGTTGGTGATGTCCGATCAGTTTGATCTGATCGCAGGCTCGCAGAAATCCACCGTGGTTATAAATCAATTCATGCGGCAGCAGATTCTTTTTGGTGAGTTCACGCGGTCCATATAGGTCAGCCAGAATCATGTTCAGCAATTCGGCGCGTTGCAGCAAACCAGCCTCTATATGGCTCCATTCCTGGCCGGAAATCATCAGCGGAACCGGGTCTAGCTGCCAGGGATGATTGGACCCGCCTGAATCCCCGTAGACATTGTAAGTGACACCATTTTCGTACAATAGCTTAAGTGCTTCCTTGCGTCTTAGCTCCATCTCTGCGCTGCCAAGCTTTTCCATTCCCTGCATCAGAGATGACCAATGAGAGCGCACCTGCCCCTGACTATCAAGCATTTCATCATAGTCACCCACACCCAGCAAATAGGAATTAGGGGCTGCGTTCGGTGTCATTTGTGTATTCACGGAGAGAAGTTTACCCTCAGAATGATTAATTTGTGCGATTTCTGGTGAAGTTGGATTTGCGCCTGAATATAGTTAAATGGCGGAAAAAATCCATGAATTGATGGTTGCGCTACAAATAGAGTGTTTAGCATTGCGTATCAACAAGTTATTCATAAATGCAAGACTTCGTACACAGAAACAACGGGAGCAGAAGCTCCCGTTGCTTAATAAGTCAAATTGGAACAAGCTGTACTTGATACATCCCAACGTTCCAGCGGAGCGTTCTATTAATCGTTCAGAACTGCAATCAATATAGATACACCGCGCCAGCGCTAAAGGCCGCTTCATCCGGCGTGCTGTTAATGCCAGTACTGCCGCTGGCCTCACCATTTGCCCCTACTGCAAGCGTGTTGCCGTCCGCGGAGAGTGCAACCGAGTAGCCGAAGTAGTCATTTGCCCCGGTGTTACTAGCCTTGACATAGGCATGTTGAGCCCAGGTGGTGACGCTGCGGCTGAACACGTACACCGCGCCAGCGCTAAAGGCCGCTTCATCCGGCGTGCTGTTGATGCCGGTGCTGCTGCTGGCCTCGCTCCTTGCCCCTACTGCAAGCGTGTTGCCGTCCGCGGAGAGTGCGACCGAGGAGCCGAAGTAGTCATTTGCCCCGGTGTTACCCGCCTTGACATAAGCCTGTTGGGTCCAGATGCTGCCGCTGCGAATGTACACGTAAACCGCGCCAGCGAAACTGGCCAGTTCATCCGGTGTGCTGTTAATGCCGGTGCTGCTGCTGGCCTCAAATAATGCCCCGACCGCCAGAGTGTTGCCGTCCGCGGAGAGCGCGACAGAGTAGCCGAACAGGTCAACGACCCCAGT
>JAHEDW010000077.1 GCA_024641025.1 Gallionella sp.
TCACCGGTTACAAAACTGACGGGCAGCAAGAAGGGATCAAGCACTCCTATGCATGGCTGGGTGTCATAATGCTGGTGGCTGTGGTTGCATTCTGGTTTAGCTATACTGCTGTGGGGCAGGAGGCGTCCGGCCAAGCGCAAGCAGGGCACCATGATGATGATTGATTTCTCCGGTTAAAGGATGGGCGGATAATGCGTATACTGCTGGTCGAGGATGATCCACTGCTGGGCGATGCGCTACAGGCTGGCTTAAAACAATCCGGCTATGCCACAGACTGGATGAAAGACGGTGTTGCTGCTGAACAGGCGCTTTCCACCGAGCCATACGCGGCAGTCATACTCGACTTGGGTCTGCCGCGACTATCCGGGCTCGAAGTGTTGCGGCGTTTGCGAAACCGAAACGGGCAGACACAAAATGCCCAGTCAAGAAATGCAAGGATACCCGTGCTTATCCTGACCGCGATGGATGCCATCGACAACCGGATCAAGGGTCTGGATGCGGGTGCCGACGATTACCTGGTCAAGCCATTCGATATGGGAGAGTTGGCAGCGCGATTGCGCGCCATGATACGCCGAGCCAGTGGCAGCGCCTCACCGGAGTTAAGGGCTGCAGGTGTCAGGCTCGACCCAGCAGCACACCGGGTGATGTATAACGACCAGCCAGTTGAGCTGTCGGCCAAGGAATTTTCGGTGCTGCATGCACTGATGCTGAATGCAGGTAAAGTACTGTCCCGCGCTCAACTTGAGGAACAGCTATATGCCTGGGGTGAAGAGATCGAAAGCAATGCGGTGGAGGTACATATCCATCATTTGCGGCGCAAGCTTTTCCCGGGGTTGGTCGAGACGATCCGTGGGGTGGGATACCTGATTGCTGCCGACAAGGCTGGTTTGGCAAAGCCTTCGTCTGGCTAGCAGTGATATGTCTATGAATACTTCCCTTAAACAGCGATTGCTGGTTCTGGCAATGGTTACTGTCATGAGCGTATGGGTGGCGGCTGTCACGGTAACTTATTTTGATGCACGCAAGGAACTCAACGATGTGCTGGATGCGCATCTGGCCCAAGCTGCGGTCCTGTTGGTGGCACAATCAACGCATGAGCTTGATGAGATTGAGACCGAGCATGCCGCGTCCCCACATAAATATTCTCCACGTATCGCTTTCCAGGTCTGGGAAGGTGGTCGGATATTGCGCATCCATTCGGTCAACGCACCGGCAGAACATTTCGCAACAATCGATCTGGGCTTCAGTGATACTGTCGTCAACGGTGAGGCATGGCGTGTGTATAGCTCATGGGATTCTTCCCACGAATATTTGATTCATGTCGCTGAACGCATGGAAGTTCGCGACCAACTGGCGATTACAATTGCTCGCAACCTTCTGCAACCGGTGCTGTTGTCCTTGCCTTTGCTGGCGATCCTGTTGTGGGTGGCTGTGGCGCGCGGCCTGAAACCATTGGTCAATCTGACTCGAGAAGTCGATCAACGCGAACCGGATAATCTCGCACCATTGGATGCATCATCGGTACCTCTTGAGGTCATGCCGTTGATCGAACGTCTCAACCGGCTGTTCTCCCGCATCTCTTTATCGATACAGAAAGAGCGACGTTTCACTGCCGATGCCGCCCATGAATTGCGTACGCCAGTCGCCGCGATTAAGGCGCAGGCCCAAGTTGCACAAGCTGCCTCAAACAAGGAGGAGAGAATTCATGCGCTTGATAATGCGATTCTAGGATGTGATCGTGCATCTCACCTGATTGAACAATTGCTGACGCTTTCCCGCGTTGATACGCTGGAAGGTGGCGTGACAGAGCAATGCCATCTCAGGAATATCGCAATCGAAGTGATCGCATCGCTGGTGCCGGTTGCACTGGAAAAGGGCGTACGGCTGGAATTGCTGGAAGATGAAGAAGCCCTTTCGCTGACGCGGGTCGACAAGACGGAGGTGCGTGGCAATCCTGTGCTGTTAAGGGCACTGCTTCGCAACCTGCTTGAAAACTCGATAAAGCATACCGCGCCCGGAACCTCCGTTCAGGTAAGCTTCACGCGAGAAGCAGGAAAATTATCCCTGTCAGTGAGTGATGATGGTCCAGGCATTCCAGAACAAGAAAGGGAAAAAGTCCTGGAGCGTTTCTATCGTCCATTGGGTACCCAGTCAAGCGGCAGTGGGTTGGGCCTATCGATCGTCAAAAGAATCGCAGAAGTTCATGAGGCATCATTGCAGATTGGTCCTGCTAGAGATGGTCGCGGCTTGAGAGTCGTTTTGACCTTCAAGCAGTAACTTCACGAGTATTCCAGAAGCAAGGCTGATACGCACCTGTTCCTGGCATTATTTAGGTAAGATTGCACCTGCGCGCCAATCACGGTGCACACTAAGCACAGGCAATCGATCATCATGAAAATTCACGAATATCAAGGCAAGGAAATACTCCGTCAATTCGGCGTGCCGACGCCGCGCGGCAATGCATGTTTCAGCGTCGACGAAGCAGTCGCTACGGCCCAACAGCTTGGCGGTTCTACATGGGTGGTGAAGGCTCAGATCCATGCAGGTGGCCGCGGCAAGGGGGGTGGAGTAAAAGTCGCGAAGTCGATTGAAGAGGTACGCAATGCAGCGCAGCAGATACTGGGTATGCATCTGGTCACCCATCAGACCGGCAAGGAAGGCCAAGTGGTTCATCGCCTGCTGATCGAGGAAGGCGCCCAGATCGCCAAGGAATTTTATCTCGGTATGGTGATTGATCGCAGCAAACAGCGCGTGGCTTTACTGGCCAGCAGCGAGGGCGGAATGGAGATTGAGCAGGTGGCGGCTCGCAGTCCTGAGAAGATACACACTGTGCGTATCGATCCAGTCGCCGGGCTGAATGCCGAAGATTCGGCACGGGCCGCCCAAGTTATTGGCATACCGGCTTCAGCGACATCGGATGCTGTTGCCGTTTTGCAAGGGTTGTATCGTGCTTTTGTCGAAAAGGATGCGATGCTTGCCGAGATCAATCCGCTGGTGCTGACAGCAGATGGTCGGGTGCTGGCACTGGATGCAAAGTTCAACTTCGACAGTAATGCGCTGTACCGGCACCCTGAAATCATTGCAATGCGAGACCTGGACGAGGAAGACCCAGCCGAGGTCGAAGCGTCGAAATTCGACTTGAGTTACATTTCTCTGGATGGCGACATTGGCTGCCTGGTGAACGGGGCGGGCTTGGCGATGGCGACAATGGACATCATCAAGTTATATGGCGGCAGCCCCGCGAATTTCCTCGATGTGGGTGGCGGCGCTGATAAGGAAAAGGTTACCGAGGCGTTCAAACTGATGTTGAGAAATCCGAACCTGAAGGCCATACTGGTCAATATTTTCGGAGGAATCATGAAATGTGACGTAATCGCTGAAGGCGTGGTGGCTGCGGCTCGTGACGTCCACCTTGGTGTGCCGCTTGTGGTGCGACTGGAAGGTACGAATGTGGAGCGGGGTAAAAAGATCCTGGCTGAATCGGGATTGCCGATCATCTCCGGCAATGATATGGCGGATGCGGCTCAGAAGGCCGTTGCTGCGGCGAAAGGTTCACGATGAGCATACTGGTCGATAGAAACACCAAAGTGATGACGCAGGGGATGACCGGCAAGGTAGGTCAGTTCCATACCATTCACTGCAAGGCCTATGCAAATGGCGCGGAATGTTTTGTGGCGGGTGTCACTCCAAAAAAGGGTGGCCAGCGATTCGAGGACATACCGATCTATGACAGCGTGGCCGATGCCAAGGCGCAAACCGGAGCGACCGTATCGGTGATCTATGTACCGCCTGCGTATGCCGCAGCGGCCATTGACGAGGCGGTAGAGGCCGACCTGGATCTGGTGATATGCATCACCGAGGGCATCCCGGTGCATGACATGCTACGTACCCGATACAAGATGCAGGGCAAGCGAACGTTGCTGATCGGACCAAATTGCCCTGGCCTGATCACCCCAGACGAAATCAAGATCGGAATCATGCCCGGGCATATCCACCGCAAGGGACGTATCGGGGTGGTATCGCGTTCTGGTACGTTGACCTACGAAGCAGTCGGTCAACTCTCCGCGCTGGGCATGGGGCAATCATCCTGCGTCGGAATAGGTGGAGATCCGATCAATGGCCTGAAGCATCTCGACGTAATGAAATTGTTCAATGACGACCCCGATACCGATGCCGTGGTCATGGTTGGCGAGATCGGCGGCAGCGACGAAGAGGAGTGCGCGCGCTGGATCAAGGGCAACATGACCAAGCCGGTGGTCGGTTTCATCGCCGGAGTAACAGCACCTCCCGGCAAGCGTATGGGACATGCAGGCGCGATCATATCGGGGGGTAAAGGTGGCGCAGAGGACAAGCTCGCTGTAATGGAGGAAAGCGGTATACATATCACGCGTAACCCCGCGGAGATGGGGCGTTTGATGCAAAGCATACTGAAAGCCTGATCTTTTCATTCATGCTGGAATTATTTTCCACTTCCCAGTTTTGGGTCGATGTATTGAAGATCATCATGATCGACCTGCTGCTCTCCGGCGACAATGCTGTGGTGATCGCACTTGCTTGTCGCAATCTCTCGCCCGATCAGCGAAAAAAAGGCATATTGTTCGGTGTCAGCGGGGCGATCGGTCTGCGCGTGATTCTGACCTTCTTTGCCATCACCCTGTTATCGCTACCCTACCTAAAGCTCATCGGCGCGCTTCTGCTTCTGTGGATAGGCATCAAGCTGATCCTTCCAGAGGAAGAGCATAGTGTCGATAACATTCAGGCTGATTCGCGGTTACTCGGTGCTGTCAAAACAATCATCATTGCCGATTTCGTGATGAGCCTTGATAACGTGCTAGGTGTTGCCGCCGCCGCCAAGGGCAATGTATGGCTGTTGGTGTTCGGTTTGCTGATCAGCATTCCGCTGATCGCGTGGAGCAGCCAACTGGTTCTTAAGCTGATTGATCGATTCCCGCTCATCATTTATGCCGGAGGTGCCCTGCTTGGCTATGTGGCGGGCGAAATGCTGGTTGGCGAGGCGCTGCTTGAATCACTGGTTGAGGGGCGTGCTTACCTGCACTGGATGATTCCCTTTTGTTGCGCCATCTTGGTCCTGATCATTGGCAGATGGCTGGCAATGCGCAAGGCCATGGAGCCAAAAGTGGTAGATCTGGTAGACATGACGGTTACATCTGGGGTGGCCGACCAGTCACCTGATACGCACAACAAATCTTAAGGGAGTGTTGATGAAGATACTGATACCGGTAGATGGCTCTGACAGTGCACAACGTGCAGTAGACCATGTAATCAAGCAAGTCCCATTGCTGAAGGACATCCCGCAACTGTTGCTCCTGAACGTGCAGTGGAATGTGGCAAAGGGCAACGTCAAGCTGTTCATTAATCAACAAACAATCAACGATTATTACCGCGAGCAAGGCATTGCCGCGCTACAGTCCGCACGCGCGTCACTGGACGCCGCGGGTTTGACGTATCAGTACCATATCAGCATCGGTACGCCGGCAGACGCAATCGCCCAATATGCTCAAGAACAGGCTGTGGAGCAGATCGTGATGGGGAGGCAGGGGCAGGGGGGGCTTAAGTCGCTGTTGCTTGGTTCAGTGGTGAAAAAAGTGCTGCAAATTGCTGATTGCCCAATACTCCTGGTGAAATGAAACTATCCTGATAGATTGTGGTGATTGCTCACTACTTCAACACATCATCGAGTAGATGTGAAAAATCAAAAGGATTGTGGCTTGAATTAGCAAAATACATTAATATTGGCTACATGACTTGTTGATTGGCAAGCATTTAGAGATGGAATAGCATGAAAAAGATGTCGTTCTGGAAATCGGACTGGTTCCTCGGCTTGCTAGTAGCACTGGTTTTTCTTTTTGGTGCGAGCAGCGACTTGATGCGGAGTCTGGAACGTAAGGCATATGATTTGGGTGTATTGGCTTCAATGCGTACACCGAGTGACAAGATCGCAGTGATTGCAATCGATGATCAAAGCATCGCCAATCTTGGCCGATGGCCATGGCCCAGGGCGATACATGCCAAAATGATAGATATTCTGGCGGCGGGTCATGCAAAGGTCGTTGGATATACGGTATTCTTCTTTGAGCCCCAAGTCGACGCTGGTCTGGGCTATATCAACAAGATAGCTAACCTGATCACCTTTTCTTCCCTCAGGAACACCATTGATCCGGTAATCAAGTCAGAAATTGCGCGTCTGGATGAACTACTGCTGGAAGCATTGGAGAACCTCGATAATGATCAGAAGCTCAGCGATAGCATCTCCCGGGCGAACGACGTGCTGCTTGGCATGTTCTTTGAGTTGGGACAACCTCAAGGCAACCCGGATCAACAGTTGCCTGAATACGTTCAGCGCAACAATTTGATCGACGTGCAAAATTCGTCAGACTCTTTTGCCTCTCCGCTGGCGGCACACAACCTGTTGGCGCCAATTCCGCTGCTGGGTAACAATTCATTGGCAATTGGGCATCTCAACAGCTTGCCCGATGTTGATGGTGCAGTACGCACTGAACCATTGGTAGTTGGCTATTATGACCAGTTTTATCCTTCCCTGTCCTTGATGCTCGCTGCAAAAAGCCTGAATCTTTCACCTGCCGATATACGCGTCAGGCTAGGGGAAGGCGTGCAACTTGGCAACCAGAAAATCGCCACCGACCGGGATTTGCAGATGCACACCTATTTTTATAAGGATCGCGATGGTCGGCCTGCATTCCCCGTTGATTCGTTCTACGATGTGTTGAGCGGCAAGATCCCCGCTGAGAAGTACCGCGACAAGATCGTCTTGATCGGATCGTCTGCAGCAGGCGTGGGCACCATGCTGGTGACACCGATCGGGCCTGGCATGGCGCCGGTTCAGATCCTGGCACATTCTGTTTCAAGCATACTCAGGGGAGACTATTTTGTCTCGCCCCAGTGGGGAGGCTTGGCGGAAATGGTTGTCTTTCTTCTGGTCGCATTGTATTTGATCTTGTTGCTGCCGCGCATGAATGCTGGCGTTGCAGCGCTGATGACCGGCGTACTGTTCATTGCGCTTTTGACGACACATTTCGCGCTCATGACTTCACAGGCAATGTGGCTGCAGTTGATGTTGCCCGCCAGCCTGCTTCTGGTGGGTCATCTGCTGCTTACAACCAAGCGTTTCTTGATGACCGAGCGGGGCAAGCAGATATCCGATGCGGAGTCTGCGGAAAGCAACCGTATGCTTGGCCTGGCTTTCCAGGGACAGGGTCAGCTCGATATGGCATTCGACAAGTTCCGTAAGGTGCCGATAGACGACAGCTTGATGGAGGTGCTCTACAACCTCGGGTTGGACTACGAACGGAAGCGCCAGATGAACAAGGCGGAGTCAGTGTTTCGATACATGTCCGATTACAACCCCAAGTTCCGCGATCTGGAGAATCGTCTGGTTCAGACGCGTGCCATGGCTGAAACGATGATCATGGGCGGTGGTGGACGTAGCATTGCCAGCACCATGGTGCTGGACAAATCGGGCATGTCAAAACCGATGCTCGGACGCTATGAGATCGAGAAGGAGTTGGGCAAGGGTGCGATGGGTGTGGTGTATTACGGCAAAGATCCGAAAATCGGACGCACCGTTGCGATCAAGACCCTGGCCCTGTCGGAGGAGTTCGAGGCTGATGAACTGCAGGACGTCAAATTGCGATTCTTCCGTGAGGCCGAAACGGCTGGCCGACTGAATCACCCTAACATCGTGTCGATCTACGATGCCGGAGAAGAGCACGATCTGGCGTATATCGCGATGGAGTTCCTCAAGGGCAAGGATCTGGTTCCCTACACTCGGCCAGGTAAATTGTTACCGTTACCGAAGGTAATGAACATTATTGCAAGCGTCGCCGATGCGCTTGATTACGCACATAGGCAAAACGTAGTGCATCGTGATATCAAGCCGGCCAATATCATGTATGACCCGGAAACTGATACTGTAAAGGTGACTGACTTTGGTATTGCCCGCATCACCGATTCGAGCAAAACTAAAACCGGCTTGGTGTTGGGTACGCCCTCTTTCATGTCACCTGAGCAATTGGCCGGAAAGAAGATCGAGGGCCGTTCCGACCTGTTCTCGCTGGGTGCAAGTTTGTATCAATTAGCTTGTGGTAAGCTCCCGTTTGTGGGGGATTCGTTAGCTCAACTCATGTACCGTATCGCCAATGAACCGCACATCGACATACTGAGTGTCAATGCTGATCTGCCGGCGTGTCTGGTGACTATCATTAACAGGTCGATGGCCAAACAGATCGAGGATCGTTATACCAGCGGCGCTGAAATGGCCGAGGCTCTTCGGCAATGCGCTGCTGCTCAGTAGGGGTAACCATGAAAGTACAAGATGCACTGGAAATGATCAGCCAAACCCACCCGGGTATGGTCCGTTCTCATAACGAAGATAGTGTCGGGTGCGAGCCTTCCTGTGGCTTGGTAGTGCTTGCCGATGGCATGGGTGGGTACAATGCGGGGGAGGTGGCGAGCGGTATCACAGTTTCGGTGGTGACTACTGAAGTAAGCCAGAGCCTGCAGGACGTAAGTCCGACGCAACTAGACGAAGAATCCGGTGATGAATATGCTGTGTTGTTGTTGCGAGACAACATACAGCGTGCCAACGCTTCGATATATTATGCGGCGCAAAGTCAGCCGCAGTATGCTGGCATGGGGACGACCGTCGTGGCGGGTCTGTTCTATGATAATCGGGTCGCGGTGGCGCACGTGGGTGATTCGCGCTTGTACAGGTTGCGTGGTGAGTCTCTGGAAGCACTCACCCGTGATCATTCCTTGTTGCGTGAGCAGATTGACAGCGGGATGATCAGCGCCGAGGATGCGCGGCTATCAAAAAACAAGAATCTGGTGACCCGCGCGGTTGGAATCGATGCAAAAGTGAATACCGAGATCCAGGTGTATGGCGTGCAAGTTGGCGATGTGTACCTGTTCTGCTCTGACGGGCTGAATGATATGGTCGAGGATGAAGACATACAGTCTACGATGTATGCGATGCAAGGCAACTTGCCTCTGGCAATTGAACAGTTGATTCAAATGGCAAACGATAATGGCGGTCGCGACAATGTTTCGGTAATACTGGTGAAGGTTAAGGGCAAATTTGCCGCCCGGGGCAATTGGCTGGCAAGCATGCTAAATTGGTTCAAGAAATAATTAGTACGAGGTATACGACTATGGCTGCAAAATTGATACTCAGCATGAATGGCGCGGTGCTTAAGGAATATCCCCTTAACAAGGAGCGCATGACCATCGGGCGCAAGGCTCACAATGACATCGTCATCGACAATCTTGCAGTGAGCGGAGAGCATGCCGCAGTCGTCACGATCATGCACGATTCTTTCCTGGAAGATCTTGACAGTACCAATGGCCTGGAAGTGAATGGTGTCCCGACCAAAAAGCATTTTCTCCAGAACAATGACGTGATCGAGATCGGCAAGCATAAACTCAAGTACATCAACGACCAGATCACTCAGACTACTTCTGCCGACTTTGAACGGACCATGGTGATGCGCGGTCCGATCGGCCATCCGCCTCCAGCAAAAGCAGGCACGATGAAAACCCATGCCAGACAAGAGCAGGCTGTCGTTGAAGAGCTGGTTGAGAAAACTGGTAAAGTTGATCCAACTACGCCCCCGGCCAAACCTGCCACTCCTCCAGCTGGCAAGCCTGCGGCGCAAGGCGATCCTGCAAAGATCGCCGTGGTGCAGATATTGACCGGTGCAAATGCAGGCAAGGAACTCGAGTTG
>JAHEDW010000078.1 GCA_024641025.1 Gallionella sp.
TGGATAAAATTGCCGAATACATTGACTGGTCACCATTCTTTCAGGCCTGGGAATTGTCCGGACGTTACCCGAGGATTCTTCATGATGAAGTAGTAGGCGAAGAAGCGCGAAAGCTTTTCGCAGATGCACAGGTCATGTTGAAGCAGATTATCAAGGACAAATGGCTCACAGCAAATGCAGTATTCGGACTGTTCCCGGCAAATTCAATTACTGTAGATGGCGGATTGGGAGATGACATCGAAATCTACACTGACGAATCTCGCAGCAAGGTGGCTATGACCTGGCACAATCTGCGCCAGCAAACCAAGAAACCTGCCGACATTCCCAACTACTGCCTTGCCGATTATATCGCCCCCAAGGACAGCGGCGTGGCGGACTATATCGGGGCATTTGCGGTGACTGCTGGTATCGGTATCGATTCCCGAGTCGCTGAATTCGAAAAAAATAATGACGATTACAGCGCGATCTTGCTGAAAGCCCTGGCGGACCGCCTTGCGGAGGCCTTTGCCGAGCTATTGCACGCCCGAGTACGCCGTGAATTCTGGGGATATGCGGTTGATGAAAAACTGGACAACGAAGCTTTAATAGCCGAAAAATATCAAGGCATCCGACCCGCTCCTGGATATCCGGCCTGCCCCGAACACTCAGAGAAGGGTCCGCTGTTTGAACTCCTGATGGCACCAGAAAACGCTGGTATAACGCTCACCGAGAACTTCGCAATGTTTCCTTCCGCAGCAGTGAGCGGTTTTTACTTGTCTCATGCCCAGGCAAAATATTTCGCCGTAGGAAAGATCAACAAGGATCAGGTCGTTGACTACGCTAGGCGCAAGGGTATGAAGCTGGAAGAAGCGGAACGATGGTTAGCACCTTTGTTGAGTTATTCTTGATCATTGCAGGTCACCAGAAATATGTGTTTTACCGAATCAGAAACTGGCATCAAATAATTGGAGGGTAAATATGAAACGTATCACACTGTTACCGCTGGCATTAATGTTTACTGCCAGCTTCTTTTCAACCACCGCGTGCTCTGAGCAGGCCGCATCAAAGATGGAGACTGGCAAAATGACTGAACTGATTAAGACCGATATCAAGCAGGGCGAAGGTGCACTGGCAACTGCAGGTCATAATGTGACCGTGCATTATACCGGCTGGCTTTACGATGAGGCTGCCCCTGACCATCATGGAAAAAAGTTCGACAGTTCACGTGACCGAAATGAGCCATTCCAGTTCCCACTTGGCGGCGGACGCGTTATCAGGGGTTGGGATCAAGGCGTGGAAGGAATGAAGGTCGGCGGACAGCGTACCTTGGTCATTCCAGCAAGCATGGGTTACGGCGCACGTGGTGCCGGCGGTGTAATACCACCCAATGCAACACTGGTGTTCGACGTCGAGTTGCTGGATGTCAAATAGCCCCTTCGTGATTAAGCCATGGGGTCCGTCTCAAATCCTCTGCTAATCACCGCCCTGATGCTTGCCATCTCCAACCTGTTCATGACCTTCGCATGGTATGGACACTTGAAGAATATGGCTTCATCGCCTTGGTACGTGGCAGCACTTGCTAGCTGGGGTATCGCTTTGTTCGAGTATCTGCTGCAAGTGCCTGCCAACCGCATTGGGTACACGTCTCTCTCACTCGGACAACTGAAGATCCTGCAGGAAGTTATCACGCTATCGGTTTTCGTCCCCTTCGTGGTGCTGTACATGAACCAACCATTGAAATGGGATTATCTGTATGCGGGTCTATGCCTGATGGGTGCGGTATATTTTATCTTCAGAACTTGAAACTTCCCTTCATCATATTCTTCCGCTCGGGTAAGCGATCCCGAAATCGGAAGGTTTAATTTTGAATACAGGACAATTAATGCATATCCACATCCTTGGCATCTGCGGCACATTTATGGGTGGAATTGCGGCGCTGGCAAAGCAGGCAGGGCATCGTGTGACCGGTTGCGATGCCAATGTCTACCCCCCCATGAGCACCCAGCTTCAATCACAAGGCATAGAACTTATCGAGGGTTTTGCTGTAGAACAACTCGAAATCAATCCGGATGTATTCGTTATCGGCAACGTGATATCTCGCGGCAACCCGTTGATGGAAGAGATCCTCAACCGAAACCTGTCATATACGTCCGGTCCACAATGGCTTGCAGATACATTGCTGCATGACAAATGGGTTTTGGGTGTTGCTGGCACACATGGAAAGACTACCACCAGTGCGATGCTTGCATGGATCCTCGATTATGCCGGACTCTCCCCGGGATTTTTGATTGGCGGTGTGCCGCAGAATTTTGGTATTTCGGCGCGCCTTTCTGACTCGCCCTTCTTTGTCATTGAGGCGGATGAATACGATACCGCATTTTTCGACAAGCGTTCAAAATTTGTACACTATCGCCCACGAACCTTGATACTCAATAACCTGGAGTTCGATCATGCAGACATCTTTCCAGACCTCGACGCAATCGAGACACAGTTCCATCACCTGGTTCGCACAGTACCCGGCAATGGACTGATTGTCAGCAATGGCCGTGAAACCGCGCTTTCTCGAGTATTGCGCCGTGGATGTTGGACGCCGGTAGAACATTTCGGAGTCGACGACGGCTGGAATATAGATGCAGCAGGTCGCGTGACCTTGCATCACGATACGCAAGGTTCACTGCTTTGGGAATTGATCGGTGAGCATAATCACCAGAATGGTCTGGCCGCGCTAGCCGCAGCGCGTCATGTGGGGATATCAGTCACCCAGGGATTGTCGGCATTAAGTGAATTCAAAAACGTGAAACGTCGCATGGAAGTTCGCGGTACCGTTAGGGCCATCACCGTATACGATGATTTCGCGCATCACCCTACGGCAATAGACACAACCGTCGCTGGACTGCGCAGGAAAGTTGGCGAGGCGCGTATCATTGCCGTGCTGGAGCCTCGCTCGAACACTATGAAACTTGGTGTCATGAAGGATGCATTACCCGATAGCCTGAGGAATGCAGACATGGTTTTCTGCTATGCAGGGAATCTCGAATGGGATGTACGTGGTGCACTTGCACCACTTGGCGACAAGGCGGTAGTAGATGACAACCTCGACAAACTGATTGATGCGATCGTATCCGTCGCACGTTCTGGAGACCATGTTCTTATAATGAGCAACGGTGGCTTCGGTGGAATTCATGAGAAGTTGCTCGATCGACTAACAGGATAGTTGTTACTATGGATTATCCAGCCCTAACTCCTGAATCTTGCGTGTCAAAGTATTGCGCCCGATACCGAGCAACGTTGCAGCCTCGATACGACGTCCGTTGGTATGTTGAAGCGCTTGCATGATCAGGATTCGTTCGAACTGTACTGCGAGTGTTTCCATGATACGCTCATCGCCACGCTGAAGAGCCAGCGAAGCCTGTTGTGCCAGTCCCGTTTGCCAATCACTGCCTTCTGCCGGACTTGCTGCAGAAACTTCGCGCCATTCTGCCGGCAGATCGTTTATTTCCACCACTTTCGAAGGCGTCATCACAGTCAGCCAGTGACACAGGTTCTCCAGTTGTCGCACGTTTCCCGGAAAATCCTGTGCTTTGAGATATTGCATTGCTGTGTCACTGAGTTGCTTCTGCTCAACGGATAATTCACTTGCGCTTTTCTGCAGGAAGAATTTTGCAAGTAAAGGAATATCTTCACGCCGCTCCCGCAATGGTGGCAAGCGCAGCCGTATCACATTCAGCCGATGGAACAGGTCTTCGCGGAACAAGCCTTGCTTGACACGTTCATCCAGGTTTTGATGGGTGGCTGTAATTATGCGCACATTGGCCTTGATTGGCTGATGTCCACCGACACGATAAAAATTTCCGTCGGATAGCACTCTTAGTAACCGCGTTTGCAGGTCGGATGGCATATCTCCGATCTCGTCAAGAAACAAAGTGCCGCCTTCTGCCTGCTCAAATCGGCCGCGACGCATTGCAGCTGCCCCGGTAAAGGCGCCACGCTCATGACCAAACAATTCGGATTCGAGCAAGTCCTTCGGTATTGCTGCGGTATTGATTGCGATAAACGGCTTGTCGGCCCTTAAACTGTGGCGGTGAAGTGCATGAGCAACAAGCTCCTTCCCGGTGCCCGATTCTCCGTTGATCAATACAGTCGCGTGTGATTGCGACAACCTGCCGATAGCACGAAATACTTCCTGCATCGCAGGAGCCTGGCCGAGTATGTCTGCATCCAGTTGCACCTGCTGGGTTTCATCGGATTTACGAAGGCTTTGATCCAAAGCGCGTCGT
Organism: Gallionella sp.; assembly: GCA_024641025.1. GTDB lineage: Bacteria > Pseudomonadota > Gammaproteobacteria > Burkholderiales > Gallionellaceae > Gallionella. The sequence goes on from JAHEDW010000078.1 coordinate 4,257, forward strand.
ATTAGCTCAATTGCATGATTGACATCGAATGGCTTGGGAAGATATTCGAATGCACCTCCCTGAAAAGCGGTGACGGCACTCTCCAAGTCTGAATACGCGGTCATGATGATGACCGGTATATGTGGCAACCGCTCGTGTAGCACATGTAAAAAATCAAGTCCTGATTTTCCTGGCATACGTATGTCGCTGACAACAACCTGTGGGGTATTGCTCACCAACGCTCGCAATGCATCGTCTGCTGAAGCAAAACTTATAAAATCAATGTCTTCTCGTGTCAGTGATTTTTCAAGCACCCAGCGTATCGATCGGTCATCATCAATTATCCAAACCGGTTTCATAGTTATCACCTGTCAAGGTAGTGGAAGCATCACCGTGAAGCAGGTTTGCCCGGGTTCACTGTCAAATTCAATCGTGCCGTGATGCTGGTTTACATAGTCCTGCGCCAGGGTCAGGCCCAATCCATGGCCATCGGCACTGCCTGACACCAGCGGGTAAAATATCTTGTCATGCAATTCTGCCGGGACACCTGGCCCGGTATCTATGATCTGCACTTTTACAGCAAGACGGTGACGACGTTTGATCAATGTCACTTGTCGAGCAATACGGGTGCGCAATGTAATCATCCCGTGCCCTTGCATAGCCTGTGCAGCGTTACGGACGATATTGAGCATGACTTGTATCAGCTGCTCCTTATCGCCAATCAGCGCAGGAAGACTGATGTCATAGTCCCGTTGTATTGTTAAGCCTTCAGGCATTTCCGCCAGTACCACGGTGCGAACGCGCTCCAGCACTTCATGAATGTTAAGCGCACTATAATGTGAGATGTTCTGAGGAGAGAGCAGGTTCTCCATCAATGCCCGAAGCCTATCGGCCTCCTGAACAATGACCTGCGTATATTCCCGCAAAGCCGGCTTTTCCAGTTCCTGCTCTAGCAACTGCGCAGCGCCACGTATACCACCCAGTGGATTCTTGATCTCGTGCGCCAGATTCCGTAACAACATTCGATTAGCCTGGGTCTGATCGAGCATCTGTTCTTCTCGAGCAAGTTTAAGCGGCCTGTCTATCGGATGGAATTCCAGTAGCAGATATCGCCTGTTGAATTGAAGCGGTGTTGCGGCACAGCGCAGATGCAACTTACCATGCGCAAAGGTACCCAGCGTCAAATCGTGTTCAATATAGGTTGCATCATTATGTATCGCCTGCTGGATCGCACTGGACAGTTGATCGGAATGCGAAAACACTTGCTGTACCGGAAATCCCTGAAGATTCTTGCCGTTCAGGTCGAACAATTGTTCAGAGGCAGGATTAAGATAGGTGACTCTTGACTCTTCATCAAGCAGGATGATGGCAGTCGCCAGATATTCCAGTGTAAGGTAGGGCAAGTCAGACATACGATAATAAGAAGCAGAAAGTATGCCAGATTACAGTGCTTTATTTTAGCTTCGAAATCTCTGTTCTAAGCGCATCTACGTTTCTCTGATGCTGTTCGACCTGGTCTGAGAGTGCCTTGATCTTTTCATCGTATTTTGCAACGTTGCGATAGGTCTTCCCATCCTTTCCTCGAAACACTTCAGGGTTTGCTCCCCCTTCCTGCAGGTTCTGTTTTGCTTCTGCAAGCAATCTTTCTTCCTCGCTCAGTTCGTTTTGGAGGATCATATAACGGGTATCGTCTCGATTTCTCTGGGTTTCGCCATCCACTCTCGGGAAACCGGAAGGTGAGGCAGGAGGCGGCGCATCCATTGTGGGCAAAGGCCCCAGAATGATCTTCTTGCCACCCTTGATCGGAGTGCTTGAATAGGTGACATGTCCGTTCTCGTCTACAGCCTTGTATATTTCGGCCTGCACCATAACAGGGCATATAAGCAGCATCGCCAGAAAAAATCGAAGTTTCATGGTCATGTTTCCTCTAGGAAGTGGAACAAGTATAGGGCAAGCCTTATGCCCAGACAATGATTCGAGGCTAAAAACAAAACGGGGCGCGAGCCCCGTTATGTTTTACCGCTTATTAAACCAGATCAAATGCTGTAATACATATCGAACTCTACCGGATGCGTAGTCATTCGCAGACGTGTCACTTCATCCATCTTAAGTGCAATATAGGCATCGATAAAGTCGTTTGAGAACACCCCACCACGAGTCAGGAACTCACGATCATTGTCCAGATTGCGCAAAGCCTCATCCAGAGAGCTGCAGACTGTAGGTATGCTTGCTTCTTCTTCAGGCGGCAAGTCGTACAGGTTCTTGTCAGCTGGATCGCCAGGGTGAATCTTGTTTTGAATACCATCCAAGCCAGCCATCATCAGTGCTGCGAAAGCCAGGTAAGGATTGGCGGTCGGATCAGGGAAGCGGGTTTCGATCCGGCGTGCTTTATCACTGGCCACATGGGGAATTCGGATCGAAGCTGATCGATTCTTCGCTGAATAAGCCAATTTGGTCGGCGCTTCAAAATGAGGAACCAGTCGCTTGTAAGAATTTGTACCCGGGTTGGTAATTGCATTGAGCGCCTTGGCATGCTTGATGATGCCACCAATATAGTACAGCGCGGTTTCGGACAGGCCGGCGTAGCCGTTGCCAGCAAACAGGTTTTTGCCGCCTTTCCAGATGGACTGATGCACGTGCATGCCAGAACCGTTGTCACCGACGATAGGCTTGGGCATGAATGTCGCAGTCTTGCCGTACTGATGAGCGACATTGTGCACGACATATTTCAGGGCCTGAGTCTGGTCGGCGCGACGCACTAGGGAGTTAAACTTGGTGCCGATCTCGCATTGTCCGGCAGTTGCCACTTCGTGATGATGAACCTCAACTTCGACGCCAACCTCTTCCAAAGCCAGGCACATCGCAGCGCGGATGTCGTTAAGGCTGTCTACCGGCGGTACAGGGAAGTAACCACCCTTTACTGTTGGACGGTGACCCGTATTTCCGCTGTCAAACTTTTCAGCAGATGACCAAGCAGCCTCTTCGGAATTCACCTTGCAGAAGCACCCTGACATGTCGATTTGCCAATTCACAGAGTCGAAAATAAAAAATTCTGGTTCCGGACCAAAGTAGGCAACATCACCGATGCCACTGGATTTCAGGTAGGCCTCAGCACGCTTGGCGATAGAGCGTGGATCGCGGTCATATCCCTTGCCATCTGTCGGTTCTACCACGTCACAGGTGATCACCAGTGTATTTTCGTCCATGAACGGATCGAGAAATGCAGTAGCCGGATCCGGCATCAGCAGCATATCCGAAGCCTGAATTCCCTTCCAGCCTGCAATGGATGAACCATCGAACGCATGGCCTTCCTCAAACTTGTCCTTATCCAAGCATTTTACGGGAACACTCACATGCTGTTCTTTGCCACGCGTATCTGTAAATCGGAAATCCACGAACTTGACTTCATGTTCTTCAACCATCTTTAAAACATCATTTGCCGACATCGACATAACCATCTCCTAAAACATCAAGTTTAACAGCTAACTAAAAACCCAAATTTAACAATGCAGAAAGCGTGCCAACCGCCATACGCCCAGCAGACAGGCATTGTGCCATAAGCCTGATACTCAGCACATACAATCTTTGCACCAATTAAGGGCGCAAGGGTTCCTTGGATGCACTATTTCTGTGCGCAAGTATTATGGACCTGGACAGCACGAAAAATCTCATTATCGTGCACCAGATCATTGCATTGAGTCTGCAAGGCTTCTGCCTGCTGCTGGGTGGAACATAAATAGAGTTCTGCGTCCACCTTGCCGTCAAGATAATGGAACACCACGCGATATTCCTTCATATCCTTGTTGGGAATCCTTTCTGAAAGAATTTTCATGAGTTCCGGTCGGCTGGGCAAATGCACATTGGGCTTCGCCTTAAGGTCGTCTTCCGGATCGATGTGGACCATCACGTCCATTACATGGTGGTTTTTTAGCACGGCATTGCGTGCCGCCTCTGCGATGAAATGGCCTTCAGAAACGCTGACCTTGGGATCGACAATGATATGTGCATCGACAAGTGCATTGTCCGCCATCTTGCGCGTACGTAATTCATGCAAGCTGCGCACGCCGTGAGTGTTAAGCAAAGTCTGCTTGATCGCCTCGACCTCCTCCTCATCCAGGCCGGTATCAATCAGTTCAGCCATCGCCTCGAATGCAAGTTTACCTCCCATGTGCGCGATCATTACCCCCACCACAGCTGCAGCAACCAGATCAAGGAAGGTGAACCCGAGCAGGTTACCTGCGACACCGATGATGACGACGAGTGAAGATGCCGCATCAGAACGCGCGTGCCATGCATTTGCCACCAGCATTTGTGAGCGTACTCGCTTAGCCACTGCCAGCATGTAACGAAACAGGGCTTCCTTGGCAACCAAAGCGAATACCGCTATGGCGAGTGCAAATGGATTTACCGATATCAGCGCTTGCGGCTGCTGCAGCCGCATCGCTGCAGCAACAAGCAATGCAACACCGAGTATAGCCAGAAACGCCCCCAAAATTAGTGTGGCTGCGGTCTCCACACGTGCATGACCATAGGGATGATTAGCATCGGCATGGCGATTGCCATGCCGGTTGGCAAACAGAACCAGAACATCTGAAAGCAGATCCGAAAGCGAATGCAGGCCATCCGCCATCAGTGCCTGTGAGTGTGCAAAAAATCCTCCAACGACCTGCAAGAATGTCAGCATCAAATTTATGATGATGCTGACCCATGTGCTCTTTTGCGCCGCGGCAAACCGCTCTGGATGGGCCGGCTCAAAGGCTGCTGTATCAGTTTCTGGAAGTTGTGGGCTGGTATGATTTTTCATATCGGTTGCGTTAAGATGCGTGTAAGCGGCTGGATCGATTCTAACCTGCTTCTGCTCGCATTAGATTTATTGACCTGAAGAGAAGCATATCATCTGCAGAGACTTCGTTGAATCAAGCCACATGAAGAAAGAAGCATTATGGGAAATATCACCTACATCCTGCAAGCAGCACAGCAGCGTGCAAAAGAGATGAATCTGCCTTATGAGGGCGCAATGTATCCTGTAGAAGCCTACAATATCCTGCAATCTGCACCCGGTTCAAAACTGGTTGATGTGCGCAGCCGGGCAGAATTGGACTTGGTGGGTCGCGTGGCAAACAGTGTAAATATCGAATGGGCATCTTACCCGGGCATGAAACTCAACCCGTATTTTATTGCTCAGCTTGAACAACAAGTTGATAAGGAATCATTGATACTTTTCATCTGTCGCAGTGGGGGACGCTCTCACCACGCCGCCATTGCCGCCACGAATGCCGGCTTCGCCGACTGCTATAACATACTGGAAGGTTTCGAAGGTAACCTTTCATACTGGAAGGTTTCGAAGGTAACCTGAGCGATAACAAGCACCGAAATAGCATCGGCGGATGGCGGATGGCAGGACTACCCTGGGAACAGAGTTGAATCGCCTAACGTATACAAGCAT
>JAHEDW010000125.1 GCA_024641025.1 Gallionella sp.
GGTCTGCCGTTCGGTCAGAACTCCATCGGCGCGACCGTGGTAGATGCCTTTGGTGTTCTCGACCGTGAGCCCGTGCCGAAGGCAGTCGAGTCGCATGGTCGCCTAACACCCAGTTAAGCGGCGAAGACGCCGAGGATCAAAATGTGATCCACATTTTGACCGCAGGTGCTTCGTCCGAACGACCGAAGGGAGTGACTTCAACTGCATGGTATGTGGCGGGCGGTACATTGTCTGATCATAGCGTGCAGCAGGACTGACGGCTATCGTCCAGGGCCGCCCCATTCACCAATAGCGCCTTATTGATTATCCATTTAGGATATTGGAATCAGCGACAAAGAGCAGAATAAATGCACTATATTTGTGTTCATGGAGTATGCCATGGAGGATGGTGCTGGGAGCAAACGCGTATTGACCTCGAGAAATTGGGCCACAGTGTTTCTACCCCAGATTTACCGCTAACAAGTCTCGAAGATGATGCAAGCGCGGTTCGAGCCGTGCTAGACGAGTCAGCTGAACAGTGTGTACTCGTCGGTCATTCCTACGGAGGTCTGGTTATATCAAAAGCAGCATGTGATAGAACGGACATTAATCATCTCGTATACATCGCAGCAATCATGATCGGCAAAGACGAAGTGTTCATGGAGTTGGCAGCAGCCTATCCCACCGAGCTAAGCGAACACGTGATCATTTCAGACGACGGCACATATACGGTAGATAAACATAACGCAGTCAACATATTCTACAACCGCTGCAAGCCTGACATCGCGATTAAAGCAGCCCAACGTCTACGTTCCACTGCAGTTGAGTGCGTGGCAACGCCCGCCGGTTCCGAACCCTGGTCGTCATTTCCTTCAACTTACGTACTTTGCCAGCAAGACAATGCGGTGTCTCCAGAACTCCAGCAGTTGATGTCAAAGCGAGCTGCCAAAACCGTTTCGATTGATACGGACCACTCGCCATTTTATTCTTCACCCGACGAACTGCTAACGATACTGCACGAGGCAGGTGAGGCATGCGAATAAATCATCGAATACGTTTCCATCGGCAGCATTGGGGCGATCCAGGGAGAAGGCCAAAATAGTCGCGCTGTGACGCAGATTTTCCAGTGCCGTCACCCCGACCAAATCGGCAATGTGGATATTCTGGTGCCACGCACCCTGCTGCTTACTAGCTCAGTTACCAGAGCGCTTGGCAACGGAAGTGGGCGCGCCAAACTTAATCGGCTTTGCGAGTTGCCTGAGCAATTCTAGCGCTCGCTCGACCTGAGTTGCCGCTATTGCCTCTTCGATCTCCTCAATCATTGGTTTTTGCAGTTCGCGCACCAGCGGTAGCTGCCACTGCATGAGAGTAGAGTCTTCATAATGGACAATCTTCCAGCGATCCCCAACTCGCTTGAAATGAAATGAAATGCGGCCCTCCCAGTAGTGAGAGATATCGGGCAAAGCAGCAGATTCGTATATGAAATCCGTGTAGGCGAACGCAAAAGCACTTGTTGGCGAAATCACATCCGCTATGACATTCCAGGTTCTCCACTCTTTAACTTTTAGACTTCCGCATACATTGTCGTAATAGGCAGCAATATCCTGCCAAGTAGTCATTACGGTTGGGCTTTCCGTTGGGAGATATGTGAGTGTCGTGTGGCTTTCGTCCCATAAGTCCTTCATACCTGCGGCATCTGACGCCTCATACCTCGTCCGCCATTGCTCGACTATAGCCCGAACTTCGTTTGCATCACTCATTAGCTGGCTCCAAACACCTTGTTTCTCATCGAATCTCCCCGAGCACCCATGGAACTTTCCCGGGCGATCTCCCGTCGGAAAGTTTAACCCGATCTTTGTTTAGATAGACTGCCCCTGCCAAATCATTACAAGAAACAGCTGCGCACTAGGCTACAAGATTACCCAGATTACTATCGAAGGGAACCTATATGGCTCTTTTGAGTCAACTGACGACGTTAACGAGCCACATAACGCCGCGATAAGCGGCCGACCGTGGCCTGCGATTCTTTTGCGCAAGCAAAAGGTGTGACATGTCGCACCGTCCACTTCAACGCAGTGTTAGGCACCACTGTCACTATCCCATGTCAGATCTGGTTTACGTTTGTTGGCCACGCAATCCCTCAAATAAAGGTTGATCAGCGTTTGGTGAGGTATCCTGGTTTCCTCGGACAGCGATTTGAAATAGGAGATGACATCGCCCCCATCCGTATCGTCACCTGCCTTTTAAGTTCCGCCGAATAGCGATTCCTTCGGCTTTTCATGGCTGATAAGTCCTATTCCTTTTTTATAGGTCTGGTCCGGAATAGAAAGCGTGTTCGCTCTGAATTGCACGACGAGCGAAAATGAAACGGATGACTTCACCTTTCTCTCTTTCACCATGCACGGCTATCAGTATCCTTGCGAGATTACTCAAGCCGAACATCAGGAACCGACCCTCGGTGTTCGAATGATTTTCGCCGTAGTACTAAATGGCATAGTTATCATAGAACACAGATTCTGCTTCTTCGAAAGAGACCCCATGACTACGCTCATTAAGTTTTGCCTTCTTTGGGTCCCAATCGAATCGAATCATACGTGCATTGTAGTTACATCTTGACGGCTGACAATCCTAGATTCTTGAACGCATTCTTGAACTGGCTAATGCTCAGCATCACCCGC
>JAHEDW010000126.1 GCA_024641025.1 Gallionella sp.
CTAACGCCCAAATATTGGTTCTAACCAGTTTTGCTGAAAGCAATCGTGTGTATCAGGCTATTAAATTGGGCGCCCTGGGTTATATGCTAAAAGATACAACCCGGGTGCAATTACTCCAATCAATCCGTGATGTAGCCAAAGGACAGGCTTCCATCCAACCATCAATCGCTGTGAAGGTTATTCATGAGATTGATAATCCGAGTGAGGATATGAATATGACTGAAACACTAACTCGCCGTGAACTCGAAACTCTCCGCTTGATTGCCCGCGGATTAAGCAACCAGGAAATTGCATTAATTATGGTACTGCACGAGCGCACCATTGCCAAGTACGTCAGCAGTGTTTTGAATAAATTACATTTGGCTAATCGAACACAGGCTGCTTTGTATGCCATTGATCAGGGACTGACTGCTTCATTAGGCGATAACATCAAGATTGCCTAGATGGGCACAATTGACCAGTTTTTTAAACTAGGATGGTCAATATTTCTGAACAAGAAAGACATGATTATTAGGTTTCTTATAAATAGTAAATTTTCTATAATCATTCAAACATTAAGGAAACAATTACGTACTGAGGAATTATGAGTCAATTTGATTACATCATCGCAAAAGATTTTGATCGTGCCTGGCTTAACTTTGAGTTGGACCTGCCTCTAAAACCTGTCCAGGATGGCTTTTCCAATCCTTTTTATATTAATCGTCCAGGCAATCCCATTGCCGAATTGACTGATGCATTAGTGGCGCCGTTTTATAGGCCGCCCAAGTTTTTCTTCTCCGGCCATCGAGGCTGCGGTAAATCGACTGAATTGTTACACCTGATGGGCAATACCGAGATCAAAAAAAAATATTGGCCCATAAACTTCAGCATCCGCGAAGAGACAGATATTATCGATATTGATTTTCGAGATGTTCTATTGGCGATTGGCGGACGCTTGTATCGCGAATATCGCAAGAAAGGTGGGGAGCTTCCCGACCAGTTACTCAAGGAACTAGACGGTTGGAGAGGAAAAGTCGAAAAGAAGGTGACTACAATTTTGGATGGCCGTATGTCAAACTTTGAATTGGGTGCATCGATTGATGCGTTTTTCGCAAATGCCGGACTAAAAATGCGATTGGAACCGGCAACAAGAGTGGAACTACGCCAAATTGTGGAAACCGATATTACTGGCCTGATTGCGATAATTAATCACATTGTTGCTGCGATCTACAGCACGGAAGGTCGTATTCCATTGCTTTTGATTGACGATATGGACAAACCTGATCTGGAAAGAGCGCGCACCATTTTCCATGATCGGCGTGAGATTATGATGCAACCGAATTGTGCCATTGTGTATACGGTATCAAGCGCGTTGTTTTATAGCAAGGAATTTGATGCGATACGTGACCAGGCGCTTTTCCTGCCCAATATTAACCTGCACACAACTCAGGATCCTGAACACCATCTGGCAGAGGGATATCAGACTTTGACACGTTTTGTATCTTTACGAATGAATCTGGATTTGATCGAATCTGATGCACTTGAGCTTGCTGTGACGTATAGCGGAGGCGTGTTCCGAGAGTTGGCTCGTGTTCTTCGCACTTCAATTGGAAGTGCACGTCGACGGGGATGCATGCAAATTGAAGTTGCTGATGTAGAGTGGGCAGCGGATGAGATCCGAAACGAGTATCGTCGTATTCTGGATCGAAACGACATGAATTACTTGAAAAAGATCAAGAGCAGTAAGCAACTCGAATACCACGAGCGATTGAGACCATTATTGCAGTTGCTCGCTGTGTTGGAATACCGCGATAAAGAGAATTGGTGTGACATTCATCCCGTATTGAGGAAAATGCTGCATGATTGATATTGCCAATAAACCACAAGCGTCAAGCACCTTCAGTGAGCGAATGGAGATATTGACACAGGAGCTGGAGCTTGCCATACGTTGGCGGCAACCGTCTGTGATCCTGATTGCATATGGATCTGTCTATGTGCGTGATGATTCCATCTCGACGTTGGAAAATTACCTGATGGATATGGACAAGAAGGTCGTAAAGATATCTGTCAGTGACTCAGCTATCAATTCGCTTGAATTTTGGCATCGCATTCTTGAAGACACGGAGAATGTAGTTTTTTTCCTTGAAGATTTTTCAAATATTAAAAGCCAAAAAGGTTTTATTGATATTCTCAATCATCACAAATATTTGTTCACAGAAAATAATGCCTGCCTTGTTTGTTGGTTAACTAACAAAGAAACATCAACGCTGGCCTACCAGGCGCCATTTTTTTGGACTGGCCGACAATGTTTGGTCGAACTGGCCGATTCGCCCAAACCGGAACAGATATTGCAAGCCGCACTCGAATCGGCCTGGCAGGGAATCGGAGAATACAGCGATCAGTTTGAAGATACCGATGCCAAGATAACTTTACGCGAGTCTTTTCTTACAGAACTTCCGCACAATAAAGAGACAACGTCAATTCGCGCCAATCTCTTACTAACTCTGGGTGTTTTGCACTGGCGCAAAGGTGATTATGAAAAAGCCAACGAGATGTTGCAGCAAGCTTTGTTGATCGCCTCCAAAATGCAGGATAACTGGTTTGAGGCCAGATGCTTCAATGCCGTAGCCCTTGTTTATACAAGCCTTGGCAAAAACGAAGATGCGATTGA
>JAHEDW010000026.1 GCA_024641025.1 Gallionella sp.
CGCTTCTTAACTTCTACCTTTATTATGGCGATAACTTCATGATCGAATGTCCTACCGGCTCAGGAGAGATGATGAACCTCTTCGAAGTAGCCAAGGAGATATCAGACCGTCTGTCCAACATCTTCCTCTGCAATGAACATAGTACGAGGCCTGTCTATGGTGGAACAGATAAATTCCAGAACGATCCGCATTGGCGCGACTACATCCTCTTCTATGAGTATTTCCAAGGCGATAACGGAGCTGGACTAGGTGCAAGTCACCAGACGGGATGGACAGGAGCAGTGGCAAAACTGATACAGCTCTTTGGAATGCTAGATGCGAAAAAAACTCTTGAGGCCGGCAAGGCGGCGTTTGGTTTAGAAAAGGAAGATAACAATTTGAAGGGATGATCGAAAGATCACCTGGCTTGATTACTTAGTGGAAGTCTTGCAATTAAATTACCGTCGAAGTCACCAATGGTACATTCCAGACAAGGAATGAAAGCTTCACACAGAATGCGCAGCTGCTAAATGAACATTTATTGCAGGTTTCATGATTTGACATAATATACATTATGCGTATTAATAAAGGTTAACTTAATGGACACGTTCGTATACGTTGTTGAAACCGGCCTCGCTAAGGAAGCGTTCTGGCAAGGCGGAAACCGAGGGTGCCGAACCGATCCGACGGAATGCTCCACTGGCGGTTAGCCGCGTTAATTATCCACTGATCGAAAAGCCATGATCCGCCGCGAATAACGTGCCGCGAGTCACTTCCCTGCCAGGCGGTTCCATCTGATGGAGCACCGACATAATCATTGTGCCAACCATCTTCGACCCATTCCCACACGTTACCGCTCATGTCATACAATCCAAAAGCGTTGGCTTGTTTTTGGCCTACCGGGCGGGTGCTGTCAACGTCATACCACGAAACACTTTGTGCATCGTTGCTGCCGCAATATTGCAGTGTTTCTCCGCCCCGACAGGCGGCTTCCCATTCAGCTTCGCTTGGCAATCGATACTGCTTGCCGGTTTTGGCATTGAGTACCCGTATGAATTCCTGAGCATCATTCCAACTAACGTTCTCAACCGGACAGTTGTCGCCACAGTTACTGAATATACTGGGATTGGAGCCCATAAATGCTTTCCACTGGGCTTGTGTAACCTCAAACTTACCAATGGCAAAAGGCTGAGAGAATGTAACAGTATGTTTTTTAAAAGGTTCGCCCATCTCAAAACTACCAGCCGAGATCACCACCATCGTAGGGCAAGTTGGGCAATCACGAAATATTGAACCAGATAGCTTAGCGAGTTGCTCGTTGACACGAGCAGCTACCCGACCGTTGGGTTCCAGCTTCAATGCATTGGCATAAGCACGCCTTGCTCCTTCTAAGTCGTTGGTCTGTGAAAGCGATTCTCCTAATAAAAGCCATGCCTTGGCGTTGGAAGGATCAAGCTGCACCACGTTTTTGAAATGGATTGCGGCATTTTGATAATCACCTGCTTGAATTCCTTCAATTGCTTGATCGTATTCCTGAGCGAGACTTGCGGCTTTCACGTTAAGTGAAACCGCCAGTAGTGTCAGCGCAAGCGCTGTGATTGGAGTTACTTTTTCAAAGAACATGGTTTCCCCCTATAACGTTTATTTCATTTTATTTTCAACGCTTCCGCAACTACATTTTGGTTGCGGAAAGAATACTCAAATCAGCGAAACCTACGCAGTGTAATTTGCTACTGACTAAATATATGCGCCCCAAACTCTTCCATTCTTAACCGTACACGTTACCGGACATCCGGTTGGTCTAATTTCCGATAGGCAAGCCGCGTCACCACTGTTAAAAATTATGCGAATCATCTTCCGGAAAAAATATATCACTGGCTCCAGTGGATTGGAACCGTCGATTAGACTGCCGAGCAAAGGCAATGTTTACTTGCATTCAATCCTGCGGCGCAGGTCAACCTTTAGAGTAGCGTAGTCAATGGCTGTAAAGTGACGTTAAATATTGCATTGTAGGTTAAAATTGTACATTAGAATTTATATCTAATTGATTTACAATTTGTTTGTTTATATGACTTAAGAACAATTTCGTAAATCCCATTCCCTGGACTATTCCAGAACAATAATTTCCGATACATTCCACAAGTAACATTGATTGACCATGAGTTCAAAGGTGGAAACACACCCCTGATCTGGCAAATCTTAAGGCATAAAACTAAATGAATTTTCTTGCACGTACGACAAAATATCTTGCATCGCTAGCACTGCTGATGTTAGGCGTGACGCTTTCGGAGGTGGGATTCAGCGCAACTATAAATAATGTAGATATCGTCCCTCACCTAGACAATACAGGGCGTGTCGCCTACCGAGAATTTATTGCCGCACCGAATCATCGAGCTTTCGCCATCGCCCCAGGCGGGGGTTGGTCCTGGTATGGTTCCGCAGCGAGTATTGAGACAGCTTCCACCAGCGCACTGGAAGGATGCCGTCAGGCCTCCGGACGCTCATGCATACTCTACGCGGTTGACGACAAGGTGGTATTAGACAAGAAGCGCTGGAGCCAGATGTGGGGTCCATACCTGAATCGCGTACAAGCCGATCATGCGCACACTGGTACGGGGTATGGTGAGCGTTTCAACGATCTGGTTTTCCGCGATGCTTCTGGAAATCAGTTAAGCATCGCAGGCCAGCGTGGCATGGTAACGATCGTACACATCTGGGGCTCTTGGTGCCCGCCCTGCCGCAAGGAGTTACCCGAACTTGCCCAGCTCAATCGTAAATTGAAAAGTCTTCCGGAAGTTCAGATGATCATGCTGCAGGTGCGTGAGAGCATATCCACTAGTTACAAGTGGGCAAAGGAGCAACATCTTGATCTGCCGCTGTTCGATTCGGGTGTGCAGGATACTTCGGACGCGATGCTGACCGATAGTGATGGGCTCACGATACACGACCGGGAGATCGCCGAGGGATTTCCCTCCACTTATGTGCTCGACAAGAACGGAATCGTAGTGTTTTCGCATATCGGCCCAGTCAGTGGCTGGGACCAGTACCTGCCCTTCCTGCGCGATGTCGCTGCGCGCTCAGGAAATTGAGGCGCCGTTACACAGAACGATTTTCTTAACGTGAACCTGCTCAGTCAACTTCTTCCCAACCGGTGATCATCGCCTTGATGTGCGAGGTGGGCGTGTGGCCGGTGGTGGTGAGATAAACATGCGCGATCAAGAAAACCAGCATCATGAATGCTGCAGCAGTGTGGAAAAATGCCACCCATTCCAGCGAAAGGAGGTTTTCCATGCCCCACTCTCGCCAGCTACCGTAGAACAGGTAAAACCAGCCGGAAAACCAGATCAGCGGGCCGATGAACAGCAACACGCCAAGATAGGCCAGACGCTGCAATGGGTTATGTTTTTTTAGCGTAGTTGCACGGAACGGATGCGGCGCGCCCTTAAATATCCCGACCGAGTAGTACTGGATCATCGCGACAACTTTTTCGGTAGTGGGGATATATTGCATCCACTCACCAGTGGTGAAGTGCCAGAAGATGGCAAATACCCATAGGCTGACCAGTGTCCATGCGCTGATTGTATGGAGCTCTACCGCCTGCTCAAATCCTAAAAGGTGATAGGAACCATGCACCTCGAAGCCGGTTAGCAGCATGAAGATGATCAGTATCGCCTGCGACCAGTGCCAGAAACGTTCGAAGCGCTTGAAGACGTAGATTCTTTCGACTGCCATGTTATTACCCTTCTTTCTTGCTGGTAAGGATACGAATGCCGCCGTGAGCCAACACGCCGAGTAGCGTCAGCAGCGCTGCGGTCCAACCGATCATATCGAGCCATTGGTTGCCATCGCGGGATGGCATGTAAATTCCCGGAACCCCTTTCAGGCGTCCATTCTTGCTGTGGCACTGCACACAGGTAAGCGCATCTTCCTTTGGTGCAACCATGTGGGTGATCGGCCATGTTAGCTCGGTATCGACGAAGTCGAACTTGCCGCTATAGGGAATGCCGGCGGCCTTCATCCCGGTACCGATAGCTTTCTGCCAGTCATAGTTGTGCCAGAGCGCGGTTCCATCCTCGCCGCCGGTGTGCTGAACAGTCAGGGTCAGGTTGACTGTGTCATAGGGCTGCCTGCCGCGATGGACCTTGGTCGGCCAGATGCGCGAATCCGGATCGTCCGGGCTGCCTCCTACGACGTTGAGTTGCACTGTTTGCATCGGGTCAATCTTGTCACCAATCACCTTGTAGACCGAATCGCCGTTAAACCAGCGGTACTCCGGTATCACGTGAGATTCCCATTTCCACTCGCCCTTTTGCGAATCGAAAGCACGGCGTCCGGCGCTGTCTTTGCGCACGATACGCTTGCCATTCTCATCCATGGTGGTGGCCTTGGACCAGTCCCAACTCAGCTCGGTACCGATGTCATTGCGGGCATACTCTGGGATGTGGCAGGTTTGGCATGCGATCTTTTCGGTGTGTTGGTTGAGTCTGTCCATACTTTCTGGATGCGGTTTGTTGCCGTGACAGGACTGGCACGATGCGGGCGACGCATCCACTTTACCGCGTATCGAAGCGGCACCGGTAACTGCAGCCGCAACGTTATACCGACTGCCTGAAACCTGGTGGCTGGAAGTAGCATGACATGTGGTGCAACTGAAATTGAGTCCCTGCTCGTTCATGTGCACATCGAGGTATTTTCCAGGGTGTTGCAACGAGCTGTCGAGGTCGCCGTGTTTGGCACCGTTTGCCCCACCGCCAAAGAAATGGCAGGCACCGCAGTTGGTGCGGCTGGGTTTGCCGATGTTCTGCGCGACTTTTTTAAGATCTACTGCCTCGACGAACTTGCCCGATCCGCGCGGAAACTCGACCCGTTTGTACACCGGATGACCTGCATATCCTGGCAGTTTCCGATAAGTCCCTGTGGTGTCGTGGCATACCAGGCAATCGACATTCTTCTCGACTGAAAAATCGAAGCTCTGATCCTTCCAGCCGTAACCTGCATGACAGGCCATGCAGTCTTTTTCGTTGGAGACGACTGAGGTGCAATAATTGTTAATGATGTTTTTCTTGCCTCGCATCTGTCCAGTCTTTGGATCAGCCGACTGCCATGTCCAGTGCTTGGTGTGCTGCACCTGCCTGGCTGCCTCGGTGTGGCAGATCAAACAGGCCTGCGTTACCTCAGGCCCGGTTCTGAAGTTTTTCTGCAGTTCCTTGAACTTGCTGTGATCTGCTGTGGAGACATTCGCTTCTTTTCCGTTATATGCAGCTTGCGCGGCAGCAATGTCAGGCTTGACCTGCAGTGCCGAGGCATTGAATGCGACCACCAACGCCGCCATGCACAAGGACGCCTTTATCGCTCTTGATGTTGAGATCATAATCAGCATCCCCCGCCGGCACCCGCTCCAGCACTGCCACCGACTCCCGGAGGCGCTGGTTTGATCATCGGAGGAGCAGGCTGACTCGGATCGAACACAATGAATTTTTTCTGATCCTCGGCAACCTTGGCCATTATGTCGCCGACCATCGGTCCGAACATCTTGCCCATCAGACCGGCATTCATCATGCCGATGTAGGTCTTGCCGTCATTTTTTTTGTATACGGATATTTTGCATGGCATCAGGATCGACAGGAAACGAACAGAGTCGTCCTTCAGGATTGGGCCGGAATACTTGGTGCTGCACGCCTCGACCATCATCACCGGCAGCACGTTCCCGCCCGAGGACTCCACCGCCTTGCCCGGATTTCTCAGACCGGAGAGTGTCCAACCGTTTCCCACGTTTTGCACATTCTGCTGTATTCGCGCGACCGTTTCCTCGACACCAAACGCACTTTCGACCTCCCAGAACATAAGGCTGCCCATGTAACTGTATGCTAGTAGAGCAACCACTACGATTCCAGAAATAAAGCCAGCTATGATCTTTAACATGATGCGCCTCTTAATAGTGAACTACCAAATAAGCCTATAGATGTACCGTTTTAACTATCTGATGGAGAATGCTGTAAACCACAATGAATATTAGATATTGATTGTATTCTAATCTTCTTATTTAAAATATCAACACACTAAATTCCTTATATATACGTTTGGCTATTACTGACACTGCGAGGATTACAGTTGAACTAATTCATGTAGAAGCGTTAAGTACATCTTTATGTATGCTTATTAATTCATTGGATCCAAACAGACTGAAAATAATTGGATTACTATAATAATAGTTCGACGGACTATTCAATTTCAGGGCCTAAACATCGCCGCACAAAACTTTGACAGCCCTTTCACCCTGCTATAGAGTTGTCCCGAAGTACTTAATCGAGATAACAGTTTTGCCAATGCCTTATCAACCGAAACAAGAAGATTTATCCAAAGCAATTCACTCAATGAAGCAAGCCATCTTGCTTGTTTCAGGGATATTGGCGCTATTGACGCTAATCCCTGAGGCATCTGCCGTACCCTCCTTTTCTCGTCAGGCAAGCATGTCATGCAGAGCATGTCATTCACAACATGTACCCATACTGAATGGCTTCGGCCAGACATTCAAGGCCAGTGGTTATCCAATGATGGGGACGCAGGCAAAAGTAGAAGGTGACGGCTTGTCAATTCCTGTCACATTGAATGCATCAATGATGCTGAAGGGAAGTTTCGAAAAAACCAATGGTCCGAGTTCCGATGTTATTCCCGGTGATACGACTAACAGTGGGCAATGGAATGTTCCCGAGGAATTCAACTTGTTTTTTGGTGGACGGATAGCGGAGACCATAGGATTCTATTTTGAAGGCCATGTCGATACTCCCCGGTTGGTCGCTGCCTTCAAGCTGCCGGCTGCAGTATACATAGCAGATGCCAAGTTTTCGGTGATTCCCTTCATGACCGATGAACAGGGTGCAAGTTATGGCTACGAGCAGTCGAGTACTGGGGCAGTAAGAAATGTGCGCTGGGCTGAGCACCGTCTGGAAACCTCCGCTCAACAATACATAGGGTCTGATACACCCGCTACTGGCGTGTCAATCGTTGCACAGAACGATTTGGGTTATATCAATCTCACCCGCTGGGCACCCGCCTTCATGGCAAAAGAAGGAGCAGCACAATCACTTACCTCCAATTATCTTCGAATTACCGCTACCCCTACCCTTAGTAATATCAATGGTGATTGGTCCTTCAACATCGGTGCCCAAATCTGGCGTGGAACCAACTATGCCAATGATTCAGTTGTAGCTATTGGGTTAGTACCTGTCGACACGAAAGCAACCGCGTTAGACTTTCAGGCATTCGGCCATGTATATGGCAAGGAAATTGGTATTTATGCGACTTGGGCAAAATCACCTGGCGGTACTGCCACTCAACCAAACATTCTCAATACGGCAAGACCAAATTTTAGCTCTGACGTGCCACCTGAACCCACCCTCTATCGTCTTAATGAACGAAAAGCCTGGACCATAGCCGCAGAATATAGCTTCATACCAAACACGCTGCATCTCGGTGCCGCATATCGCAGCGCCAATACCGGGGGTGGAGCAGGGGCTGCCGCAATACTAGGAAACAATCCAACAGATAACGCCTTCACATTGACTGGCGTGTATAACCTTACCCAAAACATCGAGTTTCACATTGACCACAGCTTCTATAGCGGCAGCTTGTACGACAACCCACAGCCCAGAGGTAATCAGCTAACAACTTTCATGGTGGAAGCTTCCTGGTAATCTGCTGGGTACAGAATTTGTAAATATATAGGATGGGGAGACCAAGGTCTCCCTTTGTTGTATATGGCACTTTATTGGATCAATACATAATGATAGGTTGTCTGCAAAGGCTCCTTGGATAGTCGTCATCAAAAGCAGGGTAAAGATCACTCTACCCTAACCTTTGTGTAGATTGCATGGTCATTGATGCCGGTTGTGGCTGTAAACAGCATGTCAGTATTTAATGACAATATATATTACGATTCTTCAGTTATGCTATAAGTTAAGCATGATGACGAAGGAGGGAAAACATGGTCAGTAAGGAAACCGTCCTGCAAACATTGCATTGCCTGCCGAGCCAATACCCGCAGATGCTTAGTGAAAAGTTTCCTCATATCATGGAAAAGATTGTCAAACTCTGGAACTCGCCTGATGGAGAAGCTTACTTCGCAGACCTGTTACAACCTAATGGTCGTGGTGGAGGCAGGTTTGACCGGAATGGATTCCCTGAAAAAGTTTGGTGGGAAATTTATAGAATGTATGAACTTTACAAGAAACCGCGTCCTAGATCTGGAAAGGGAATACATCGTTAGCACTATTCATTACTAGCCAATGTTACTTGAACATTGGGATTGTTTTGAAAATGCATTGTTTCAACGCCAAGAAATGAAAAGGAGGAATGATCGAGTGTTTCATTGTCCAGTTTCTCGCATAATTAGAAGCGCGCTAAAATAGTTGCTCCAAAAATTGGCGTGGCGTTGAAGTTGATTCGACGTATCTCGTTACCGGACGAATCTTCGACCCGAAGATGGCCGTTTGTCACGAAGCCCGCGTAGAGATTCAGTGACTTCTGCTCCCCCAAAGTATGCGTTGCACGGAGAAACAACGGAATGCCGTATTCTTCCCCGATGCCGTTCGGTACTGCGCCATCCTTGTTCAGGCGAAAGCGTGTATTACGCCATGCCGCACCGAGTCCGACGTTCCATTGACCATCCAAGCGGTACTCAATTTCCAGCCCTGCCGGCCCAGTTGGCCCTGCGGGTAAGGGGTTCACAAGGCGCCAACGGTCGCTAAATCGCACATCAACCAGCAGGAACGGGAATATGCTTGTTTTTTCGATACGATAGAACAAGCCCATACCGAAGCCGAGACGATTTCCGTCTACAAAGCGCTTGGTCGCCGAGACGATACCGCCCCAAGAAAGCGCCTTGCCTGTATGTGCGCCATTCTCGCGGAACCAGTCGAGCGAGGGTGCAAGCCCGACGCCCCAACCATCGTACAACCCGTACGTGAGTAGGCCTGATACGCCAAATCGCTGCACGTTGCTCCATGGTGCGATATTTCCGAAGCGGACCGGGTCCGAGAATGAGTAGTCGTTATAGTCGTAGTTTATAGTTACCCCAGCACGTCTGCCGCGTCCGAGGTCGCCCGATAATCCCGCACGCACGATGGCACTTGCGACACTGTATTGACCCCCGCCGTCGAGATCGCCTTTAGCCTGATAGACCGGCGTTACCGTAATGAAGGGTTGCCAAACAGCCTGTTGTTCTTGTGCCGCGCCCGCAGTTGAGAGAGCCATAGAAAGGGCAGCAGCGATTCCGATCCATAGCCACTTCTTATACTTCATTAAAGCCCCCATAAAGTATAAAGCGCTGGTATTCGCATATCAACTACCTCACCTCAAAGAGGTAATGGGGCCAGATGTTGACACGTAGACTTACACTGGTTAGTGACATGGAGCGAGTTGGTCTATTGAATAACAATAAATTTACTTGCTTGTCCAAATTAATCTCACTTCTTCTCTTGTTGTTTAAGAAGCAATTCGACTGCTTGCAAAAATTTTGGATCATCAGGCTGCATCATCGCTGGAAAGGATTGTACCGTGTAGCCATCACGGCTAACCAGATACTTGTGGAAATTCCATTCCGGAGCTTCGCCCGTTTCGGCAATGAGTTGCTTAAATACCGGGTTGGCTGATTCCTTTTTCACGCTGGACTTTTCCATCATAGGAAATTTTACGTTGTAGGTGAGTTTGCAGAACTTGGCAATTTCCTTGTTGCTACCTGGTTCCTGCTCGCCGAAATCATTGGCGGGAAACCCGATCACAGTCAAGCCCTGGGGTTTTAACTCATCGTAGAGCTTTTCCAACTTTGCATACTGCGGCGTATTGCCACAGTAACTAGCCGTATTGACGAACAGAATTACACGTCCACTATATTGGCACAGATCCACAGGGTCTTCTTGTAAGCTGGTGAGGCGATGATCAAGTAGCTTTGGGCAAGCCGCAGATGATTGCTCATCAGCCATGGCCGGTAAACTGATCAACGTGCATACGAACAGGAGCGCGATTGTTGCAATATTCAAGTAATTGATAATTTGAGCTTTCATGATTGTCGATGTAAGTTATGGTTAATAATTGAAATATTCAGGGTTTCTTCTCAGCCTTTGCTGAAATTCTCCGGCAGTTAGTTAACATGCTCTTTCCGCCATTCTTCGATACCTAGCGCCAAGTCGGCAAGTGGGCCCATCAATCGAACACCTTCTACATTTCGTAGTCTCGCCACTCCTGCTCCACCAGCCCAGAGTGAAACCTTTTTGGGTAGCGCATCACGTGCCAATTTTAGACTGGACTTGACCTGTAATACTGGTATAGCTGAGCTGAATGACAGCACAACGATATCTACTTGGTGAGCCAAGGCTGCCAGCACAATCTCCTGAATCGGTGTCTGAATTCCAAGCATGATGCAGTTCGCACCGCACAAACCCAGGGTCGCTTCTGCCATCAACAGGCCCAAAGTATGCTCTTCACCTGGCAGGGTGGTCATCAATACCCGCGGAGTATCACTAGGATGGTGCAGCGAAGTGATTGCATCACGCAGAACTTGGGTGATCTGCTCACTATACAGATGCTCTTCGAACACACGCAGCTCGCCTCGCATCCAGGCTTCGCCGACTAGTCGGTTTAGTGGGGAGATTGTCTTGGACAAGAATTCTTCCATGCCTTGTTTAAGCAAGGCCCTGCTTAGAGCAACCCGCAATGCTGAGGCCTGATGGCTTTTTATCAGGTTGATGTAACCCGACAAGTCTGCGCTTTGCTGAGCCGTGTCATCCGGCAACTTCCTCAACAAACCATTAAGTTCCGGCACCTCCAAACCGACTATCTTGAGTGGACGCATCCCACTATCAAGTAATCGCTTTATAAGTCTCAACCTTTCAACCTGTTCTTGCGGATAGAGTCGCTCCTCACGCTCGTCACGTTCCGGCACAGGAAATCCATAGCGTTTTTCCCATACCCGTAACGTGTCTTTGCCTATGCCTGTCTCCCGTTCCACACCAGCAATGTCGAATTCTATTTTCGATTTTTCCATATATTTGTCCTAGACATAATTGACATCTTAAGAATATTTGTATTATTATCGCACCACTTAATCATATTTGTCTAGGACATTTCAATGAATGCGCCATTGCCTCATACAAAGATTGCCATAGTTGGCTCCGGGATTTCTGGCCTTGCTTGCGCCTATCGCCTTGCACAATCCGGGCACAGCGTAACCTTGTTCGAGGCAAACGATTACTTCGGTGGGCACACTCACACGGTCGACGTGACGTTGGACGGCATCACCCATGGTGTAGATACAGGTTTTCTGGTGTTCAACCACCAGACTTATCCGAATCTTGTCAATCTATTTGACCAACTCAGGGTCAACACGGCAAGCACAGACATGTCGTTTTCGGTGAAACTACAACTGAAAGAACGCCTCCTGGAATGGTCGGGAAGTAACCTTAACACCTTGTTTGCTCAGCGACGTAACCTACTCGACAAACCCTTCCTCCGGATGCTGAAAGACATCCTGCGCTTCAATGCAAAAGCCACCGCACTTGTCGAACTACAAGACAATACACAGTCAGAAAGCTCGCTGGGCGATTACCTTCTTTGCAACAACTACAGCGCCGAATTCCGAGATTGGTATTTACTGCCTATGGCAGGTTGTATCTGGTCCTGCCCTACTACACAGATGCTCGATTTCCCACTTGTGACTTTTGTGCGGTTCTGCCACAACCACGGGTTGCTGCAGGTAATCGGCAGGCCCAAGTGGCACACTGTCAAAGGAGGCGCACGACAATACGTTGACAAGATACTGAAGGTTATTCCGGACAAGCGACTTGCCGACCCGGTACATGCTGTCCGCCGATGCAATGTAGGGGGATTAATGAAGATCCGCATCGAGAGTTCACAGGGAAGCGAACTCTTTGACCACGTGGTGCTGGCTGGCCATAGCGATCAGTCATTGCGATTATTGAAAGATATCTCGCCGATCGAGGAAAGGATTCTTACTGGAATCAAATATCAGTCAAACCTTGCAGTTTTGCACACCGATGCATCTTGCCTACCGCAGAACAAGAGCACCTGGTCAGCATGGAACTATCAGAGTCGCAGCGGCAGCGAACCACAAGTTTGCGTGCATTACCTGATAAACAAACTGCAGCCATTACCATTTGAAAGACCAGTTATCGTCTCGCTTAACCCGATAGACGAACCCGACCCGTCAAACTTGATTGCGCGCTATGAGTACGCACATCCGGTTTTTGATAGTGTCGCCATTGAAGCGCAAAAGGACTTACCCCTGATTCAGGGGAAATACAAAACCTGGTTCGCCGGAGCCTGGACAGGATATGGATTCCACGAAGATGGTTTGAAATCTGGCCTTTCTGTCGCAGAGGCAATAAATACTTACCCGGTAGAGGTTTACCATGGCTGATCCGCAATTATGTTTCGGTAATGTTCACCACACTCGCTTGCGTCCAGCGCATAACAGCTTCAATTACGGGGTATATTTCCTTCGACTGCCATTGCGTAGCATGGATGCAGGCACTTGGCCGACCAAGCTGTTGTCGCACAACCGTTTGAATCTATTGTCATTCCATGACAAGGATCACGGCGACGGCAAAGGTCCGCTGATCGAATGGATTGACACATTGCTCAAACAAGAAGGGATAACGGATGCCGACGGTGAAGTGTGGCTGCAAACTTTCCCGCGTGTGCTCGGTTATGTATTCAACCCAGTATCTTTCTGGTTCTGCCATGGTCGCGACGGCGCGCTAAGAGCAGTGTTGTGCGATGTCAGCAATACCTTCGGCGAGCGCCATCTATATCTATTGAGCAAGGGTTCACCCATCATCAACAACGAAGAATTGACCACGGCGAAGGTTTTTCACGTTTCTCCTTTCTGTCAGGTCGAAGGTAATTATCGTTTCAAGTTCATGCGTACCGGGCAGGACGCATATCAGTCATTTAGAGAACGCACAATCGCGCGTATCGATTACGACGATGCACAAGGACCGATATTGCTTACTAGCATAGCTGGTACTTCTTACCCATTGAACGACCGCAACATCATTAAAGCATTGTTGCGCTTCCCACTAATGACTTTTTTGGTCATTGCCCGCATCCATTGGCAGGCGTTCAAGCTATGGTTCAAGCGGGTTCCATTTTTCCATAAACCTACACCACCGCAACAGGAGTTAAGCAAATGAACACTCAAACCATGACTTCTCATCCATTCGGTCGCATCACCGGGCAGGAAAAACTGTCTTATGAAGATTACCCGACGAGCGTCCGTCTGATCTTGAAAATGCTTGACAGGATACATACCGGCACGCTGAAGTTGGAACTGCCCGATGGTCGGGTCGCCCACTTTGGCGACGAGACTGATCCTGTGACGCTACGCCTGAATGATTGGTCGATGTTCAACGCGGTGCTGAAATCAGGGGATATCGGCTTTGCTGAAACATACATCGAAGGAAGGTGGTCGACCGACAACCTGAGCAGGCTGGTCGAGCTATTCATCCGCAATCGTCAGGCGATCGAGTCGCTGTTTCACGGCAATTGGCTAGGCCGAATGTTGTATCGCACCCGGCATCTGTTTAACCGCAACAGTCGCAGTGGCAGCCGTAAGAACATCCACGCACACTACGACATCGGCAACGATTTCTACCGCCTGTGGCTGGATCCATCGATGACGTACTCCAGCGCACTGTTCATCAATGGTAATGAAAGCACGCTGCAGCAAGGACAGGAGGCGAAGTATCGCCGCATCCTGAATCAGATCTCAGTCAAGCCGGGCGAAAACATCCTCGAGATCGGCTGCGGCTGGGGTGGGTTCGCCGAGTTCGCGGCCAAAGAGCGCGGAGCCAGGGTGCGTGGCCTGACACTGTCCACTGAGCAGTTGATATTTGCCCAACAACGTTTGGCGCATGCCGGACTTGACGATCAGACGGATATACAACTGATGGACTACCGCGATAGTGACGGACAATACGATGCGATCGTCTCGATCGAGATGTTCGAAGCAGTGGGTGAAGAATACTGGTCGACCTACTTCGCATGCATCGCGCGCAACCTCAGGGATGACGGACTCGCCTGCATCCAGACCATCGTGATTGCGGACGAACTGTTCGAAAATTACCGCAAGGGCACCGACTTCATCCAGCAGTATATCTTCCCAGGTGGGATGCTTCCCTCACCTGCCGCTTTCCGCACCGAGGCGCTCAAACATGGCCTGGGTATCGTCAACGAGTTTTCTTTCGGAACCGATTATGCCCGCACCTTGGTTGAATGGCGCGATGCGTTCCATAGGCAATTGCCACGGGTACGCGAGTTGGGCTTCGACCAACGCTTCCTGCGCACTTGGGAATTTTATTTCGGTTACTGCGAAGCGGGGTTCCACGCCAACAGTATCGACGTAATGCAATTCACATTGAAAAAGCTATGATCATAAAACCCATCATCGAAGCGTTGATGGTTTTGCTGTGCGCCGTTCCGGCGTTGGCCGTTAACATACCGGCACCGGTCGAGGATGAGATCAGCAATGCGCGTCTGGCCGGTAAAGGTAGCTACCGCTGGTTCGGAATGAAGATCTATGACGCGCAACTGTGGGTGGGCGACCGAGGCTACCGGCCAGATGATCCGGCGTCGGCAAAATTTGCACTCAATCTCACCTATGCGCGGGATTTGCATGGCAAGCGTATCGCGCGAACCAGCATTGAAGAGATCAGCAAACTCGGCTTCGGCACCAGCGAACATCATGAAATCTGGCTGAGACGGATGGAAGCTCTGTTTCCCGACGTGCGCGAAGGCACCCAGATCAGCGGCATCTTCCTTCCTGGCCAAGGCGCGCGCTTCTACCTGAACGGCAAACTACTTGGAGAGATTACCGACACTCAATTCGCACGGGCCTTCTTTGCGATCTGGCTCGACCCGCGCACCAGTGCAACTTCGTTGCGCAACAGCCTGCTTGCTTCTGCACAGTGAAGCCCCTAACCTTACCTGCGCTTTTCTCCTACGGCTTGTTCGGCTTGCCTCTAGCGCTGGTGGCACTACCGATCTACGTTTACGTTCCGCAGTTCTATGCAGAACGGTTCGGACTTTCACTAGCGCTAATCGGCAGCGCACTTTTGCTCGCACGTATCCTGGATGCATTCATAGACCCAACTATCGGCTTGTGGATCGACAAACGCCGCAACGCTGTTGGCTTTCAGCACTTTGTTAGCTGGTCATTACCAATGCTGATCTGTGGTTTTATCGCGCTGTTTCATCCTCCGGCCCTAGCTTCCGCTCAGCCGTTTGCATGGTTTGTGTCCAGCCTGATATTGGTGTATCTCGGTTTCAGCCTCGCAACCATCTCCTACCAGAGTTGGGGAGCCGCGCTCACCCAGGAACGTGCGCAACGCACGCGCCTGACCGGGATACGCGAGGCCTGCGGCTTAGCCGGTGTGATCATCGCCGCGGCCTTGCCGAGCGTCGCCGGCATAGGCTGGTTATCATCAGTGTTTGTGGTGTCGCTGCTTGCTGCTGCCTTGGTGCTGTTGCGATTCTCACCGCGCCCCCAAAGTGCTCCACGAAGTATCGCTAAGGTAGCGCAATTATTCGCTCCGTTCAGCAATGTGAGATTCCGCTGGCTGTTCTCGGTGTTCACGGTGAACGGAATTGCTGCGGCGATTCCCGCCACATTGTTCCTTTTCTTCGCTAACGACCGGTTGGGCCTGCCGCAATATGCTGGATTCTTCCTGGTACTGTATTTCACCGCAGGCGCTGTTTCGATGCCGTTTTGGGTGGCAGTTGCCAAGCGTCACGGAGAACGGCGCGCCTGGCTTGCCGGCATGGCGCTGGCCATCGTCACCTTCGTCTGGGCTTACACGCTGACTTCTGGCGAGGTGACGGCTTACGCGCTGATCTGCATCCTGTCAGGTTTTGCACTTAGCGCAGATCTCGCACTCCCGCCCGCGCTTCTCGCCGCAGTAATTGGCCACGCCAAGGATATTGGTAATCGCGAAGGTGCCTACTTCGGCATCTGGAATTGGGCAACCAAGATCAATCTGGCACTGGCAGCCGGCATCGCACTGCCGCTGCTGCAAGTGCTTGGTTACCAGAATGGCAGCACCGACCCGCAAGGACTGCACGCGCTAGCACTCGGTTATGCGCTGCTACCCTGTGCATTGAAATTTGTCGCCGCCATATTGTTGTGGCGTGCGCCTCTCGATAACGTGTAACCTTCAAGGAGAACCGACATGAACTGGCAAACTTACCTGATCCCACTTATCGGGATCGGCATGCTGACTGCTTGCAGCACCACCGAAGTCGCGCAGTATGCTCAGGAAAAACCATTGCTCGACTTGCAGCAATACTTCGACGGCACCGTTGATGCCTGGGGCATGTTCCAGGACCGTTCTGGCAAAGTAGTGAAACGCTTCACCGTGGTTATCCAGTGCAGTTGGAAGGACGATGTGGGCACACTGGATGAAGACTTCAGCTATTCGGACGGCACCAGACAAAAACGCGTGTGGACGCTGAAGAAAGGCGCCAACGGACAATACATCGGAACGGCGGCGGATGTGGTCGGCAATGCAGTCGGCAATATCGCCGGCAACGCACTGCGCTGGCGTTATGTGCTGGCCTTGCCGGTCGGCGACAAGGTATATAACGTCAACTTCGACGACTGGATGTTCCTGATGGACGATCAAGTGATGCTGAATCGTGCGGTAATGAGCAAATTCGGCTTCAAGTTAGGCGAAGTCACGCTGTCATTCAGAAAACGGACATGAACCCGAAAATCAAGGACTGGCAAGGTAAGCGCGTATGGGTGATCGGTGCTTCGAGCGGCATCGGTGCCGAGACCGCACGCGCCCTTATTACGCGAGGTGCGAGACTGGCTTTATCGGCTCGCAACAGCACAGGATTGTTGAATATTGCTGCTAATCATAATGATTCCATGGTCTTGCCATTGGATATCACAAATCACTCAGATGTAATTGCAGCGCGCGACAAGATACTCACAAGCTGGGGCGGTATCGATCTAGTGCTATTGTTTGCCGGAACCTACAACAGCATGCGCTCAGATAATTTCGATCTTCTAATAGCTCAAAAAATGGTGGACACCAACTTGAACGGCGCTCTCAACTGCCTGGATGCCGCTTTGCCCGTACTGCTGACTCAGGGAAAAGGAAGCATCGGCATCGTAGCATCTATCGCGGGTCTGAGCGGACTGCCGCAAGCACTGATCTACGGGCCGACCAAAGCCGCGCTGATAAACTTGTGTGAGTCACTCTATCTCGACTTGCACCCGCGAGGTATCGGAGTATTTTTAATCAACCCTGGGTTCGTCGCTACTCCTCTCACCGCAGGCAATAAATTCGAAATGCCTGCACTGATTCCCGCAACAACAGCTGCCGCTGAAATACTGCGTGGCATCGAGCAAGGTGAGTTTCATATCCACTTCCCGAAGCGCTTCACTAACTGGTTACGACTGCTAAGACTATTGCCCTACCGAGCGTATTTCTGGTTAATACACAAAGGGACAGGACTATGATAAACAAAGGCCATCTTGATCGCATCATCGACTCTTTCGAGAACTTGACTAAGGAAAACGTTGGCACACTCGTCGAACTTTACAGCACTAACGCCTACTTCAAGGATCCATTTAACGAGGTAACCGGGCAATCAGAAATCAAGGCCATTTTCGAGCACATGTTCAGACAAGTGGATGAACCACAATTCCTGATATCGCACAGCATCCTGCAAGACAATGACGCATTCATTGTGTGGGATTTCAAATTTCGCATCAAAGGAAAGCGCTCTCAACAGACCATACATGGCTCAACACACTTGCGCTTCGGACTAGACCAGAAGTTGGAGTACCATCGCGATTATTGGGACGCAGCTGAGGAATTGTATGAAAAAATTCCAGTGCTGAAAGTCTTGATGCGATTCATAAAGCGCAGAGCCCGCGATTAGAACTTAATCATGACGGAAGAATGGTGAGCTAATCTGACGTATTCTATATAAGGCTAACAAAGAATCACTGGCTTTCGAAGCATCGAGCTTTATTCGCAATATATCTAAATCTGTTTTTCCGGTATTGGCACGAAGCACCTTATAAGGGTTTCAATAATCATCTGTGACGCTGACCTTAACATCAAGAAAAGCAAATATTGCTGCAATCATATTCTATCGACTTCCATCCACCCCGCATTATCAAAATAATGGTTGAATGATCGAGTCAGCTTGTTCAAACCACTAGACAAAAATCGGCATCCAATAAACATGATTGGATGCCGGAGTTGAGTATTCCTAGATTTATTTAACTACAGTATCGATGACAATATTTAAACCTGTTGTACCCGGCTTTATCACTTGAGAAATGCCTTCAAAATCTCCAGGTTGAGACATTGCACCCCCTGATTTGGAAACACGCGCTGCTACGACGACTTGTTGAAAACCAGAAAGTTTCATTTGTGGTTGCATTGCCATACTATCGTCCAATGTGAAATCCATTGGCAAGTCCTTTACTTGCTTGCGAAAAACCGCAAGTGGCATTCTTGGTCCTTGCGCAGCTCTGGCAAGAACAAACACTGTGTCAGTCGGTGCAACCTTCCCTACCAATGCCGGACTTAATGAAATTTTTCCGCTTACAGAGTTAGGTGCTGCATGAGCAGAAATTGCGACGAGCGATGCAGCTGCAATAAACAAACCAAATAATATTTTCATAGGATATCCGTAATTGTTAATAATTTTCAAACCACCAATCATGGGAAGATCAATAAACAAAGCCTTCCATAATTGCTTTGAATGGACACCTAGGTCATAAATGAAGTTCCTTGGAATCCCATATAAGTGGCTCGATGGCTGAGTTCTTCTGAACCTCTCTGCAAGCGGGATATTCAACCATGGCGCTAACCAGCTAAAAGCACATGCTAATCCACTGATTATGATAAGGACCAGGAGATAATTTTGATTACCGGGAAGCCACGTGTATACCAGTAACATCTGGCCTGAAAATCAATGCCTCTTGCTTGGAAAGTATCCGATTGGATTTAATGTCGAAGTAGATGAGCTTCTTGGTGATTTTGTTCATCATGCATAGTACTGGATCACCAGTATTGTTTTTAAACTGTGTATAAATATGTTCCCAGTTGTTTTGTCCCTTGGCTAATCGGCTCATGGCTTACTCCTTCAGCTTGATGTGGATTCGTATTTTTTGGGTTGACATGGGAAACCAGTTATACGCGGGATACGGTATAAATGATGCTCAAATAAATATCAAATTTAGGGGATAAGCGGATGAAAAAAGAGTACAGACGGCAAAATATTAAGGATAGGCGGAAAATTATTGCATTTATTAAGACAACCACAAATTTATAGGTGGCATTGCTGATTGATTGCTGTCCGGAAACGGTAACTGCTTTAAGAAAATCCTATGCTGAAAACACCTTGGCAAGAACAATAGATTCAAATTGATGAGATTCAATAGTGACTTTGTTAAGTACTATAAGAAAAGCATTTTAAAGCCCATCATAACCAACACCATCCCACCGAATATTTCCGCTTTGCTTTCAAACCAAGTTCCGCTTCTTCTACCAATAATTACACCCATCACGCTGAATACGAAGGTTACCATTCCAATAACTATGCATGCTACATATGGGTTTGTTTCCAATAGAGTAAGACTGAAGCCTGCAGCCATCGCGTCTATACTAGTCGCAACTGCCAAGAACAACATCAATTTGTTCGTGACAAAAGCGATATCGTCTTCAATCCCCTCATGAAGACCTTCGTAAATCATTTTCACACCTACTGCCGCCAACAACAAGAAGGCAATCCAATGAGCATAGTCTTCAACCCATCCCAAGATACCTCTCCCCCCCAAATATCCGATGAAAGGCATCAATGCTTGGAACGTACCGAAGAATAACCCTGCTTTGAATGCCAACCCTGGAGTGTATTTCTTGGCGCCCAGTCCGATTGAGACTGCAAATGCATCCATACTTAGAGCAATTGATAGAATAATAATCTCGAACATGGATCAGCAAACTTGCTTTGGCAAAGCTTTATAGGTCGTCTTATAAAAGTATATTGAAATTCCAAACCACTGTTACATTGCAGGGGCTCAAATCATTCTTACCGAATACTCACTTAATCTCAATCTTTAATCTATGGTATTCATATGATGGTTTTAAGTTCACTTTCTTCTTATCTACCAATATTGCATCGACCAAATTGATCTTATTTCCTTCAATTTTAAAGAGCTGAACAGTCTCCAGTTCATCACTCTCTTTATTGACCTTCACGAATGAATTTTCATTTATAACGATCAGATCAGCTTCATGATGCTCTGATGCCAAGGCTACCTCGTTGTATCCAAGTGAAATCAAGAATGTGATAACAAGAAATATTTTCATATTCTACTCCCCTATATTTTGAATTTTAAATTCAAGGTCCAATGTTAAATTACCACAAAGAATTAGACTGTAATTTAGATATTACCCAATAACACCCCACTCTTCACATACAACGATGCTCGAGAAGCATGAGATTTAGAAAACGAAATTGTATAAATTGTTCATTCTAACGCTTCAGTATATTAAGCTACCTGAGAAGTACCAATTCCGGTATGGCATCAGATCCACACCAGACAATGGCATTCTGGTCATATCTTTTGCCGAGCTCTTTGGCAGCTTCTTGCGACAACCCCAATACAAAATAACTTGGCTCTGCCTCCCACTCTCCAGATGGATGCTTTCCGATACCATCTAAAAAGTTGAGGTTACGTCGTCTTAATTCCTCTACCATTTCTGCCTGCCTGGCTCTATTGGCGGATTCACCTACGTTAAAACTGCGCGGATTGTAAGCCGTAACAAAAGTACCGCTATCAGTCTTAAGTTGGTTATAAAGTCTCGCTAAATATTCATTGGCAACACCAACCCGCAAAACAAATGGGGGCTCTCCTGAAACGCAATAATCAGTTGCAAAGTATGCTTTTATAGTCAGCTGGGAAATTTCAGACATTTAGTAAGAAGGAATTCAATATCCTATACTTTCTCTTTCTTTCTACCTGTTAGAAGATGTTGGCAACGATCAATCATTGACATTTACTACTGTAAATTTCTCAATATTAGAAACTAAAGGACTGCAGCCTTTCAAGTGAATAAATTCATTTCATAATACTGATATTCACCAGTTTCGGCATCCGACACATATTGGACAAACAGCATTATAATATTTCATCATCAAAGCAGACTCTCGATGATTCCCGCTTCGAGACCACAGCAGACGTTTGACTTACTCTGGCATTGTTCATTCCAAAACACCAAATGGGCATTCAGGTAATCAGACTCTTAGCGCGTTATATTGAACTTCACTTACCTTATGATATAAGGGTGAAGGAGTATAATGATCGTTCATTCAGTTGAGGGATGTTTCCATGAAAAACCCCCTATATGCGATATTAACGGCAATCACTATCTTGGTACTTACAGGTTGCGGTGGTGGCAACAGTTCTCCTCAGATATTTTCAACTTCGATTCTTAGCGACCCGGCATTCGACGGAGATATCGAACTAACTCTGCCGAATACTTACACTATAATCCAAGGAATGTCTCCATCTGTTCAGAGTGTATTAGCCGGCGTTGATCCTTTAACAACCCATGAATTTAGGGCATTCTTGGACTTTCCACTGGGAGGTGCAGGAGGTGTCCCATCTAATGCAATCATAGATTCCGCAACACTAGCAATAAATATAAGAAGTATTCAAACCGATTTCTCCTCGATTCCCATTCTTATCGACCTTGTATCCTTTCAGCCACCGACATTGCTCGCAACAGACTTTAACCGTAGCTTCTTGGCATATACAAGGATCCTACCTCCCGTTTCTCAGGCCGATGTCGGTCATAATATCGTTATTGACGTAACTTCATTGATGGAGGAAACGCAGTTTAGGGGACTTCCAGACTTCCAAGTCCGCATATTGAACGATTTTGGGACGAGTCCAGGGCTTATTGAAATAAACAACACGACGGGAATAAATAGACCATATCTAGCACCGCTACTAACCGTTACCTATCACTAGCATCGGCGTTACGTCCATTTTGGAAATTCCAACGATTATTATAGTTAGCTGTTGGGGCGAAGCGGCAGTCCACTCCCCAATATCCACTACCGCCATGTTGCCGCCCGAGAACGTCAGAAACTGGCACGAAGCAATACTATAACTAACTCAAATAATCGCCAGAAAGCAGTCCTTCGCATTAAATAAACTTTCCTTGCTGCAAAGCAGACATTGGTAACTTACTGTCTTAAAGCAGACACTGGCAGAAAAATAATTATGTAGCCACAAAGCGGAAGTTGGTCACAGGCAGCTAACGATACATAGCGGACTTATTTGAATATCACAATCATCGGTATGCAGCTTACTCATTCCTCGTTGACTTGAGCCAGCCAACAACATACTCGGCGACTTCTTGCCACTGAGGTTCCCCCAAGATCCAGTGAGCGTGGTTCTCGAACTCCTTGTAGGTTGACACTGCCTTGTATTTTCTCGATACACGGCGCACGACCGATGCTGGGGTAATTCGATCTTGAGTTCCGGCAATCACTAGCACAGGGCAAGTTACTTTAGACTCATTAACTTTAGATGCTCCTCGCGAGTCTAGAAACCAGTACCCAATTTCAAACGCTGCCCTTCCCGATTCATAGACAAAATTACTGTAGATTTCCTTCTGCTCATTTTCCGGAACCAAATGCATCGTCGAATACACCGCTTCTTCAAAAGTTTGGCGCATGGGTTTTTTCCAGAAACCCCATGTGGTCTGAGTGCTCCAAAAGCTGCGGATAACAGAGGGAGTAATCCCCATGATGCCCGCCGGCGATGCAGGTGTAAGAAGCACAAGCGAATCCGCAAGACCACGAGCACCTAGAATTTGAGCCAACAACCCTCCCATTGAATGGCCCATCACTATCGGCTTTTCGTCTAGCTGTCTGAGTTCGTTCTCAAGTGCCTCGCTGTAGTCCAGCAAACTGGTAGTCCCGAGACGAGGATCAGGTTCATCTCGCCAATCCAAGTTGTGGTATGGCAACGTCGGCGCGACGCAGTGGTATCCTTCCACCTCAAAGAAGCGCCGATAATTTACCCAGTCTAACGAAGTACCCCACATTCCGTGAATCATGAAGATCGTATTGGCCATTACCTTCCCTAAGCTGACTGGTGCCACATGTATATTGGATGGTATCTGTAGCTAATTTGCTAAATTGGACAATGACCTCAAGAGTCCGCTTATAGGTGCGATTTCAACCGGTCGATGCAACACACTAGAATTTGCATAAGCAGAACATCATGTTTGCTTTCTGCCCACCCTAAATCGATATTCAATATCGTCCCTGTGATTTGTTGATGTAATTGGCCAGTTGCTTGCTTTCTTGATTCATCCGCGAAAGATTGGCGTGAGTTACACGGAACAGCGCACGCATTACCCTAAAAGCTACGCGCGGGTATGTGTCTAGTAATGACTCAAAGTCCTCAGGTGTGAGAGTGTAAACCGTCGCAACCCCTACCGCACGAAGCGTTGCCTTACGGGGCGTCTTCTCAATGAATGCCCGGGTACCAGCGCACTCACCCTCCTTCATTGTGTAAACCATTTGATTCACACCTTGAATATCCTGACTGGAGACCGCGATCCTTCCTGAGACAAGAACGAACAAAGTATGATCATTCTCACCTTCTTTAACTAGGAATTCGCCATCCCTAAAGTGACGCACGCCCATTTTTTCGGCCAGAGCCTTGGCTTTCTCTTCGGTGAGATCTGCCCCCACTGTTGAATTACGGACCAGTTTGTGGTCTGCAACTTCGTTCATATCAACCCCTCATATCTGAATTAATCGGTGAAATATCCCAGTCGGACATTATAAATGCGTAATGACTGGGTTTGTGATGCCTTAATTTGGCTTCAGCATGTACAGAAAATCCTTACACACGAGAATGTCTCTTATTGGCACATAGTGGAACCTCACTACGCTTATCGTCCAGCATTGCGCCGACTGTGTGCCGATAGCACCCCAGAAAGGGGTGAATTAACGGTTACATAATGGTTACATCTTGAAAATTAGGCCGGGTTGCAAAATTTACCTGAACCGCTGAAAGCCTTGAATTATTTGGGGTGACTGATGGGGCTCGAACCCACGACAACCGGAATCACAATCCGGGACTCTACCAACTGAGCTACAGCCACCGTTGAAACGTCAATGTTTACTAGACATATAACTTTTGTCCGGACACCTGACTGACACTGGCGTGCCCGACAGGAATCGAACCTGTAACCCCCAGCTTAGAAGGCTGGTGCTCTATCCGGTTGAGCTACGGGCACAATCCTTATGTTCGACTATATTAAATGCCAGTCAATTTGCTGGCAAAACCTGGTCGGGGTGGAGAGATTCGAACTCCCGACATCCTGCTCCCAAAGCAGGCGCGCTACCAGGCTACGCTACACCCCGAAGGCTGCGCATTATACAGGCGCAGCATTGAAAATCAATTTAGTTTAGATGTTTTTTTAGTTTGGGTGAGGCAAGCATCAGGTAATAACCCATCGACCAGAGGGTCAGCAATGCCGCAATATCAAGCAGCCAGGATCCGATCAACTGGAAGCTGATTCCCAGCAAACGTTCGTGATACAACAACATTACAATCGCTATCATCTGGAATGTTGTCTTTATTTTTCCCAACATCGATACCGCGACGCTCCTGCTTTCGCCGAGTTTGGCCATCCACTCGCGTAGCGCAGAAATGGTTATTTCGCGTCCAATTATGATGAATGCGATGATTGCGTCTGCACGGCCTAGCCTGACTAGCACGATCAACGCAGCAGCAACCATCAACTTATCGGCCACCGGATCAAGAAAAGCCCCAAATGCAGAATGCTGGTCAAGCTTTCGAGCCAGGTATCCATCCAGCCAATCGGTGATCGAAGCAAGCAAAAAAACTGTAGCTGCACACACATTCTTCAGGTAAGGGCTGAGCGTGTTATCAGAAAGATAGAAAACCGCGACAAATACTGGAATCAGAAGGATTCTCAGCCAAGTGATTAGATTTGGGATATTTGAAGGCATAAGGCTAGTGTAGCTGCTGATAAATCTTTTCAGCAAGTGATTTGCTTATTCCCTCGACTTGACATAATTGTTCCACGCTAGCCTGTGCCACCTCGCGCAAGCCTCCAAAGTGGGTCAATAGACTCCGACGGCGCTTGTCCCCGACTCCGCTTATCTCCTCCAGGCTTGATGCAGTACGTACCTTGCCGCGCTTGGCGCGATGTCCGGTTATGGCGAATCGATGTGCTTCATCACGGATTTGCTGGATCAAATGCAGCGCCGGATCGTCACTCTTCAACTGTTTTACCGAGCCGTCTGCAAAGATCAGCTGTTCCAAACCAGGCTTGCGTGCTTGGCCTTTGGCGACGCCCACTAACACCAAGTCGTTCAATCCCAGTTCTTGCATCACTTCCTTAGCAATATTTAACTGGCCCAGACCACCATCGATCAGAATCAGGTCAGGCCGAATTGCCTCCTGTATTGGACCGTCTTCAGCTAGTTTCTGGTAACGGCGCATAAGCGCTTGGCGCATCGCGGCATAGTCGTCCCCTGGGGTGATACCGGTGATGTTGTATCGCCGATATTGACTGTTGCGCATGTCGAGGTTTTCGTACACCACACAGGAAGCTTGTGCAGCCTCGCCCATTGTGTGGCTGATGTCGAAGCACTCGATACGATGCATATCTGGCATATCCAGCAATTCACGCAGCTTGTCCAATCGCAATTTCTGTCCGCCCTGTTGCATCGTACGTTGCTGCAAAGCCAACAGCGCATTTCGTTGTGCCATCTCAAGCCATTGCTTACGTTCCCCGCTTACCGCCTGGCTGATCTTAACCGCGTGACCGGCCTGTTCACTGAGCAATTGGCCAAGGGCTTCATCGCAGCTAGCATCTGCTAGCACCAGCAATGGCGGTACGCTGCGATCCAGGTAATGCTGCGCGATGAATGCCGGCATGATTTCCTCTGCTGACAACCCTTCGGCATGATCCGGGAAGAAACTCTTGTCTCCCAGATGCCTCCCACCGCGAACCATAACGAGATTCACACAGACCATCCCATCTTGCTGCACAAGCGCAATGATGTCGGCATCGGTCGATTTGCCAGTGGACTCGACAAATTGCTTTTGTTGCACAGTGTGCAATGCACGCAACTGGTCGCGCAAAGCTGCCGCGAGCTCGTAATGCTGCTGTTTTGATGCTTGCTCCATTGCCGCACTCAATGTCTGTTCGACCTCCTGATGCCGCCCTTGCAGCAATAACAACGCATTGCGTATGTCAGCTTGGTAAGCTTCGCTTGAAAT
The DNA here is from genome assembly GCA_024641025.1 of Gallionella sp. Classification (GTDB taxonomy): domain Bacteria; phylum Pseudomonadota; class Gammaproteobacteria; order Burkholderiales; family Gallionellaceae; genus Gallionella. The sequence goes on from JAHEDW010000026.1 coordinate 26,363, forward strand.
CAGCTTTACACATGGCGCAGTGCAACGATGGATCTGATGTAAGAGGCACGGCCGAGTTCGATTGTTGAACACGCTATCCTCACAAGTGCGGATGCGGAAAATCTTTTGAATTAGATGGATGCTTTCCTTGGCAGCATAAGAATTTGGGTATGGTCCAAAATGTTGATGCTGACGATTTGGCGTGCCTCGAAAATAAGTCAAGCGCGGGAACTGATGCCCTGTTAGCACAATATATGGATATGACTTATCGTCGCGAAACAATATGTTATAACGTGGTCTTAAAGATTTTATTAGGTTATTCTCAAGGAGTAATGCCTCTGTTTCCGAGCGGGTGACGGTGGTTTCAATGCGCATTATGCGAGAAGCCATCAATCCGATACGTGGAGAAATATTACTTTTCCGGAAGTAGGACGCGACGCGATTCTTGAGTTGCTTGGCCTTGCCAACATAAAGCACCTCACCTTTGGCGTCGAAAAAGCGATACACACCCGGCAACAGTGGCAGACTGGCAATTACCAGCTTGGGGTCGAATTCTTCAGGGACCGACATGATTTGCAATTTCTGCGATGACAGCGTCGAACATTGCCGTTGTCAGGCGTTTAGTCTGGGTGTTGTAACGACTGCAATGATAGCTGTCGAACAGCGTCAACCCATCTGGCAACTGATGTTGAGCTCCATGGGCAAAGGCATATTCGCTCTTGCGCAACTGTAAAGCCATCAACACTGCCTGGTGGGCAATCGTCCCAAGGGCAAGTACGGCTGATCCTTTGGGTAGAATTGCCAACTCTTCAGCGACGTATATGTTGCAAGCCTTGACCTCGACCGGTTCTGGCTTGTTCTGTGGTGGCAGACAGCGCACGGCATTGGTGATACGGCAGTTTAGTAGGCTCAAGCCAGTATTAGCATTGCCATCACGGTTCAATGGTTCTGGGCTTGTGGCAAACCCGAATTTGTGCAGCGACCCGTACAGCAGGTTTCCTGCGAAATCTCCGGTAAAAGGTCTGCCGGTCCGGTTCGCACCGTGCATGCCAGGGGCCAAGCCAACAATTAGGAATTTACTGCCCGTCGCTCCGAAAGAGTTCACCGGCAAGGCGTGGTATTCAGGGTGATCAATACGAACCTGATCGAGAAATTCTGCCAGTCGTGAACAAAGACGACAATCTTCTTTGAAAGTAAGCATGGTTGATTTTTTCATGGGGCGGCATTCTCTTCAAATTCAAGCTGGAAACTGCCCTCGCCATTCTGGCCAAGTACCTTGACTAGGTAAGGCATGATTTCCTGCAATATCCCATGCAACAGCCATGGCGGGTTGAGAATGAACATACCACTGCCATGCATTCCAAATCCATCCTGGCTTGGTGCTTGAACGCTGAGTGTGACGTTTAACCAACTCTTTACAGGCAACTGCATGAGTTGCTCGGGTAGTCGCTTCGCATCGTCGCGCTGCAACTGCGGGTACCATACTGCATAGATCCCATTTGCGAAACGCTTCAAACCCTCGCGTAATGCTGTTACCACGCGTCGATAGTCCTGTTTGTCCTCATATGACGGATCGACTAATACCAGCGCACGCCGCGGAGGTGGTGGCAACAAGGATTTCAGCGCATCGAATCCATCCTCCCGCTGTATCAAAACCTGGGCACCATGACGGGAAATATTCTGTAGCAGGATTTCGCTGTCTGTCGGATGTAGCTCGAATAAACGCATCCGGTCTTGCTCGCGCAATAATTCAAGCGCGATCAGGGGCGAGCCAGGATAGAGTTTCAACTTCCCGTCGGGATTGATGCGCTTCACCAGTGATACATAATCCGCCAACACAGCAGGCAGATCTTCGCGTTCCCATAAACGCGCTATGCCGCTTTCATATTCAGCATTTTGTGAGGCATACCCTTTGTTAAGCTCATAGCATCCTGCGCCCGCATGGGTATCTATGAACCAGAATGGCTTGTCCTTATGAGCAAGATAGCCAAGCAACTGGACTTCAATGAAATGCTTCAGTACATCGGCATGGCTGCCGGCATGAAAAGCGTGGCGGTAACTCAGCATGGTTGCTTTAGTTGAAAGTTAATCTTCATGCGATCATTCTATGACCGCTGCAGCTGATAAATTCAAAAACTCGACAGGTCAGAAACAATAACTGACCTAGTTAGCTTAATGCCTTCAATTCCACCTCAGTGAAACCAGCTGCGCGTCTTGCCACCAAGTTAAATGGGCCACGCAGCAAAGGCGCGGCATATTCCTTGGAAAGCTGTGCGAAGGTGGTTACCGGTTCCAGTCCCCGTTGACCACAGATATATGCATACCAGCGGTTTCCGATTGCGACATGGCCGATCTCATCTCGCAGAATAGTGTCCAGGATAGACGCAGCTTTATCGTCCCCCGCCTGCGCCAATTTAGCACGCAATGGCGGGGTTGCGTCCAGTCCGCGTGCTTCCATTGTCCGAGGCACAAGAGCAATACGGGCCAGGATGTCATGTTGAGTCTTGGTGGCCATCTCCCACAAGCTATTATGCGCGGGGAAGTCTCCATAGGAATAACCCAAAACTTTCAGATGGCCAGTCAACAGGGAAAAATGCAAAGCCTCTTCATCTGCAACTTGCATCCAATCAGAATAATATTCGCGCGGCATGCCATCAAAGCGCCAGATCGCATCTAGCGCCAGGTTGATGGCATTGAATTCGATATGAGCAAGGGCATGTATCAAGATTGCGCGCCCTTCAGGCGTATTCATCGAGCGACGCTTGACCAATAACGGTGATACAAGCTCTGGCTTTTCAGGCCGGCCTGGGATGGTTCGGGTTACAGCCAGGCTTGCATTTGCATCAAGCCCGATCTTGCCTGAAGTCCATGCCAGTGCAAGGTCTCGAACTCCATCCGCTTTATGGACTGCATCGCAATCTGCAAGCCATTGGAGCGCCGCCTGTCTTAATTCCTTAGGTTGGGTTATATCTGGCACCATGAGATAAAATCCTTATTCCGTCACCTGCTTACTCAGCATTGCCTTCAACCTTGCCAGCTTGTCCATACCTTCGTCTCTGGACACGGTGGGCACTGCATCCGCGTGTCCACCGGCATAGGACAATTCATCTTCAGGCATCTCTTCCAGAAAGCGGCTCGGCTCGCAAGCCACCCAGTCCCTGCCTCGTTTGCGGCGGTTGCAATAGCTGATCTGCAGACTTCTCTCGGCGCGGGTGATGCCGACATACATCAGCCGGCGTTCTTCCTCAATTTGTTTTTCGTCGCTGTCGCGGAACGGCAGAATCTCCTCTTCAGCGCCAACGATGAACACATGTGGAAACTCCAACCCTTTTGCAGCATGCAGCGTGGACAGAGATACTGCATCCGGTGTCTGGTTGTTGCCCTCCAGCATATTTATCAGCGCGACAGTCTGGATCATATCGATGAGTGATTTTTCATCTACCTCTGCCTTGCGCTTGAGCCACGCAATGAACTCCTGAACGTTTTCCCATTTGCTGTCGGCCATGCGCGGGTCGTGCGAATCATACAACCATGCCTCGTAGTTGATAGCACGCAACAGTTCGTCAAGCAATTCGCCGCAAGGGTCCTTGTCCGCCCGATCCTGGATACGATTGATAAAATTACAGAACAACATCAGTTCATCATACTGTCGCTGCGGTAATTCGATCTTCATCTCCGACTCAAACGCAGCCTCAAAAAGACTGATATTGCGCGAACCAGCATGACCACCGAGCCTTTCAAGCGTCGTGTTGCCGATGCCACGCTTCGGCGTAGTGATCGCACGAATGAAGGCCGGGTCATCGTCCGGGTTGGCAATGAGTCGTAAATAAGCGGTGATATCCTTAATCTCTGCACGCTCAAAGAATGACGTGCCGCCGCTGACGGTATAGGGCACGCGCTGGCTGCGCAATTGTTCTTCGAATGCGCGCGACAGGTGATTGCTGCGATACAAGATCGCGTAATCAGAAAAGCGGGTGCGGTGCTCGAACTTATGTGCCACCAGCTTCATCACCACGCTTTCCGCCTCGTGCTCATCGTCTCGCGCAGCGTAGATGCGTATTGCATCACCAATACCGTGGTCGCTCCAAAGCTTCTTTTCGAATACCTTGGTGTTGTTGTTGATCAGCTGATTCGCCACTTTGAGGATGCGCTGAGATGAACGGTAATTCTGCTCAAGCTTGATCACGCGAAGATTTGAATAGTTGTCACGAAGCTTGTGTAAATTCTCGATACTGGCACCCCGCCATGCATATATTGCCTGATCGTCATCGCCCACCACAGTAAAAGCAGCGCGCATGTCCGCCAAAAGCTTGATCAACTGATACTGGCAATCGTTAGTATCCTGGTATTCGTCAACAAGCAGATAGCGCAACCGGAGTTGCCAGCGCAGCAGGACTTCCGGATGCTGCTTGAACAGCTGCACCGGCAAGTGGATCAAGTCGTCAAAATCTACAGCCTGGTAGGCACGAAGTGTTTCCTGGTAACGCGAATATATGCGCGCATGGACTGTTGCCTCATCGCTATCGGCTAGCACAGCAGCTTGTTCCGGAGAAACGAATGCCGATTTCCAGTTAGATACCTGAGTCTGCATGACACGTATCTCCTGTTTATCGGCTGAATTGCTAAGCTCTGCGAAAATTTTCCAGGTATCGCTGCTGTCGAAAATCGAGAACTGTGGTTTGTAACCCAGCAGTTTTGCTTCGGCGCGAAGGATATTCATGCCTAGCGAATGAAACGTGCTGACAACCAGACCCTTGGTATTGGTGTTCTTCAGCAGGTCACTAACGCGCTCGCGCATTTCGCTCGCGGCCTTGTTGGTAAAGGTAATTGCCGCAATATTTCGTGGCTCATAACCGCATTCCTCGATCAGATAGGCGATCTTGTGGGTGATAACGCGCGTCTTGCCACTGCCCGCGCCGGCCAGAACCAGTAGTGGTCCGTCGAGGTAGGTAACTGCTTGGCGTTGGATCGGATTGAGCTTGCTTAACATTCAGTAATACTGGAGGCGGAGTGTGGCGTAAAACGTAATGATACCAAAGGGAGGCCTGGATGTTCGATTAGATAGCTCCTATTTGCGTCTTAGGGGACGAAAATATGTCGTGTTATCGTAATAGGCAGCAGCGTCATTGCTTGCATCCCAGCCTGGTACACCCAGCAAAGGTACTGGGGATAAATCACGCGTACTGCGGCAATGTTCCGGCAAAGCAAGGTACTCCGCCAACATGCCATCCATATAGCCCAGTTGCTGTCTCAGAGGCCAATTGAAAAACGCTTGCGTCACAGGCAATACCAAACCTTGTCCGGTCATGCCGATGTATG
>JAHEDW010000027.1 GCA_024641025.1 Gallionella sp.
CGCATTGTAACCATCACCGGCAATGTCCAGCGAGCACGCAATTTCGAGGCACTGATTGGTACTCCAATCAATGAACTGATTGGACTGTGCGAAGCACTGCCGGGCAGTAATGGCTACATTATGGGCGGCCCGATGATGGGCCTACCATTGCCTGAGGTATATGTTCCGGTGGTAAAGGCCACAAACTGCGTCATCGTTGCTTCTGATAAGATGTTTCCTCCCCCTCCTCCTGCTATGCCTTGCATCCGTTGCACTCGCTGTGCAGAGGTTTGTCCAGCCGAATTACAACCCCAGGACCTTTATTGGTTTGCACGTGCAAAGGAATTCGGCAAGGCCCAGTCATTCAGCTTATTCGATTGTATCGAATGTGGCGCATGTAGTTATGTCTGCCCAAGTCACATCCCATTGGTCCAGTACTACCGTTACGCAAAGAGTGAGATCCACGCACGTGAAAAGGAAAAGAAAGCAGCCGATATTGCCAGAGAACGCCACGAGTTCCATGTGTATCGCTTAGAGCGCGAGAAACTTGAGAAGGCCGAGAAACTCGCCGCCAAGGAAAGGGCTGCTCTGGCCACCAAGTCTGAAAATATTGACTTGAAATCTACAATTCAAATCGATGCTTCAGATAACAAAACCCGTCAAGCGCATATTCTTGAGATCGCGCAAACTCATGTCGAGCATTCCAAGGAATAACATGGCCACGATCTTCTCTCCCTTCGTCAGCAAAACGGACAACGTCTCGTTGATCATGCTCAGGGTACTGATGGCACTGATTCCAGGCATTGCTTTATACATATGGTTTTTTGGTCCTGCGATCCTGATATCGATCACCCTAGCAAGCCTTACCGCACTATGTACAGAAGCGTTGATGCTCAAAATGCGCAATCGCCCGGTCATTCCCTTTCTCAAGGACAATAGCGCACTGCTCACAGCATGGCTTCTGGCCCTATCCATACCTCCTCTTGCACCATGGTGGCTTGTAGTTGTCGGCACCGCATTCAGTATTGCTGTCGCCAAACATTTGTATGGCGGACTGGGAAATAATCTTTTCAATCCGGCGATGGTAGGGTATGCAGTTCTGATCATCTCCTTTCCGATGCAAATGACCCATTGGATCGCCCCACATGGTTTGGGACAGGTCGGCTTAAATTTTCTGGAGCAACTAGAATATATCTTTCTTGGTGCACTGCCACCTGATGTGACGCTGGATGCGATCACGATGGCAACTCCACTGGACACGATGAAGACACATTTGCACCTCGACAAGACAGTCAAGGTGATCCTAGAAATGCCTATTTACGGCACATTTGCAGGATATGGTAGTGAATTTGTATCGTATGGCTTTTTGCTTGGAGGACTTTATCTTCTGGCAGCCCGGATCATCAACTGGCATATCCCGGTCGCCTATCTCATGACCCTATTCGTAACTGCTGGCATCTTCAATCTGGCCGATCCCGCCCACTTTGTCACACCATTGTTTCACTGGTTCTCGGGCGCAGCAATGTTGGGTGCTTTCTTCATACTAACTGACCCGGTTAGCAGTCCCACCACAAACACTGGAAGACTGATTTTTGCTGTGGGTGCTGGTTTGATCACCTATCTGATCCGTGCATTTGGTGGCTTCCCAGATGGAACAGCATTCGCAACCTTGCTGATGAACATCTGTGTGCCACTTATCGTGTTGTATACCCAGCCGAAGGTGTTCGGCAAAAAAGGCAGGCCATCATGAGGCGTACTCTGGCAAAAGCCTCATTTCACACAGCACTTAATCTTCTGTTCTTCTCTCTGATCGGCACAGCGCTACTGGCTCTCACCTACGAACTTACTCGCGAAACGATCGCGCGTAGCGAGGAAAACGAGAAGTTGAAACTGATCCAGCAGATCGTGCCGGCTGCAGCATACGACAACGACATCATGAAGGAAACCACACAACTGCCACCTGATGAGCTTCTTGGCAATGACAACCCCACAAGCGCTTATCGAGGTCGATTAAATAACCTACCCTCTATCGCAGTGATGCAAGCTGCTGCACCCGATGGCTATGGAGGCAGGATAAATTTGATAATTGCGATCCATCATGATGGCAGGATAGGTGGTGTGCGAGTAATATCACACAATGAAACCCCGGGCTTGGGTGATTACATTGATATCTCCAAGAATGACTGGATAAAAATATTCAACGATACTTCGCTTGAGAATCACAAAGATCATGATTGGAAAGTCAAGAAGGATGGAGGCGCATTCGATTACATGGCCGGAGCTACTGTCACCCCACGAGCAATGGTAAAAGCTGTGCACAAGGCTTTGAAGTATTTTGCCTTGCATCGTAATGAGTTGTTTGCAATTACAGACCCCAGCATACCAACAGGCAAGAAAGAAAGTAAATGACTACTCAAGAGATAAAAGAAATATTTCTCAACGGCTTGTGGAAGCAAAACACTGGCTTAGTACAGCTTCTTGGGCTTTGTCCATTGCTGGCGATCAGCAATTCGGTAGTCAATGCACTCAGCCTAGGTTTGGCCACCACTTTAGTGATGACTCTGTCCGGCAGTGGAGTAGCGGCCATACGTGAGGTGATTCCCAATGAGGCACGTATCCCGGTATATGTACTGTTGATTGCGGTGCTTGTCACTATCGTGCAGTTCCTGATGAATGCATATGTGCACCCGCTATATCTGGTACTGGGTATCTTCATTCCTCTGATCGTGACCAATTGCATCGTACTGGCCCGTGCTGAGTCCTTCGCATCAAAGAACGGCATCCGTGCATCAGCGCTTGACGGAATTGCGATGGGCCTTGGATTGACAGCTGTGATTACTCTGCTCGGAGGAATCAGGGAAATCTTCGGCCATGGCACGCTGTTTTCAGGAATCGATCTGGTATTCGGTGAAGCAGCAAAGCCCCTTGTGATCACCGTCGTGCCAAATTATCATGGCTTCCTGCTCGCAGTCCTGCCTCCAGGCGCATTCATCGCGCTGGGCATGCTGATTGCTTGCAGAAACTGGCTCACTCTGCGCGCCGAGCAAAAAACACGAAAAAAATCCGTCACCAGCAACGCCATTCCTGTGACCTGATATCATGCCACTGATTGGTATTAGCCTTGACCGAATTTCCGACCAATGAATGTTACGAAGCGCCGCGAGATTTTTTTGCGCCTGCAAAAGGCCAACCCTCAGCCTTCCACTGAACTTGAGTATCACTCTCCATTTGAATTGCTGATGGCTGTAATATTATCTGCACAAGCTACCGATGTCAGCGTTAACGCGGCAACGAGGGAATTGTTCAAGGCCGCCAATACTCCACAAGCCATTCTTGTGCTAGGCGAAGAAGCACTCTGCTCATTCATCCAGCGCATCGGCTTATATAAGACCAAGGCCAAGCATATAATTCAGACCTGCAGGCTGCTGGTTGAAAAACATGGAAGCTCGGTCCCTCAAACCCGTGAAGCCCTTGAAGCACTACCTGGTGTAGGGCGCAAGACTGCCAATGTCATCTTAAACACCGCCTTCGGCCAACCCACAATCGCTGTAGACACACACATATTCAGACTTGCAAACCGGATAGGTTTGGCACCTGGCAAGACCGTTCTGGAAGTAGAGAACAAACTGCTCAAATCCGTACCCGATGAATTCCTCCATGACGCACACCATTGGCTAATCCTCCATGGGCGTTACGTCTGTCAGGCACGAAAGCCAAAATGTGGCTCATGTATCATCAACGACCTGTGTGAATATAAACAGAAAGCATTCTGATGCTATTAACACCAACGCGGGATCAAGCTCGAAATTTTTTATACGAAACTTGGCGAAAACGCAGAAATAGAGAATTACTTACACCGCTGGAAGACCTTGCTGCACAGCTAATCGTCAAACATCCCGAATACCATGACGAGCTTGAAAAGCCGCATCAAAACAAGGAAAAGGATTTTCTTCCGGAGCATGGCGTTACCAATCCTTACCTTCATTTGATGATGCACCTTACTATAGAGGAACAAATCTCGATTGACCAACCGCCTGGCATACGCGCACAATTTATCCGACTGTCCCAAAAGTTGGGTTCCGAGCATGATGCACATCATCACATGATGGAATGCCTTGGCGAGATGATCTGGCAAGCACAGCGTAAAGGCACCCAGCCAGATGCGGCGGTATACTTCGACTGTCTAGAGAAACAATAAAGAAGGTGGTCGCGTGCGTTTAAGCAAAATCACAACACGAACCGGCGACAAAGGAACAACAGGACTCGCCGATGGAACACGTCTTGGCAAGGACCACTTGCGCTTCGCTGTCCTTGGCAGTGTGGACGAGCTAAATAGCCACCTAGGCGTTTTACTCACTGAACTTCTTGCCTCAGACATCCGTTCAGTACTATTACAAGTTCAGAACGATTTGTTCGACTTGGGTGGCGCTCTTGCTCTACCAATAAAGGATACATTCCCGGAAAGCAAGATCGTTTGGCTGGAAGAGAAAATCGTCAACTACAACGCCGATTTGCCTCCACTTAAGGAATTTATTCTTCCAGGCGGATCGCCAACCGGTGCAATATGTCATGTTGCACGAACAGTTTCACGTCGAGCTGAGCGCGACTTGGTTTTACTTATGCAAGAAAATTCAGTCCCGCAGTTTGCTCTCCCTTACCTGAATCGCCTCTCAGACTTACTGTTCGTGCTAAGTCGATGCATCAACCGAGCGCAAGCAGTTCCTGAAACACTCTGGCAGCGTGATACTTAAGCTTGTATTCAACATACCATTCTATTGAGCTGAAACTGCCTCATCAATGTAAAAATGGAATGATTATTCTGCGGGCTCGGCAAAGTGATAGTGGCTGGCATTCAGGTAGCGAGCGACCTCCAAAATATCATCATCACTCCACTTCAAACCTGCATTTTTTTGCCAGCGATTGACCTGAGAATTCAGGTTTATCCAATCTTTTGCGAGCTTCTCGTCACGCCAATGGAGTTTTGCAGTGTGACAAGCAACGCAATGCGTCGTATAGAGCAGTTCACCCCTTGAAGCCGACCTATTGGGTTGGGCGTTGGCCAGAGAATATGCAAGCGACCAGACAAACAAAACGGTATACATCCACCTGACTTTCATTTCGATCTCCGTAATCAATTTACCCGATGATGATTCGCCTTGTTTTGGCCAACTTGGGGCCTCCTATCGAAGTTTTCCGGGTTAGTCTTGATTGTACAACTATCCAGCGTGCATAACGCGACACACTCGATCAAGAATAGTTGCGCTCCTGAATCTAGCCTTATTTACTTGTTAAATGTCATACTCCGAACAGATACTGCAATAGGTGTCAGCGTAACATGAAAAGGGGCGGCTTACCCAAATGCCAAACCACACTGCTATTGCCAAGATTAATTATATTCACACTTGATTTATATACGGATAGAAATGACTGCAGAAGGCCACAATCGACGAAAATACCTGATACAGGGATCAATGCAATTCGATTAGTAGTTTTGTCATCTAACATGTGATCCAGGATGCTGAGATAGCTTTCCACCTTAATGACTAGCCAAATGAACGCTTGAATTATTTTAAAACGCTCGCCAGAAAGCTAACCACTTGAATAAAACATGTTAGAGAACATTAACTCCTGAAACTTTATTTACCTAATCTGGCAGCGACTTCCAGCTCGGCGGCAGCCCAGTGCTCATCTGAGCGCCCCTGAAAACCATGACGCTCTGCAATAAAGTAGGCAGCCGTTTCCACCATGCGGTAACGCTCCTCTGGTGAAAGTTTTGCAGCCATCTCAGGTGCAGCTGTCTTGGAAGCAGCCGTCTTGGAAGCAGCCGTCTTGGAAGCAGCCGTCTTGGAAGCGGCTGTCTTGGAAGCGGCTGTCTTGGAAGCGGCTGTCTTGGAAGCGGCTGTCTTGGAAGCGGCTGTCTTGGAAGCAGCCGTCTTGGCCTTGGAGTTTTGTGTCCTTTTCGTCATAATCGACTTTGCTGTGGCTTTTCCTTTTCTTGAGGAGGTAGCAACGGAATTCTTTAAGGAAGCTGCCTTGATCTCAAGTGGCTTGGGATCTGCAGATTTTTTCGCTGCTGTTTTCTTTTTCGTAGACGATGCCACTTTAGTGGACTTAAGTTTGACTGTTGCCTTGCTGCTTGTCGTGGCCACAGCAGGCTTTGTTGCTGCGGGTTTCACCTTGTTTCCTGGCATGATTGTCACCTCGCTGATCTACGTTAATAGTGTGCTGCAAAAATATCGGTGGTCCAATGTTCTTTGTTATTAGGCAATTAAAATTTGTCTACCATAATATGCACGTTGGCTATACCGGTCAACCAGTTGTGGTTAATATTGCCTTCTAGGCTCAACCCCGTCCAAATAACCGATGAAATATCTCAAGTCAGAAATCCCCATCGCCATTGCTTTTGTCATCTTGATTCTTGGCTACACGTTAGAACATGCTGTCCTGAAACAGGGGGGCATGACGCTATGGAGCTTGTTGCTTGTTATACTCACAGCGATCATTACGGTTGCATTCCGCATTGCTCACCATGCCGAAGTTCTTGCGCTGAGATTTGGCGAACCCTATGGTACGCTGATCCTTACATTAGCTGCCGTTTCTGTTGAAGTAGTGATACTAGTCGTACTTTTGCATGGAGAACCTAATCCCACCTTGGCCCGGGATACGGTTTTTGCTGCAGTTATGTTCGACATAAACGGCATCCTCGGCTTGGCAGCTATCGTCGGAGGACTTAAACACGGCAATACAAAATACAATGTGGATTCTTCGAATTCTTTCATCGCCATGCTCCTTGTCGCTATTGGTATTGGTATGTTCATCCCTGACTTCGTACCGGAATCGCAATGGCAAATATATTCTGTCTTTTCTGTAGGTATCATGGCAATTATGTATCTAGCATTCCTGCGTTTGCAAACAGTTGAACATCGTCGATTCTTTGAATACTCCGAGGATATTGACGAGGAAGCGCACGATATTCTACACAGCCCGAATGCGCTGCATATCGGCGTGATGGTGGGTGCAATCATCCTGGTGGGTTTACTCTCAGAAATCTTATCAGTATTGCTGGATACCGGATTATCAGGCAGCAATCTACCTAAAGCCATACCAGCCGTGTTAGTAGCCCTGATTTCTGCAAGTCCTGAAATACTAACTGCACTAAAAGCTGCACAACGTGATCGCATGCAAACTACCGTAAACATTGCATTGGGTGCTTCACTTGCTACAGTATTGCTTACACTTCCGGTCATCGAAACCATTGCACTAATAAATGGGGAACGTATCGTGATGGCTCTCACGCCTATCCAAGCCGGCATGCTGCTGCTGACATTTCTTACCGTAATGAACAACTTGCACGATGGCGAGACTAACGCCATCGAAGGCATCAGCCATTTTGCGCTGTTCGCCGCGTTTATCGCATTAGTGGCCATGGGACTAATCTGATGTTTAACCTAGAAACCTGGGAGCTATTGAGTTATATAGTAACGGTCATCGGTTTACCTCTGGCGATCGTTGTTTTCATATTCGAACAACGCAAGGAACGCAATAATGAAGAGGAAGAAGTCTATCAACTGCTTTCCGACAATTATCAGGAATTTCTCAAAGTCGCCCTAGAAAATCCCGATTTGCGTCTTTTTGCAAGCGAAGAGAATCTTGCGCTATCGGCTGAACAACGCGAGCGAAAGTTCATCATCCTCAGCATGCTGATCTCACTGTTCGAGCGCGCTTATCTGTTACTCTATGAGAACGATATGACCGAGAAACAATTAAGGCGCTGGCGTTCGTGGGAGGACTATATGGGCGAATGGTGCAATCGAGCTGATTTCCGTGCGGCACTTCCTATATTGCTCCGCGGTGAAGATCCTGCTTTCGCAACTTACATCCAGAGTCTGGCTGTCAATGAACATACAGCCTGACTGTTTGGCAGAAAAATTAAGCTTGACAGGCTAACGGGAGGTTATCCCGAGGAACCAGGAGCAACAATGTTGACAATACTTGTCATCAATTCGAAAGGCGGATCAGGAAAAACTACCCTGACTACTAATCTTGCCAGCTATTACGCCAGCAAGAAAGTCAAAACCGCGCTGATGGATTACGATCCTCAGGGATCGAGTATGCAGTGGCTGGGTGCCAGGCCAGACCGCGCAGAAAAAATTCATGGCGCCAATGCGGCACCACCCAAGGGTGCAACAATACAGCGCAGCTCTCAAGTCTGGATTCCTGCAGACACCGAAGCTATGATTATAGATGCGCCTGCCGGCGTAAAGGGACTGTTGCTACAAGAACTGGTGCGAAGGACTAATTTCATCGTGATACCTGTTGCACCTTCTCCGATTGATATTCGTTCCACCGCTGACTTTGTCAAAGAACTCTTCTTATTTGGCGGAGCACGCACTTCCAAAGCAAAGATTGCCGTAGTTGCAAACCGGGTACGCAACTCATCATCATCAGTCTATTCATCTTTGGAACGGTTCCTCAACTCGTTGAAACTTCCATTTCTCACAAACATCCGTGATTCAGAAGTCTATCTAAAATCAGCAGAAACAGGCTTGGGTGTATTCGAAATGGATGAAGCAGATACAATCATGGAAAGAATGGAAATGCTGCCAATCCTTCAATGGGTGGAAGGTCATTACATGGCTACCGACAAACGGCTCCGGGTTTCACTAGATCAAAAGGTTAATCCACCTCCAAGTAACTTCGGTTCCCGAATCGAGGACAAGGTCATGAACCTCAAAGCATTCCGGTCGACGGGCAAATTCGACAAGAAAAACTGATGCGCTCGCAACTCTTGGCACACGAAACTAGGCAGCTATAGGGTTTTCTGCAAGATTCTGGAATCTCAACAAAATATTAGCCCTCGACATACCAAAAATATGTTTAAATATCGTATAGTTATTGGCAATATAGGGACTAAAACTCGGCAACAACTGTACGGATAGGATATATGCAATTCTATATTTCGCTGAAAGAAGGCGAGTGATGCTTTCGATATTGGTCATAAACTCCAAAGGGGGATCAGGCAAGACCACCCTTAGCACCAATCTTGCTAGTTATTACGCTAGCCGGAAATTCCGGACCACTATTCTTGATTATGATCCCCAAGGCTCTTGCCTGCAGTGGTTGCGTGTGCGCCCCGGCCACGCATGCACTATCCACGGCGCCAATGCCGCCCCGCCTAAGGGAGCCAGTACATTGCATAATCTGCAGAAGTGGGTGCCGGTCGGCACCGAAGTGCTCGTAATTGATGCGCCTTCCGGAACGAGGGGTCTGCTGCTGCAGGAAATGGTACGCAGGTCCAATTACATCGTGGTTCCGGTGGTGCCATCTCCGATTGATATTCACGCCACCGCTGATTTCATCAAGGATTTGTTCCATATAGGCGGCGCATCGCCGAACAAGACCAAGATAGCAGTGGTAGCCAACCGGTTACGGAGCAATTCTCCATCACGCGAAGCCTTGGAATGTTTTCTGTCATCCCTGAAGTTACCTTATCTTACAAGCATCAGCGATTCAGATAATTATCTCCGCGCAGCAGGAAAAGGCCTAGGCGTATTCGAAATGGACGAAGCCGACACGTTTGCAGAAAGGCAAGAATATCTGCCTATTCTCAAGTGGCTTGATGGTCAGGATATTTATTGTCAAATGAGCGATGTAGACAGCAAAATTGTCAACATGGAAGAATCCAGAAAATTTGCCCTTCAGCGAGCGAATGTAAAAGCCTGGCACTCTCCCATTTTGCGCAAAGCCGAAAGATAATTTTTATTATTCCTGGCGTTGGCGTAAAGCGACGCGTTGGAGATAAGCTTCCCTGGCAATCTGGACATCTTCCAGAAAATAAGGCAACTCTTTCAACAGCATTGCCTGCGGACCATCGACCAAAGCCTTCGGGGGAGCTGGATGAAAATCAACCAACACCATGTTCGCCCCTGCGAGAACACCTTGCGCTGTTACATGCATCATGTCGAGAATACCGTCAGGTGCTGCGGCGCGTGAACCAACCGAATGTGAAGGATCGATGCAGACCGGCATGCGTGTCAAACGTTTAACTACCGGGACATGTGCAAAATCTACGAAGTTTCGGTGAGGGTCACCCATATTGGTTTTCATCCCCCGCAAACCAAATACAACATTTCTATTACCCTCCGAAGCAAGATATTCCGCTGCATTCAGTGACTCGTCTAAGGTGATGCCAAAACCCCGCTTCAATAGTATCGGCATACTGGTTTGCCGTCCCACGATTTTCAACAATTCAAAATTCTGCGTATTTCGCGTGCCTATTTGCAGCATTACGCCTGTAGAATTTCCTGTCTGGTTAAGTGCTTCCCTGATCTCATTGAGATGCGATTCATGCGTTATCTCCATCGCAATAACCTTGATACCGTACTTACCCGCTAGCTCAAATACATAGGGAAGGCAATATTTTCCGTGCCCCTGGAAAGCATAGGGACTCGTGCGCGGCTTATATGCACCCATGCGCGTACACACCTGCCCGTTGTCATGCAATGCCTTTAACATGATCTCAACATGTTCGCGATTGTCCACCGCGCACAAGCCAGCAAAAACATTTAGCGTATCTTGGCCGAAACGCACACCGTTATATTCAAAGTGTGTCGGTCTCTGGTCGTCCTTATGCCGTCCAAGGATACGATATTCTTCGGACACACGCACCGCGCGTTCTACACCTGGCAAACTTTGCATATCCTTGATTTCCAGAGATTGCGTGTTGCCAATCAAATAGATCTCTGTCAAATTCTTTTCACTGCCGCGCTCCACATGAACCCGGGTCTTTATGCCCGGCAAAGTAGCCAAGTATGAAAGTAACTGTTGATATTCGCTGGATTGTTCGTTTACGTTAGAACTAAGGATCAAAATCATTTTCTTACCTTTTTATTTGTGCAATAAAATCGACATTTGTGAGGGCCACTGCGCCATTGGTTCGCGAGTGAAACCACTCTTTGCGAATTGAGACCATCGACCTATTACATGGCACAACAACAAATTGGCATACGCGCCAATGTCCACCACATCCCCAAGTTCACCTTGGGTAGCGGCCATGCGCAGCGATTGTTTGAGCGTAGCTTCGATACGGTCGAGCAATTGGTTAATACGTTGCTGCAGGCGCTCGTCTTCGTTAACCAGCGCATCACCAATAAGCACACGCGTCATGCCACGATTCTTCTGAGCAAAGTTTAACAGCAAAGCAACTATTGCCTCGATCTGCTTAATCCCGCTCTTCTCCTCTTGGGTAATTTTGTTGATCAGACCGAAAATGGTCTGCTCGATAAATTCGATAAGCCCCTCAAACATCTGTGCCTTGCTGGCGAAATGACGATACAAAGCCGCCTCAGAAAGTTCCAACCGAGCAGCCAGTGCTGCAGTGGTGATCCTTTCACCCTTGGGTTGCTCCAGCATCTCAGCTACAGCCTGCAGGATTTGTAATTTTCTCTCGCCCGGCTTTGCGGCCATGTTTTCTCCTTTTATAGCAATCTATGAATCTCATCGGGCAACTGCATTACATCAGCAATTTTCACGTCAACACTGGGTGAGTTACGGTTGCTGGAATTTACCCATACCGTACGCATTCCCAATCTTTTTGCTGCGTGAAGATTCTCAAGGCTATCTTCGACCATCACGCATTGTGTTGCGCGGATATGATGTTTCCGCAACAACCGCCGAAATCCGAAATTGTCCGGCTTGGGACGATATCGCGTATGCTCGACGCCCATCACATCATCAAACAGAGTATCTACACGCAACAACTCGAGTACTGCATATGCATAATTAATCGGTGCGTTTGAAAACACCACTTTCCTGCCCGGCAAAGATCTCAATACATGGCGCAGGCGGGGTTCGCGCATCACCATCCGTTCTAACTCTGGAAACTGGTGGGTATGCCACAAAAAATGCTCCGGGTCAGTACCATGGTGTCGCATTAATCCGCTTAATGTCGCTCCATAGCGCTGCCAGTACCGCACCCGCAAATTACTCGCCGCTGTCTCATCCAAATGCAAATATCGCTGCAAATAAGCCGTCATGCTGCGATTGATGTGTGGAAAAATGTGCGGACTAGCATCATGCAGCGTGTTGTCAAGGTCGAAAACCCATACCGGCTTCATGATTAACTAATAAATTGAACGCATTATCACCAGAACTAATCGCATCAAAAAATAAACCTCATGTCTTCGAGTTGAAAAGGTCATTTTTTATTGCGCGGTAATGATGATTTTGCTTCACTTACTTTTTATCAGCGTACCGACACCTTCGTCGGTTAGTATTTCCAGCAGCAATGCATGACGCACCCTACCATCGATGATATGTACCGAACGTACTCCGCCGCGTGCGGCATCTAACGCCGATGCAATTTTGGGTAACATACCTCCTGATAGCGTTCCTTCCGCCACCAGCTCGTCGATTTGCCGTGGTGTAAGTCCAGTCAGGAGTTCGCCATCCTTGTCCAAGACACCAGGTGTATTGGTCATTAGCACTAGTTTTTCAGCACGCAACACTTCTGCAAGCTTTCCTGAGACCAAGTCGGCATTGATATTCAGTGTCTCCCCATCCGGCCCAACACCGATTGGCGCAATGACCGGAATAAAGTCACCAGAATCCAAAAATACGATTACAGCTGGATCTATCTTGGCGATATCACCTACAAGACCAATATCCAGCATTTTCCCGGGCTCAGCGGTACTTGCCAGCATCAACTTTTCGGCACGTATGAAAGAACTGTCCTGCCCAGTCAATCCTACAGCCTTGCCGCCGTAGCGGTTAATCAGATTGACGATGTCCTTATTGATCTTGCCCAGCACCATTTCGACCATATCCATGGTCTCTTCGTCGGTCACGCGCATTCCTTGGACAAATTCACCCTGCTTTCCGACACGCTTTAACATCTCGTTTATTTGCGGTCCCCCGCCATGAACTACCACCGGATTCATTCCGACCAACTTGAGTAATACAACATCACGCGCGAAGCCCTCCTGCAATACCGGATCGGTCATCGCATTTCCACCATATTTGATAACAATGGTCTTGTCGAAGAAACGCTGGATGTAAGGCAGTGCCTCAGAGAGTGTATGAGCCTTTTGGGCGGCAGTAGCGGCGGAAAGTGGCATAGTTTTTCCTTGATTATTTGTCGCGGATTCTACACCAGAAGGTAATTTCCAGTGATAAAAATAAATCAGGCGGCAAGCGCCGCCTAGGCTTCCAACGAAGCCAACACTCACTTACTGCTATCGCATATGCTCGTGCTCTTGAGACGGCCTATCGGTTGACTTCAACGGCTTCACCTCAGCAAATGCACTCACCTTTTTAACTCGGTTATCGGCAAATTTGATAGTTAGCGTCAAAGGTATCTTGTCCCCAGACTTGAGTGGTGCCTTTAGTCCCATCAGCATAAGGTGATAGCCATTCTTGCGAAGATCCACCGATTCTCCGGCAGGGAGTTCTATCGATTCGACCTCGCGCATTTTCATCATGCCATTCTCATGGAACATGTGGTGCAGCTCGACACGACTGCATACATCACTGAGCACACCCATCAATTTTGCCGATTGATTACTGGTTATCGACAAATCAACACTCATAACATCCTGCCCAGGTGCAGTAGCACGAGACCAAGCACCTTCGACAAGAATATCGTCCCCGAAAGCATTTGAACTCGCCAGCAAAACTGCCAATAGCCAATAGAAAAGACGAAGCTTATGCATAATAATCTCCATTTGAACCTTCAATCAGGAATCAAGGGCTCCCCGAATTATACCTACTCAGAGAATCAGCACGATTCATTAGGCCAGCATTCCTATCTAAACATAAGGTTGAACTTTAATCCTGGGCATATTTTCCATGAAGCGGTTGAATGAAATTTCCTTAAATTGCATTATGAGTATCGGTATCACTTCAGCACAGCCTTTTCCCGTCAATTGAATTCACTCCCGCAATCCATTTTGCATTATGTCTAACTATTGCCTGACAGCGAGCCGGGAATATAATGGCAGGCCGCGTTAATCATCAATGACCATGAAAATCTTACTCCTGTTCATCAGCCTGATGCTGCCAGCAGGTAGCCACGCTTTGGCTAATACGGCAACAACACCCCCTATCCTGGCAGCAAAGTCATACCTGCTATACGATTACACCAGCAACCAGGTATTGGTCGATCAAAACGGTGATGCGCGCATGGAACCAGCTTCACTGACCAAACTCATGACTGCCTATCTTGCTTTTGATGCGATCAAGCACGGCACGATTTCACTCGAACAAAAGTTAAGTGTGTCAGCCGCTGCGGTGAATTTCACCAACGGCGAGTCACGCATGTTGCTCAAAGCAGGGCAATTAGTCAGCGTTGATGATCTACTGCATGGCTTGATCGTTCAATCTGGCAATGATGCGGCAATCACTCTTGCCGTAAATATTGCCGGCAGTGTAGCTGGGTTTGTAGACATGATGAACCAAGAGGCTAAACGACTAGGCATGAAAAATACCCATTTCTCAAATCCTGTTGGCCTGTCAGATACACAGAACTATAGCAGCGCTTTTGATCTGGCCCTTCTTGCAGCAGCCATCGTGCGCGACTACCCTCAACATTACCCACTTTTTTCCATACGCAATTACTCGTTCAACAACGTCACCCAGTCAAACCGCAATCGCCTACTATGGCTTGATCCATATGCAGACGGAATGAAGACCGGGTTCACGGAATCAGCAGGTTATTGCATGGTCGGTTCTGTAAATCGCAATGGTCGCCGCCTGATCTCTGTTTTGTTCGGTGCTGATTCGGACAGGCTCCGTGCATCAGAAAGCCAGAAGCTATTGAATTTTGGTTTGGAGTATTTCGATACTGCAAGGCTATATAATAAAAATCAGCCTGTTGCCACCCTACGTATCTGGAAAGGCACAGAGAGCCACCTCCCGATAGGCTTCAGGAGGGAATTATTCTTGACCATCCCGAAGGGTACCCGAGACCAACTCAAGGCTACAATGGAAACTCGCCAACCTGTCTTTGCACCAGTTAGCGGCGGGCAGCAACTGGGCGTTCTTAAATTACAACTGGATGGTTTGCCCTATGCGGAATTCCCACTGGTTGCCTTGGAAAGCGTTCCACTAGCCAACGTATTTTCTCGTGGATGGGATAGTATCAGGCTGTTTTTTCAATAAAGGATAACAAATGACAATCTATCTTAACGGACAATATATGCCTATTGAAGAGGCGAAGATTTCCGTGTTGGATCGCGGCTTCATTTTCGGCGATGGCGTCTATGAAGTAATTCCGGTTTATTCTCGCAAAGTGTTCCGCCTGGATTCGCATTTATTCCGCCTTCAGCACAGCCTGGATGGCATCAAACTCACAAACCCACATAGTGATAGCGAATGGACAGCAATAATCGACGAACTAATCAAGCGAAATTCGGTTCAAGACCAATACCTGTATCTGCATATCACTCGTGGGGTGGCAAAGCGCGACCACGCTTTTCCAAACCCTCCGGTAAAGCCCACGGTATTCATGATGAGCAATCCGCTATTAACGCCTCCGGCCAATCTGTTACAAAGCGGTGTAGGCGCGGTAAGTGCGTCGGATAACCGCTGGCTGCGCTGTGACATCAAGGCGATTGCTTTGTTGCCAAACGTATTGCTGCGTCAAATGGCTGTTGATGCGGGCTGTGCTGAGACCATTCTGATTCGTGACAATTCATTTATGACCGAAGGTGCAGCCAGCAATATCTTTGTTGTGAAAAAGGGCAAGTTGCTTGCTCCGCCCAAGGACAACTTGATGCTACCCGGAATCACCTATGATGTGGTACTTGAAATAGCCGCGGCAAACGATATTCCTCATGAGGTGCGACGCATCGCCGCCACTGAAGTATACGATGCCGACGAATTGCTGCTCACCTCATCCACCAAGGAAATACTTGCGATCACGACACTTGACGGGAAACCGGTCGGCACCGGGAAGCCCGGCGAGATGTTCACTAGACTGTACAAACTCTACCAGGAATTCAAGCACAATGTGATGCGTGCCTCATGAGCGAGATGACTCAAAGTTTGATCGAATACCCCTGCGAATTTCCGATTAAGATTTTCGGACTACAGCAGGCTGGATTCGCTCAGGCCGTGCTAGAAGTCGTCACCCGGCATGATCCTGAATTTGTCGCTGCCAGCATGGGTATGCGAGCCAGCAAGAATGCCCGCTACATCAGCCTGACCTGCACAGTGCATGCCACCTCGCGAGAACAACTTGATTCGCTTTACAAAGACTTGTGCGATCATCCACTTATCGTAATGGTACTATGATTCAAATCCATTCTCCTTGGTGATACTGCGTTGGAATCCTCGTTCTCTAATTGTCATGCAATCAGTAGTAAGTTACCGGCGATGCCAACCTTTCTGGAAAGCTGTTGCTTGGAAGCACATTTATATCCTCGAGCAAGTATCATTTCGCTTGGGCGACACTTGACGTCCCGCATTGCTCACTCCCTGCTCTGTCATCATTCAATTTTGAACTGAAATGATTCCCCACGTAAAATCACTTGGACTGGTTGAATACCTTCCAACCTGGGAAGAAATGAAGCGATTTACCAACGAGCGCAATGCAGAAACACGCGATGAAATTTGGCTTGTGCAACACCCCCCGACTTACACGCAAGGATTGGCAGGAAAACCCGAACACCTTTTGCACAGCACGAACATACCAGTCGTAAAGATCGATCGCGGCGGACAAATAACTTATCACGGACCTGGGCAGATAATTGCCTACCTTATGATTAACATGCGCCGATGGAAGATCAATGTTCGGGAGTTAGTTCAACTGATGGAACAGGCCGTAATCGACCTTCTGGCTGAATATGGGGTTTCTGCCCAAAGTCGCAAGGAGGCACCGGGGGTGTATGTGGGTAATGCGAAAATCGCTTCTCTCGGGTTGAAGATCAAAAACGGCTATTGCTATCACGGCTTAGCCTTAAATGTGGACATGGACCTTACACCTTTCAGTAATATTAATCCGTGCGGGCTTACCGGACTGCGCGTTACCCAGATTTGCGAATTGGGTATTACTGTTCCCATAAATGAACTACAAGCCGAACTCGCACAGAATCTGATTCACGGCTTGCAGCGACACTTAGAAAGCAAGCAATCACATGAACAAGCCTGAACATAAGCAGACTGGTCATTCCAAGACCGCGTTGAACCCTATCAAGATTGTGCAGTTAAACGAGCGCTTGCGTAAACCAGAATGGATAAGAGTAAAGTCTGGCAACGGTCAAGGTTATAATGATGTGAAACGCATGCTGCGCGAGCATAAACTTCATACGGTTTGCGAGGAAGCATCATGCCCGAACATTGGCGAATGCTTCGGGAAAGGCACAGCGACATTCATGATACTCGGCGATGTATGCACTCGCCGATGTCCTTTCTGCGACGTGGCCCATGGCAAGCCGATGCCACCAGATGCAAACGAACCGGAAAATCTGGCTCGCTCGATCGGTCTTCTCAAGCTCAAATACGTGGTCATCACTAGCGTGGACAGGGACGACTTGCGCGATGGTGGCGCACAGCATTTTGCCAGTTGCCTTACTGCAATACGCGACAATTCACCCGGGACACGTCTGGAAATCCTTGTGCCAGATTTTCGCGGCCGACTTGAAGAAGCGTTGAATGCCCTATCCATAAGCTTGCCAGATGTATTGAATCACAATTTGGAAACCGTCCCTCGCCTTTATAAACTGGCTCGCCCCGGGGCGGATTATGCACATTCGTTGAAGCTTCTCAAGGATTTCAAGAGGCGCTTTCCAAGCATCGCCACAAAATCCGGTCTTATGTTAGGGCTAGGCGAAACCGATCAAGAAGTTCTTGAAGTGATGCGTGACCTGAGGGCACATGATGTAAATATGCTCACCATAGGTCAGTATCTCCAACCTTCTGATGGACACTTACCTGTGCTGCGCTACGCACCACTAGAATCGTTCAAAATGCTTGAGCAAGCTGCAAAAAGTATGGGATTCAGTCATGCAGCCTGTGGACCTATGGTTCGAAGCAGCTATTTCGCAGATGAACAGGCGCAACATGCAGGCATCATTTAAGGAACTTAGCAGCTCAGATTATAGTCAATTCAACCCGGTGAGGTTCGATTTATGCCTTGCACTACGCCTCGCTATGCACTTGCTTCACGCATTAGTAGTTATACAAGGAGATTATTATGAATGTTCTTCATCTGACCGTTTTCGTTGCTTCTCTATCAATTAGCGCAAATGCGTTAGCAGCAGATGGTGAAACATTATTCAAACAAAGTAATTGCAACATGTGTCATGCTGCTGCTAGCGCATCGCTAGGCCCGTCCTTGAAGGATATTGCTTCAAAATACGGTAAATCTGATACGGCTCTATCGAAACTAACTGCTAAAGTACGAAATGGTGGCAAAGGATCCTTTGGCACGTTGCCCATGCCCGCCACCCCAAAATCAGTCAGCGATGAGAGCATCAAGACTATTGTTCAGTGGATTCTGTCTCAAAAATAATCTGTCAACCATCAAAAAAATTGTTTATTAATATAATTGCTGACACTTGGCCAGAATATTGAACAACATGGAGTATTTTATTCAATTGTTTGGCTAGACTTATCGAGAGTCTAAATTTGCTATAATCTATTAGCCATGTACTATTGCAGGCTGATTTTACGTTGGTCCGGATTGTTCGAATTAATCACAGGAGCACAAAATGAAAGTTTGCTTTCTTTTAGCCATGACTGTTGCTTTAACAATTCCCGCTTCCGCACTTGCTGCTGATGACAAGGAAAAGGCCCTTTTCATAGATGGCAACTGCAATAATTGTCATAACCTCTCCGATACAACTGTTGGTCCTTCCCTAATCGATATTGCGGACAAGTACAGAGGGGACATTGAAGCTCAAGGAAAACTGGAAAAGAAGGTTCGCACTGGCGGATCAGGGTCATGGGGTGTTATGCCTATGCCCGGCACACGACAGTCAATATCAGATGCTGATATCAAGGTTTTGGTCACATGGATACTGGCGCAAAAGGCCAAACCCAAATCGGATAATAAAACTGATGGCCAATCGGGCAAAGAGGCCAAGTAACATAAAATATTCGCTCCAAAAGGCCGGCGCGAGCCGGCCTTTTTGTTGCCAATGTCAATCGGAGCTACCGACCCAAGCTGATATAATTACTGGAAATTTTTCCTTCTCTCCTCAATGAACATCCTTTACGAAGAAGACGGTAACTTCAAAGTCGGTAGCGTCATGGCCGACAACACAACTTCTTTCCAGATCGAAAGCTTGTCTGGAAAACGTAGCAAGGTCAAAGCATCAAATGTGATGTTGCGCTTTTCACAACCGGGGTTAGAAAACTTCATCCCACAGGCTGAATCTATTGCTAACGGGATTGATATACATTTCCTTTGGGAATGCTGCCCAGAAGATGAATTCGGCTTTGAACAGATCGCTGTGGAGTATTTTGGTCAAGAACCGAAGCCGCTGGAATCTGCTGCTGCTCTTATTAGACTTCACAGTGCGCCAATTTATTTTCATAGAAAGGGCAAAGGACGTTATCGTGCCGCCCCCCACGAAGTACTAAAAGCTGCACTTGCTGGTGCAGAACGCAAGCGCCAGCAGACTGAGTTACAAGCACGATACACAGAACAGCTAGCTCGTTTTGAATTACCCGATGAATTCAACGGGCATATTACGGATATTCTATACAAGCCAGATCGCAATACTGTAGAGGTCAAGGCGCTGGAAGCGGCATGTGCATTAACGCATTTGTCCCCCGCACACCTGTTACATAGTTGCGGCGCACTGTCTTCTACCTATGATTTTCATTTGCAGCGCTTCCTTTTCGAGCATTTTCCTAAAGGCACTGGATTTCCACCTATTGATATCTGCAATTGGGAAGAATTGCCTCAGGCCTCAGTGAGCGCCTTCAGTATCGATGATGCAAGCACTACCGAAATCGATGATGCTTTCTCGGTAGAGATACTTGAAAGTAACAATTGGCGCGTCGGGGTTCATATCGCTGCGCCAACCCTGGGATTACCGAGAGGATCTGTTGGAGACACAGTTTCCTCACAGCGTCTTTCCACAGTGTATATGCCCGGAAACAAAATCACCATGCTGCCGGAAAGCGTAGTGGAGATCTTCACACTTTGTGCAGACCGTGTCTGTCCAGCACTATCGATGTACATCGATGTAGATTGTAAAACACTTTCAATTCTGTCATGTGAAAGTCGTATCGAAGCAATTCACATCGCTGCTAATCTTCGCCACGACTCACTCGAACCCATGTTCAATGAAGATACGCTTGCGGCAGGCAAACTCGATTATCCATTTGCAAAAGAATTGAACCTCCTTTGGGATCTTGCACAAAAACTCGAATCTGATCGCGGCAAGCCTGCCGACAATAACATGCAGCAGATGGAATACAACTTCCATATCGAGAATGAGCATGTAAGCATCACGCAGCGACAGAGAGGAACCCCCATAGACAAGGTAGTTTCAGAGCTAATGATTCTCGTGAACAGTGAGTGGGGAAAGCAAATTGCCGAACATGGTTTCGCTGCCATCTACCGCACCCAGAGTAGCGGCAAGGTTAGAATGAGTACAGTCGCAGGACCACATCAGGGCTTGGGCGTAGCTCAATACATGTGGTCAAGTTCCCCGTTACGTCGATATGTTGACATGGTTAACCAGCGCCAAATCATCGCGATGCTGCGTGGGCACGAGCCCGCTTACCCAAAGAACGATACCACCCTCTACACGACGATGCGCGACTTCGACATCATGTATGGCATCTACGGTGAATTCCAGAGGAATATGGAACGTTACTGGTGTTTGCGTTGGTTGGAACAGGAGCATATATCCCAAGTGGAGTGTATTGTTCTGAGGGAAAACTTGGTTAAGCTGGTTGATATTCCACTAACCTTTCGTGCGCCATCGCTACCAGAGCTGCCAGCAAACTCTCGTGTGCTAATGGCCATAACTACAATCGATCTGCTTGAACTAAACCTGCAGACTCGCTTTGTCGCCAAAGTGGAGGAGGCGACTTGCCAAGTCTGAAAGAAGGTTCAACGGTTGTATCCAGCCAACCCCTGACACCTATGTATTTGTCAATGGGATTGTCATTTGCTCTGCATGTTTTCGTATTGTTCGGGATCGCCCTGGTTATGCCTGACCCTCGTAGCACATTGAGCCTCATGCAACCTTTGCAAGTAGTACTGGTAAACAGCAAGTCAAAATCCAGACCAATCAAGGCTGATGCTCTGGCGCAAGCCAACCTTGATGGCGGGGGAAATACTACTGAGGAACGCCAAGCGAAAACACCTCTACCAACAATCCGTGACGACCAAAAGTTCTCGCCCGAGCGCCGAAGTAAGCGAGTTGCAGAGCTTGAGGAGGAGTCAAAGCGCATGCTGACCAGACTCAAGAGCGATCACACAGTAGTGCTTCCTGAAATCAGAAAACAACAAGTTGATGCCAGCAGCAGTGGCGATGACTTAGTGCAAAGGAGCCTTGAAATCGCACGCCTAGAGGCACAAATCAACAAGAACTGGGACGCCTATCAAAAGATACCTCGCAGAAAATTTATTGGTGCCCGCACTCAAGAATATCGCTTTGCGCAATACATCGAAGACTGGCGTGTAAAGGTTGAGCGAATCGGGAACTTGAATTACCCAGAGCAGGCGCGCCGCCAGCATCTATTCGGAAGGCTGCAACTCAGTGTCTCGATACGTGCTGACGGTAGCGTTGAAAGTATAGAAGTCAGCAAATCTTCCGGCCAACGCATTTTGGATGCTGCGGCGATGCGAATCGTCAAACTTGCTGCCCCATTCGCGCCGCTACCAGCCAACATCACCAAGGATACTGACATCCTGACCATTACGCGTACCTGGACCTTCACCTCCTCAGACAGACTGGAAAGTGAGTGATCATAATGACCGACAAGTACGCCGTCATAGGCAACCCCATCTCACATAGCAAATCTCCACAAATACACAAGCTGTTTGCAGAGCAAACAAGTCAGGATATCAGCTATGATCCCATCCTCTCACCGCTGCACGGCTTCACTTCAACTATCAAACGGCTAGTAAGTGACGGTTACAAGGGTTGCAGCATTACCTTGCCTTTCAAGTTCGAAGCATTTCAAATTTCTCAGCATTTATCAGAATCAGCTCAGGCTTCCCAAGCCGTTAATACACTCAAGTTTGATGAAAACACTATATATGGCGCTAACACAGATGGCTCTGGATTGGTCCGCGACATCCAACATAATTTAGGCTTCACGCTCAAGGAGCGTCGGGTTCTATTAATGGGAGCTGGCGGCGCTGCTTACGGGGTAATTCCAACGCTTTTGAGTGCGGGCACAAACTTAAGTATAGTCAACCGAACATTTAATAGTGCCCAAAGGCTGGCAGAGCATTTTGAAACACTTGGTAATATTTCAATTCTCAAGTATGAAGAACTGGGATCGCAAGCATTTGAATGCATTATCAATGCAACTTCCAGCAGCATTACCAATGAAATGCCTCCGCTACCAAATGGTATCTTCAGCCCCGATGCACTCGCCTACGACATGATGTACGGACGCGACACTCCATTCATGAGGTTTGCTCGCGAACAAGGAGCTGACTTGGTTTCGGATGGACTCGGTATGTTAGTTGAACAGGCTGCAGAAGCCTTTTTCATTTGGCGAAAAGTTCGGCCAGAGACTACACCAGTCATCCTCGAGATTCGCAAGCAAACATGAAGAAATTATGGGGATTTGTATGGTACTTCGTGGCCCTTTTTTTCGTCGCCCTGGTGTTGTATCAAATCTGGCTCTTTGCTCATATTTGCTGGTGGGTGAAATACAATCCCTCCACAAGCGCATTCATGGAAAATCGCTTAGAGGCGTTGCAGAACAGGAACCCTGCAGCCGAACTCACGCACAGGTGGGTCTCTTACGAGAGAATTTCCAGTAACCTCAAGCATGCGCTGATTGCTGCTGAAGATGCGAAATTCGTTGATCACGAGGGATTTGACTGGGAAGGAATTCGAAATGCGTATGAAAAGAATCTAAAAAGGGGCAGGATCGTGGCGGGAGGTTCGACGATTAGTCAGCAACTCGCCAAGAATTTGTTTCTTTCTACTAAGCGCTCACCTTGGCGCAAACTGGAAGAGGCAGCTATAACGGTGATGCTAGAGTCAGTGATGGATAAGCGTCGTATTTTCGAGATCTATCTGAATATTATTGAGTGGGGAAATGGCATTTTTGGAGCAGAAGCGGCTGCACAACATTATTTTCAGGTAAGTTCGTCACAATTATCACCGGAACAAGCCGCCTGGCTTGCCGCTATCGTACCTAATCCTCGTTACTATGAGCGGCATAGAGAAGCACCTGGCATGTTACTCAAAGCCGATTTCATTCTCACACATATGGATAACATGGAAATACCTTGAGCATTCGAGCAGCGAATTCTTTACAATAGCGCGCGATTTACAAGGCGCTTGCCATGACAAATATCAAACAGGAAAGACATTACACTGAAAATGTACAGGACCACCTCAAGCAGGTGGAATCGCTGCTACAAAAACATTCCCTGCTTGAAGCAGTCGTTCATCGTCAAGAACTTCCTCGCAACGATCGACATGATTTACTCGATACGTTAGTTCATAAGCAGCACATTGCCGAACTCAAACGCTTTCTTGATAACCTTCATCCCGCAGATATAGCTTATATTCTTGAGGCCCTACCTATAGAGCAGCGCTTACTGGTATGGAGCCTTGTCAAGGCTGAACATGATGGCGAAATTCTGATCGAAGTTTCAGATGCGGTGCGAGATTCGCTGATTGCAGCAATGAGCCGGGATGAATTGCAGGAAGCGACAGAACAGCTTGACACCGACGAAATTGCCGACCTTGCACCTGACTTGCCACAACAAGTCATACGTGAAGTATTCAAATCGCTCCCTATTGGCGAACGCGAGCAACTTCGTGCAGCAATGTCCTATCCTGAGGATTCGGTGGGCGCCCTCATGGATTTCAATATGATCCATGTTCGCGAAGATGTGACGCTTGAAGTGGTATCACGATATTTACGCCGCCTCGACGAACTTCCAGATCATACGGACCAGGTATTTGTAGTGGACCGGAATGATCGCTTCAAAGGCGTGCTTCCAATAAATTTGATTGTCGTCAATGAGCCAGAGGTGATTGTCGGAACCCTAATGTTGACTGACATCATCCAGCTTCATCCAGATGACAAGGCCGAACAGGCAGCTCAGGCTTTTGAACGCTATGATCTTGTTTCTGCGCCAGTAGTTGATGAGGACGGCAAATTGTTTGGTCGTGTAACAGTGAACGTGGTACTAGATTTTATCCGTGAAGAATCAGAAACTGAATTGCTAAATCAAGCAGGACTACGTGAAGAAGAGGATATTTTTGCATCCGTGTGGAAAAGCGCGCAAAACCGCTGGCTGTGGTTAGCACTCAATCTATGTACTGCTTTCTTTGCCTCTCGCGTAATAGGTACCTTTGAGGGGACTATTGAAAAATTTGTTGCGCTAGCCACTCTTATGCCAATCGTGGCAGGCATTGCTGGAAATTCTGCAAATCAAACTACAGCTATAATCATACGCTCCTTGGCCCTTGGCCAAATCACGCATGAAAATGCTCGCCGCATGCTGCTAAAGGAATTGGCAATCGGTGGATTAAATGGAGTGGTCTGGGGTGGCGTGGCAGGATTATTTGCTTACTACCTGTATCACAGCATTCCATTGGGAATCGTGATGACCAGCGCAATGTTGCTTAACTTGATGGTAGGTGCATCGGTTGGCCTGGCAATTCCACTAGTCATGCAGAAGTTTGGCCGAGATCCGGCGATTGGATCGAGCGTGATGATCACCGCCATCACTGACAGCGGAGGTTTTTTCATCTTTTTGGGATTGGCAACAATATTTCTGATTTAAAGAGGAAACACAATCCCCCCGATGACAATATCGGGTAGTTGCCATGTTTTGCCAGAAAGGAATATAAGGACATATCTCCAACACCCACATGTGGAGCTAATGTACCTCCAGCCAGAATTCTTATCTACTTCTTGGCTTTTTTAGCTGCTGGTTTCTTCACGGCCTTCTTGGCTGCTGGCTTTTTGGCTGTGGCTTTTTTGGCTGCTGGTTTCTTCACGGCCTTCTTGGCTGCTGGCTTTTTGGTTGTGGCTTTTTTGGCTGTTGCCATTTTCATTCTCCATATAGTTATTGAACAATTACTTTCAACTCACTTAACCACCCAAACGCCCTTGAATATTTAAAACGCTTGTGGCATCTGCACTTTATCCACGTTTAAATAATCGTGCAACAATTTTCGTTATGTGGTTCATGATAATTACAACACTCAGTCAAGCAATTTCTCCCCCGAATACAATTGGGATATCGTCTCACGTTCACGCACCAGATGGATGGCATCACCATCGATCATCACTTCGGCAGCACGAGGGCGCGTATTGTAATTCGAGCTCATACTCATCCCATATGCACCCGCAGAAAGGACGGCCAGCAAGGAATGTGGACCTATAATCAATTCTCGTGCATGACCTATGAAATCTCCTGTCTCGCATATTGGCCCTACAACTTCATAACAATTCCGAACATGCTTCTCATGAGAAGCAGTTAAAATTTCATGGTAGGCATCATACAGAGCTGGGCGCATCAAATCGTTCATCGCAGCATCCACGATGGCAAAATTTTTCTCTTCCCCGCACTTTAGATATTCCACCCGCGTCAGCAGCATGCCCGAATCTCCTACCAGAGCTCGACCTGGCTCAAGAATGAGCCTTTCGGATCTTTCACCCAGAGCAGACAGCAACGCGGCGACATAATCAGCAATAGCAGGGGGAGTCTCGTCTTTATAGCAGATTCCTAAACCGCCACCCAGGTCAATATGTTCAAGATTAATCCCATCATCTTCCAATACGCTGGCCAGCTTCAATATCTTCTCTACTGCAGCTATGAATGGGCTAACCTGCGTTAATTGTGAACCGATGTGACAGCCCAAGCCGATGATACGTAAATTCTCTAGCTCGCAAGCTCTCTTGTATAGCTCGATCGCTTCGCCATAAGCCACACCGAATTTGTTTTGTTTCAAACCGGTTGATATATATGGGTGGGTCTTGGCATCAACATCCGGATTTACACGCATGCTAACGGGTGCCACTTTCCCAACATCGCGTGCTATCTCGTTCAATCGTTCCAGTTCCGCAGAAGACTCTACGTTAAAACACAACACATTGGCATCGAGTGCCATTCGCATCTCACTAGAAGATTTTCCCACGCCAGAAAACACGACTTTGCGAGCATCTCCTCCTGCTGCCAGAACCCGCTGCAATTCACCACCGGAAACGATATCAAATCCAGCTCCAAGACGAGCAAACAAATTCAGAATCGCGAGATTCGAGTTTGCCTTTACCGCGTAACAGATAAGATGTTCACGATTTTGCAAAGCGCTGGAAAACTGATTCCAGCTGTCATTCAACGAAGCTCGAGAATAAACGTAACATGGGGTGCCAAACTTCGCGGCTATTTCTGTCACTGGGACCTGCTCGACATGAAGCAGGTCATCTACATATCGAAAATATTTATTCATGTTCAAGGGACATGGAGAGAGGATGAGGCACTAGGATCTGGAAATTCAGGCTGTTCCACCGGGATTTGAGACTCGACCTCCGGCATCGTAAGCGGTCCTTTCTGTCCACAACCCTGAAAGACACATAAAATAATCAATAAAGCGGACAAGCGCATCGTTTACCTTCGCTGAGTTATTCAGAACGGGATTATAGATGACAGACTCTCTTTCGCGGCGGATATGCTTATTGGCATATAGCCGAAAATGAAGCGGGGTTACCAATGAAACTTTTCTGCCAAGAAGTATAAAGCGGCAAAAGGCTGGTCTAGTTTCTAATTAAGATCATTCCTACCCGAACCACCGCCCACGCAAAGCCCTGATTCTGTCAAATATCTTACGGCCAGCCGCATCCTCGTGTGCGGGTTCAAACGACACAACCTTGTGTTCTTGAAGCAAATTAGGGGCTTGCTTGAAAGTCAGGTAGCGCTTCAGTGCATCAAACAAATGGCTTTTCAACAAACTCAAATTAATAGGCTTGTTCAGGATTCGGAATACTTGCGCCTGATTGATGAGTTCAATCACCAACTCCGAGTCGGCCATCTTTATAGTAACGATGGTCAGAATCTGAGGGCGCTCTTGCTTTAGAATTTTCAACATTGCCACCAACTGCTCTTTTCCTGGCTCTATATCCGCAATCACGACTGCAATCTCACGATTTTGCATAATTTGTAACGCCATATCTGCATCCGTTGCCGATACTACTGGGCAGAGACCGCCAACAAGCTCACGCGTAATCCTGAAAATATCTTCCTCTTTCTCTATCACCAGAACGCCAGCAGACATCTTAGCTGGCAACTCGGCAGCTGCAGTTTTGGTATCTGCCAGCTCAAGTCCTATTGTCACCGCCTCGGCAACGATAGTCTGAAGTGCCTTGTTATCCCATGGCTTGCTTATAAAGCGATAAATCTCACCATCATTGATTGACCCAACGATTGCAGCAAGGTCTGAGTAGCCTGTAAGAAGTATGCGAACACTGCGTGGAGAGATTTCCCGGGATTGCCTCAAAAGCTCTACTCCTAGCATGGCCGGCATTCGCTGATCGCTG
This sequence comes from Gallionella sp., assembly GCA_024641025.1. Classification (GTDB taxonomy): domain Bacteria; phylum Pseudomonadota; class Gammaproteobacteria; order Burkholderiales; family Gallionellaceae; genus Gallionella. The sequence goes on from JAHEDW010000027.1 coordinate 27,682, forward strand.
ATTATCACATGCATCTGATATTTTTTTAAAAAATCGAGAGCCTTGTAACCATCTGTAGTACAGAACACATGATATCTATGTCGAAATAAAGATCTCAGTGCCGTTAGTATGCGTTCTTCATCATCAACTACGAGTATGCGTGCTTTTCTGATACTGGTATCAAGGCTAATTTGACTATCCTCTGATGATCCTGCCAAAGTGACACTATCATCTGTAGTCTCTTGAGCGCTGACGACATTCAGGTGCTTAGAAGCATTAAGAAGCATATTAGAAGTAGCAGTTGATATGCCGGATTCCGCCGAAGAAACACCAAGTGAATCATCTATTGCCCGCATGAACGCGACTGAAAACTCAGCAGCATTCTGGAATCGGTCCTCCTTCTTCTTGGCAAGCGCCTTTAGTAGAACTTCATCCATGCTAGAAGAAATCTTGGGATTCAGCTGTGAAGGCTTTGTAGGCTGTGAATTTATTACCTGGTTCATGACCGTAGCAAAATTCCCCGTGAATGGCCTGCTTCCAGTCAATAGTTCATAAGCAATCACGCCGATAGAAAACAAATCAGCCAACCCATCTACTTCTGTGCCGAGACATTGCTCTGGCGACATATAATGAGGCGTTCCAAGTACATCGCCAATCTGAGTAAGTTCAGATGATTCGAGGTGTGCAATACCAAAATCGTTTATCTTGACGCGCCCATCTTCATTTATCATTATGTTTGAGGGCTTTATGTCACGGTGAACCACACCATACTCATGGGCATAACCAATTCCGTCAAGGACTTGCCGGATTATCAATCCCACATCCGCAATACTGTAATGGGTTTTCTGGTCAAGCAGCTGCTTCAACGTCTTTCCGTTCACCATCTCCATGACGATATGAGCGCCTTGATCATCTTCTATATAGTCATAGATCTGAACGATACGGGGATGAACAAGACGGCCGACAGCTTGCGCTTCCTGACGGAAGCGGCTTAGGGCTCCATCCAATTCGCCGCCTTGATGCAAAGATTTATTGATTGATTTTATCGCCACAGCTCGCGCAATAGACGGGTCCCATCCCTTGTAGACAAGCCCCATACCGCCGGTGCCCAGAACACCTTGTATCTCGTATTTTCCGATTTTCTTCGGGGTAGCCATCTCAGGCATCAACCTTCTAATTCGGCTTCTTGAGAAGCCTTTAGCGGAAGCCACACAGTAAACCTGGTACCGACTCCAACTTTGGAGTCCACCTTTATATTTCCGCCATGCTGCTCGACGATCTTGTAAGAGATCGAAAGTCCAAGTCCCGTTCCCTTTCCAATCTCCTTGGTGGTAAAAAATGGATCAAATATGTGCTTCATCACTTCAGGCGGAATACCGCTGCCGTTATCCGCAACTTCAACTGCGACGCCATCGCCGTCGACACGAGTAGTTAAAATTATTTTTCCACGGCCATCAGGCAATGCTTGGGCTGCGTTTGTGATGAGGTTGAGGAAAACCTGGTTAACTTGTGAGGGAGAACACGTGATCGAAGGAATTTCACTGAACCGCTTGTCAACAGTAACTGTCTTTAAGAGATGCTTTGCCAACAACAAGGTACTTTCAAGCCCCTCATTCAGATTGAAACTAGTTACTTTGCTGCGATCTATCCTGCTGAAATTCTTGAGGTTGCCAACGATTTCTGCGACCTGCACCGTGCCATACAAACCATCCTTAACCAGACCTCCGAGTTCTTCGATGACATGTTGCTTGCGGAGTTGGGCGATGTGCGCAGAGGACTGCGCATACTCCCTTGATAATTCCTCAGGGTTGTCTCCAGCTTTCAGAAGCGTGACCAATTTTTCACAATGATCTAGAGTGCTGCTGATACTGGGCAACTGCTCTGATACCGCGCCTAGACTATTCTTGACGTAAGCTAATGGCGTATTGATTTCATGTGCGACGCCTGCAACCATCTGGCCAAGTGAAGACATTTTTTCAGACTGTATCAGTTGCGCCTCTGACTCCCGAAGGTGCTTCATGGCTTCAGACAACTCACGGGTCCGCTCTGTGACTCGATGCTCGAGCCTCTGATTTGCTGCCTTAATCTTGAATCCCAAATATGCAAGTAAAACAAGAAGCGCCCCCGAGTAGTAAATCAAGTAGATGCGATAGCGCTCCTTTTCTTCAAAAATCACTTCCAGTTCGTTGTTGTAGGCCAAAGCCATACTAACTAGTCTGGGACCAGAAGTTAACCCCTGAAGCTGACTGAATAATTCCTGCTCGGTAGGTCGGTGTGAAAGCATGTTCAGAACCGCACGCTCGATCTGCTCAGTTGTAATGCGCCAATCGATTGGTGAAGCACGCAACTGGTTCACCGCCACTTCAAGATTTTTGCGCTGTGAATCCAATCCCTGCATATAGTATTGTGGCGCAATAGCTGCCAACTGACTCAAGACCTGCTGGGCATTCAGCTTTGATTTTCGAGTGACTGACTGCGATTCTAGTTCTTCGACATCCCTCAGGATTGTTTGGAGGGCATCTTTGGTAATGTTGTTCTCTACCTTAAACCGCTCAACAAGCTCTGCTTTAAGTTGTATCTCCTTTCTGAGGTCTGTAAGGCCTGACCTAAGTACGCTGCTCGTGGTACGCTGAGCTATTCGTGTAATAGAGCGCAGTGCTTTATCCCCCGCGTCGGAACTGATTTGAGTTGGCAGTCCAACGGATTCGTTTCGCGCACGCTGAATTTCAAAGTCCCAACGATTATCGATTACCCTTAACTCGCTAATCAACTCAAAAACTTCATTCTGCTCACGCAAATCAATTGCTTGAGTCTTTTGGTAAAAAAAGGCAAGCGCCAGAATGGACGCTATCGCCGCCATTACCAACATTATATTCAATAGAATTTCTGACCTGTTCATACATCCCCATTCTTTCCTGAAGCGGCTAAAGCACCCCTATTGCCTGATGTCAACAACCCGTTTTCAGACCCTGCCAAAATTCAGGTGCTTCAGCAGGCACGCAGTGTTTCACGGCAACACTTTAACCATTCTATCCGCCATACATATAAAGTAAATGACACGTTGCTAAACAGCAAACACATCTATTCCTGCATGATACGGATATTTCAACCTTTCTGAATACAATATTAATTTAATTGCTAGTTATAGAAATATTCCTAAGCTCATTGCGCAAACTTGCATAATCCGGACACACTATTTTTACCACATTCCAGAACTTAGCAGAATGATTCATTTCGCGTAAATGAGCGAGCTCATGGACAACCACATAATCTATCAATCTCAAAGGAAGCTTGATGAGATTCAGATTCAGCAAAACCACTCCTTTTGCAGTACAGCAACCCCACTGTGTTCTGGCTGTGGAAAGTTTTATCGCACTTGGGATGACATTCAGCAATGGGGCATAATATGCCACACGCGCTGAAAACAATTCTTCAGCCTCTTCCCGATACCAGCCATTAGCAGAATTTTCAATGTCAACTTGCCCGCTGCCATTGATGACAAAAATCAACAATTCCTTGTTCCTACGATATGCAGGTGTGACAAACAAACTTTGGACAACCCGCAAACTGAGCAAGTCGCCGAGATATGCGATTTTTCCGCCATTGGACCAATTCGTGTCCGCTGGAACATTTACCTGCTGCCAGCCATCCAGCCTTGTTACAACCCAGTGGGCTTTTTCCTGCAAAACGCTCCTCAGCCATATTTCTGAGGAGCGTATCGGCACGCTTACTGTTAAACCTCGTTCGTCTATGTGCAATCCTATGCTGCGTCGCTTTCGACTGCGTTTTAACGTATAGGTTAT
>JAHEDW010000079.1 GCA_024641025.1 Gallionella sp.
GTAAGTACTACTATATTTTTAAAGTCGTTCCCGTGCCTATAATGAACACGAAAACTTCCCAAAAACCAAGTACCTACACTCGTCGGTTGTTCGTTTGTTTTTTAAAGAACGGCTGCCCGGAAATATTGCCGGTCAGCGAAGAGGTGCGCATTATAGAGATGCAAAAGCTCCCGTCAACTCTTTTCTGAAATTATTTTGATAATAATTTCTGATAGGCCGCAGGAAGCGATTTCACTACAATGCAATCTCACCCGGAAAATACAAATGTCACTGCTCACACTGGGAATCGAAACATCTTGCGATGAGACTGGAATTGCGCTCTATCAGATGGAACGTGGTTTACTGGCTCATGCGTTGTACTCGCAAGTCGCCATGCACAACGAATATGGCGGCGTCGTACCCGAACTTGCCTCTCGTGATCATGTCCGGCGACTCATTCCACTGGTGCGACAGGTGATGAATGAAGCAGACGTATCGCTGGAGCAGCTTGATGCAATCGCATACACTCAAGGACCCGGCTTGGGCGGGGCACTGCTGGTCGGGGCAAGCATCGCAAATGCATTGGCCTATGCACTCGACATTCCAACCATCGGCATCCACCATCTTGAAGGCCACCTGTTATCACCTTTGTTATCCGAACCCGCGCCGAAATTTCCATTCGTTGCCTTACTCGTTTCTGGTGGACATACACAATTGATGCGGGTAGATGGTGTGGGGCGTTACACCTTGCTCGGCGAGACACTGGATGACGCAGCCGGCGAAGCATTTGACAAGAGCGCGCAACTGCTTGGACTTGGATATCCGGGCGGCCCCGCACTGGCAAAGCTTGCCCTGCTTGGCCGCCCTGGAATGCACAAATTGCCTCGCCCGATGCTTCACAGTGGCGATCTGGAATTCAGTTTCAGTGGGTTAAAAACCGCAGTACTGACCTTGGTAAAACAAAGCAATGATGACGAACAAACGCGGGCCGATATCGCATACGCCGTGCAAGAGGCCATCGTTGAAGTGCTGGCACACAAAGCCCTCTCCGCGCTTGCACAGACCCGATTGAGTCAATTAGTAGTGGCGGGCGGCGTCGGTGCAAACCAAATGCTGCGCCACCGCCTGACCGAGGGCATCGGCAAACGCGGCGGAGAAGTATTTTATCCTGACCTGGAATTCTGCACCGATAATGGCGCGATGATCGCGTTCGCAGGCGCTTTACGGCTTGAACTACAACAAGGCAAAAAGGATTACCGTTTCGACGTCAAGCCGCGCTGGAATCTGGCAGATTTAGGTTATGGAGATTTGCTGCCCTGACCGATCTTGGCTTCCTTCCCCGCTATCAGATTGCTAATGTTTCGCTTGTGCCTCCAAACCAGCAATAGTGACATTGCAACGGATGCCAATACCCATTCTTGCGGCAAGCCAAGCAATATTGCATAGCCAGGAGTAACGACGGCGGCTACCAGCGCGGCAAGCGATGAAAGTCGAAACGCTGCTGCAATCAACACCCAGGTGGCCAGCCCACCCAATCCCAACCAGACATTCAGGGCCAGCAATACGCCCAAAGCCGTCGCCACGCCCTTGCCTCCCTTGAAGCCCAGGAACACGGGAAAAAGATGACCGAGGAATACCGCCAGCGCAACCGAAGCGATCTGAATATTGGACAGAGCAAACGATATCGCCAGGAAAACCGCCAACCAGCCCTTCGCAGCATCGCCAAGCAGAGTCAACGCGGCCGCAGCCTTTTTTCCACTTCGCAGCACATTGGTTGCACCCGGATTGCCGGAACCATAGCTGCGAGGGTCTGGCAAGGCAAACAGCTTGCTGCTTACCAATGCAAAAGAGATCGAGCCCAATAAATAGGCACACACAACAAAAACCAAGGTCATCATCAGGAATATCTTAAAATGCAGGAGCGCCAATTTTACGCCATTCTCTAACAACTGCCATGGACATCATCTTTCTGAAAGAACTCAAGGTCACCACACTCATTGGAATCTACGAATGGGAAAAAAGGGTACCGCAAACCCTCCAGCTCGATCTTGAGATCGCGCTGCCCAGTAGCCGCGCCTGCACTAGTGACGACATCAAGGACGCACTGGATTATGCAGATGTTGCACAACATATTCAGACGGTGCTGAGCGATGGCCACTTCTCTCTGCTCGAAACCCTTGCCGAACACATCGCACAAATCATCATCAAGGATTTCAAAGCCCCATGGGTTAAAGTCAGTGTTGCCAAGCTGCAAGCAATTCGCAACTGCAAAATGGTGGGCATCAGTATCGAGCGCGGACAGATCAAATAATTTCACCCGGCCATAGAGGTATTACGGGAAAGAGTTCAAGATATTTTGCCCCGTCAATTAAAACCTGAGCCATGCTGGTGTTTGACCAAGCAAGAAAATCCGAAAAGGTATATGCTGTTTATCGTGAACTTCTAGAATAGATTTACTTGGAGGTGCTTGATGTCTGAAGCGCGCATGGTAACTATTGACGGCAATGAGGCCGTAGCCTATATCGCCCACATGACCAACGAGGTGATTGCGATATATCCAATCACCCCCTCTTCCCCAATGGGTGAATTTTCTGATTCCTGGTCTTCCCAAGGCCGCAAAAATCTTTGGGGCACTGTCCCCGAAATAGTCGAAATGCAAAGCGAAGGCGGCGCAGCCGGAACCATACACGGCGCGCTGCAAACCGGCTCCCTGGCGACGACCTTTACCGCATCGCAAGGCTTGCTGCTGATGATCCCCAATATGTACAAGATCGCAGGCGAACTCACTCCCTTCGTCATGCATGTTGCATCGCGCGCGCTTGCCGCCCAGGGTCTGTCGATCTTCGGCGACCACGGTGACGTCATGGCGGCGCGCTCCACCGGTTTTGCATGCCTCGCATCAAATTCGGTGCAGGAGGCAATGGATCTGGCCTTGATCGCACAGGCAGCAACGCTTGAGGCGCGTGTACCGATCCTGCACTTTTTTGATGGTTTTCGCACTTCCCACGAAGTGGCCAAAGTCGAGCAGGTGCCGGTTGAAGTGGTACGTGCAATGATTGACGACCAACTGGTATTCTCCCATCGCACTCGCGCCCTGACGCCTGACCATCCATTCATTCGCGGAACCTCGCAAAACCCGGACGTATATTTCCAGGCACGCGAATCTGTCAATCCTTTCTACCAGCGCATGCCCGGCATCGTTCAAGCAGCAATGGACAAGTTTGCTAAGCTTACCGGCCGTCAATACCAACTATATGAATATGTTGGTGCGCCAGACGCAGAGCGTGTGATCATTTTGATGGGTTCGGGCGCGGAAGCAGTGGAAGAAGTGGTTGATCACATCAACCATCATGATGAAAAGGTTGGTGCCGTGAAAGTTCGCCTGTTCCGTCCGTTCGCGCCGGACGAATTACTCAAGATAATTCCGACCGCTGCACGGCGTATTGCCGTATTGGATCGGTGCAAGGAACCGGGCGCTGACGGCGAACCGCTATACAAGGATGTGGTAACGGCTATCTGTGAAGCCCACACCCGTGGAACAAGCAAATTCAAAGACTTCCCAAGCGTGGTGGGAGGGAGATATGGACTGTCTTCCAAGGAATTTACGCCGGGAATGATCAAGGGCGTGTTCGATGAATTGAAAAAGGACCAACCAAAGAATCATTTCTCTATCGGCATATTCGATGACCTAAGCCACACCAGCCTGAAGTGGGATCCGGACTTCAGAACCGACACCGGTCAGGGTGTTATGTGCTGCATGTTCTATGGCCTTGGCTCTGACGGGACGGTAGGCGCCAACAAGAACACCATCAAGATCATGGGGGAGGAAACAGAACTCTACGGCCAGGGCTATTTTGTTTACGATTCGAAAAAAGCTGGTGCTGCGACAATCTCGCACTTGCGCTTCTCATCAAGGCCCATACATTCCCCCTATTTGATAGCCAACAACGAGGCAAACTTCATCGGATGCCACCAACCGGTGTTTCTGGATCGATACGAAATGCTGGATTCAGCTGCCAAAGGTGCCGTATTCCTGGTCAATACACCTGCATCTCCGGATAAGGTATGGGACTTCCTGACGCGCAAGATGCAGCAACAGATAATCTCCAAGATGATCAAGTTTTACGTCATCGACGCCTATGCCATTGCAAAGCAAACCGGGATGGGTAACCGTATCAATACAATCATGCAGACCTGCTTTTTTGCGATATCCGGAGTATTGCCACGCAATGTTGCCATCGAAAAGATCAAGCATGCTGCAGAGAAATCCTATGGTAAGAAGGGGCAAGCAGTAGTCGAAGCCAACTGGAAGGCAATCGATGAAACGATCGCAAACCTGCATGAGATTGCCATACCCGCAACCGTAAGCAGCACCCACGAGATGCCTGAGGCTGTGCCTTCAAATGCCCCGGAATTTGTGCGCAAGATCACCGCAGAAATAATGTCCGGGCGTGGTGACTCCCTGCCTGTAAGCGCACTTCCGAATGACGGAACCTGGCCGACAGGTACGTCGATGTGGGACAAGCGCAACCTGGCGCAGGAGATCCCAGTATGGGATGAAGAGTTATGCATTCATTGCGGTAAATGTCCTTTTGTCTGCCCACACACAGCAATCCGCAGCAAATTGTTTTCTGCCGATCTGGTCACAAATGCGCCTCCGACCTTCAAGCATATACAGGTCAAGGGCAAGGACTTCGAGCAGGGAATGCACATCAGTTATCAGGTAGCACCCGAGGACTGCACCGGATGCACTTTGTGCGTAGACATCTGTCCGGCAGTTTCCAAGGTCGATGGGCACAGGGCACTGGAAATGCGGCCCATGGCACCGCTACGGGATCAGGAACGCAATAATTTCGAATTCTTCCTCAACCTGCCTGAGTATGACCGCACGCTCTTAAAGGCCACCACTATCAAGGGCGCGATGATGATGCAGCCGCTGTTCGAGTTTTCCTCAGCCTGTGTCGGCTGCGGTGAAACATCCTATATCCGCTTGGCTAGCCAGTTATTTGGCGACCGTATGGTTGTAGCCAACGCAACCGGTTGTTCATCCATCTATGGCGGCAATCTCCCCACCACGCCTTATTGCAAGAACGCCGAAGGCCGCGGCCCGGCTTGGAGCAACTCATTGTTCGAAGACAATGCGGAGTTTGGACTGGGGTTCCGCGTCAGCATAGACAAGCATGCTGAACATGCCGGCGAATTGCTTGGGCAACTGAAGGGCAAGATCGGCAACGAGCTCTCCGATGCAATTCTCAACGCCGACCAGACGAATGAAGCGGGCATCTTTCAGCAGCGAGAAAGAGTCGGGATCTTACGCAATAAGCTCCAGGGTATCGATGCTGCACCTGCACGACAACTGGAAAGCCTGGTCGAATATCTGGTGAAGAAAAGCGTTTGGATCATAGGTGGGGACGGATGGGCTTATGACATCGGATTCGGAGGCCTGGATCATGTTATTTCCACGGGTCGCAACGTCAATATCCTGGTGCTCGACACCGAGGTCTATTCCAACACAGGCGGGCAGATGTCCAAGGCCACTCCACGTGGCGCTATCGCGAAATTCGCTGCCGGAGGCAAACACACTGGCAAGAAGGATCTGGCGCAGATCGCCATGAGCTATGGTCATGTCTACGTTGCACATGTGGCATACGGCGCAAAGGACACCCATACGCTGAGGACTTTCCTCGAAGCAGAATCTTACGACGGGCCATCTGTCATCATCGCCTACAGCCCCTGCGGCGAACATGGCTACGACCTCGGAAAACAGCACCAGCAACAGGAGCTGGCGGTCAAGACCGGACACTGGCCCTTGTTTCGCTTTGATCCCCGTCGCGCAAAGGACGGCAAGAATCCGCTTTCGTTGGATTCACCGAAACCCTCAATGCCATACCGCGAGTTCATCCAGAACGAGCCGCGCTTCCGCGGACTGTTGCGCGAGATGGACGAGGAAGGCGCAGAAGTCCAGGCGTTCTACGACAACCAACTACAGCAGCAATACGCGCTTTACGCGCATATGGCAGATGGCTCCGGCAATGAAGCTAAATCGGAAGCGAAGAAAACGCCTGACGCTTGATTAAATAGAAACTGATTCGGGGGCAATGATTGCACGCACTGTTGGGCGACGCTAACAGTTAGACATTAATCTGCGAACTGTATATGGGCTTTCCAAAAAGTCGTTGCCTAAAAAGTAGGCAATTACGGAAATTTGTTTGGGCAAAGATCAATCGCAACATTATGTTTAGATGTTGCTATCCTTGATTTCTAAGAAATGCCTATCGAATTGAATATCCTAATAGATGGCGCATCAAGACTTCGCCTACCCCCAATGATCATCTTCAAAACCCTATGCTCGTAAACATTCCTTCTCTGCAATTTTCCATGACTTGATCTTACATAAGCAATGCCAAATATTATCTTTCACAACCAAGAATCTCAGGTGCCAATTATTCCAAGGAATCGATAACCACGCGAAGTTGCCTGCCAATCTTCCCGCTAGAATACTCGCTGATGTGAGAGAAATCCCTGTATAAAAGATATTTGTTATTGTGCATTAGGCATGCCTCTTGGGGACACATTATCGGAACAGGGTCAAATATTTCAACTTGGGGATATCTGGCTTTAATTTCCTTCAAGTAATTCCGGAAGTACTTCTGTCTAAGCATCACACCCGACTTTTTAAAGGTACAGAAATTATCGGAATTAATATTCTTCAGGCATAGTTCAGGATTGGCCATAACTTCTGGAGTGTCGATAACAATGACGACTTTTTTATTCGCGATCAGAAGTTCTCTTATCGTTTGCTCGAAACCGAATTTAAAAACGTCCAAATTGTCCGAACGCGGATATTCGTTCTCCAAGGACAGAAATATGCTTCCAGTCGGTATCCAATGATTTTCAAGAGGATAGAAACTACCGTGGATTAGAGGATCCCAGCTGGAGGAGAGCACCACAGTCTTCAATTCGTCAGAATTCTTGATTTCCCTCAAAACTTTCTTGTATGACTCGTGGCCAAATAGCCATGGATGGCCTGTGACATTTTGAAATGTCACCTTAACGGAGCCAAGCGGAGGGCCATTACCTATTGAAAGTATACCTTTGGATTTCCCATATGCCTTTACCAATCCAGGGTAGAGCTGATTGGCGTGGCTGTCGCCGAAAAGAATTATCTCAGGGTTCGCGTTGCTGGCTATGCAGAAAGTTAATTGATCTCTTCCATATTTATCGATGCAAGTCTGGTTGAATATGTAATCCCACTTTTGGTATTGCTTGGCAAGGCTTCCGACGTCCCTTTCGCTATCTCTGAAGTCGAATCCATCAAACCGATAAAGGGTATAACCAGTGAGCCCTGTTAACACCATCAGCACAAGCAGGGTAATTGCCTTGAGACTACCGTGCCCACCCAGACGTACTGGTCTTTCAATCATCTGGTACGTAATCCAAGAAAGCGCAAAGGAAACAAAAATGATAGCGATCCGCGCATCAGGAGGAGGTGTTTGACCTTGCACGATCCGAGCAAATGAAATCAGCACCCAGTGCCACAAGTAAAGCGGGTAGCTGATTAGCCCAACCCATACTAACAATCTATTAGACAAGATGTTCCAATTGAACCAAGCATTTTGCCCTGCTGAAATCAACAAGAATGACCCCAAAACAGGTAACAATGCCCACCAACCAGGAAACGCTCGCTCTTTGTTAAGAAGTGTCATGCCCAGGACTATCAATGCCACCCCCAAAATTGATTGAACATTCTTGTATCGCACGTTCAGATGTGGCTTATGCAATACGATATAGGCCAATATGCTGCCAATCATCAACTCCCAGAATCTTGAAGTGGGCAAATAGAAGGCTGCCTTGTAATCCTTGTCGATAATGTAAATATTAAATGCAAATGAAATGACAGCTATGGCTGCTGTAACCGACACGAACCTCCACTTCCTTTTCCAAACGAAAGCCAGAAGAAGCGGCCAGAAAAAATAGAATTGTTCTTCAATACCCAGAGACCATAGGTGTAGCAATGGCTTTTTCGCTGATTCTGTATCGAAGTAGCCGCTTTCGCCCCAAAGGATGAAGTTGGATATGAACCCTGCTCCACCTGCTATGTGCTTGCCCAATTGCTTGTATTCAGCAGGCGTCAATATGAACCAGCCAATCAAGAGGCATGCAAATAAAATCAACAGCAAGGCCGGAAAGATACGCTTTATTCGCCTGATGTAGAAATCCAGGAAACTGAAATTGTTTCGTTCCAGGCTGCCAAAAATTATCGTGGAAATTAGAAATCCTGAAATGACGAAAAATATATCAACGCCGATGAATCCCCCCGGAAACCATAGGGGAAACATGTGAAACCCAACAACTGACAGAATTGCAATAGCGCGCAAGCCATCAATATCAGCACGATATTTTGGGTGAGTCAGGCGAGCATGTTGAACTGGAACAGGGAAATGCATAGTTTATTGACAAATACAATGGGGACATTGCAACGCAGAAAAAACAAAAACGTGATTATGACAGCATATTAATGGATACTTTGTGACACACTAGCTTCAAATGTAAAGACTAAAGCGTACAACTGTTTGTCAAATCAGACAAACATATACGATTCGCGTACTGCGCTACATTTATTTCGAAGCAGCCTTCATCAAATCGAGCTTTCCCGTCAGTATGCTGACTAACTTAGGTGGTACTCACTATTCCTTTGGTTGTACCTCACCAAGTTTGCCCCAAGTGTCCAATAATGTATCCGGGTTCAGGGACATGGACTGGATGCCGATTTCCATCAGCCACTGAGCAAAGTCAAAATGATCCGAA